>VFJW01000070.1 GCA_009885845.1 Geobacter sp.
GATTTTTGTATCCCCGACGAAATCAACCCGGTGGTGATCATCGAGGCCAAGATCACCAGCGACGACGGCACCGCCAGAGACAAGGTGACCAGGATGAAAGAGCTGGAAACCCAGCGGAACAAACATGTCAGCGAGGGCAAGCCGCACTACGAGGTGGTTGCCTGCATCGACGGCAGAGGGTTCCGTCAGAGAAGGGCCGACATGCACGATCTTCTGCTGCGCCTGAATGGTAAGGTTTTCACTGCTACAACTCTCGACCGTTTGATTGCCAACACCAGGATAAGAGAGTTCGTAAGTCGGTGAATCACAAGAAGAAGCAGAGGGGTCGCTTCTCCAAATATAAAGACGTGAAAAGGGAAAAAGGGGGCGGATTTGTTTTCTTAGGAAACAAAAATACGATTCCCAACCAATCCTTGAAGTCGTTACCGCATGGAGAGAAAAATGAAGTGCAGAAATTGTGAACAGGGCGATATGCTGGAAATTCACGAGAACTACCATTACCGTGAATGCGGCCTCGATAATGTCACCATCGTAGGGATTACCACCAGAAAATGCCCTGAATGCGGCAGTGTCATGCCGATGATCCCAAACATCGAAGGGCTGCACGCCTGCCTGGCACAAGCCCTTATCAAAAAGAACGGCCCGTTGCGCCTCCAACTGCAAAAGAAGGTCTGGAAAGAGGCCGCTTGATCCTCACAATCCGCTGTGAACTACATGCAAAGAGTATTGCCAACCAATGCGGACAGCGTAGAAAAATAATTGACAATCGCCCCTCTATTAAAATATACCTACCGATAGGTATATAAGTATCTCCTCGTAGAATGAGCCCCATGAAAACTCAAACAGCACCTCCCATTCCCATGCCTCCGGTTGAAGCACGCGAACGTCTGCTTGCTGCCGCACTTGTTCAATTTACCCTTCGCGGCTATGCCGCCACATCGGTTCGGGAACTCTGCGAGGCAGCCGGAGTAACCAAGCCGGTGCTCTACTATTATTTTAAAAGCAAAGAAGGATTATATCAGCAGCTGATGGAAGAATCCTATGCGCAGTTCGAAACCCTGCTTACCGGTCTTACCGGCTTTCCGGGCAGCGCCAGGCAGCGCGTAATTCACTTCTGTACCGGGCTTTTCTCAAGCTATATTCAGCAGCTGCCGCTTGTAAAACTGTGCTACTCGATCTACTACGGAACCCCGCAGGGTGCTCCCCCATTCGACCTTGAGCAGTATTACGACCGGATGCTTGATGCGTTAACCGTACTTGTCGAAGAGGGTATCGCACAGGGTGAAATCAGGCCGGGAAATGTACAGGACATCGTCTGGACGATCTTGGCCTGCCTCAACATCACCATTGAGGAGCAGCTGTGCCACAGCAATCCCCGTATAGACGGCGCATCGATGACCCGCATGCTGGAACTTGTCTTTAACGGCATCGCGCAGCCCTGACGTAAAACTATACCGTCCGAGTCATTATGTATTTGAACAAGGAGTTTGAAATGAAGCAGTTTGCCGTAATGGTTTTCCTGATAACGAGTTTATTAAGCATCAATGCCTGTGGCAAGAGTGACGCACAGAAAAGTGCGGAGCAGGTCTCCAAGCCTCCCGTCGCAGTCGAGGTCCAGGCCGCAGCTGCCTCCGGTGTTTCCGACAGTATCGAAGTAACCGGCAGCCTGGAGCCTAAGTTCTCGGTGGATGTAAAAACCCAGATACCGGGATTAATCAAACAGGTCATGGTTTCGGAATGGGTTCACGTAAGAAAAGGTCAGCCGCTGGTACGCATCGACGTTGCTGAAACAGAGGCACAGGTAAAGCGGGCTGAAGCGGGAATTGTCTCAGCGAGGGCGAATCTGGCACAGACTCAAGTGGCGGCCAATCGCGCAGAACGTGAGCTGACCCGTATTCACAAGCTGAAAGAATCGGGACTGGCCACCCAGCAGACCGTCGATGATGCCAGGAGTGAGACAGAGGCAGCCAAAGCCCGAATTGGAGTGGCAGCGGCACAAATTCAGGTGTCTGAAGAAGAACTGCGACAGGGAACGGCCCGACAGGCAAAAGGAATTGTTCTGGCGCCGATCGACGGTATTATCGCTCTGCGGGACGTCAATGTCGGCGATCTGGCCAGCGATGCGGCGGCCGCAAAACCGATTTTCCGGATTGTTGACAATAGGCTGCTGAATCTTACGGTTACCGTCTCATCGGTAGATTCCGGTCGGGTCAAAGTTGGCCAACCGGTAGAATTTTCTGTCGATTCTCAGCCGGGTCGAACATTCATGGGTAAAGTCATGTACATCAACCCCGAACTCTCTGCGGCGGATCGCTCGCTGAAAGTCATCGCCGAAGTGCGTAATGTCCCGGAAAATCTCAAAGGCGGGCTCTTTGCCAAAGGGCGTATAGTCACCGGAGTACGGCCGCAGGTGCTGCAGGTACCACGCAGCGCGATCGGCACCTTTGACACCCAGACAAAAAAAGGAAACATGTTTGTAGTTGAAAACGGAATCGTCCGCAATCGGGAGATTTTGAGCGGTTCCGTTACCGGCGATATGGTTGAGATTGCTTCCGGTCTCAAACCGGGTGAACAGTATGTTGTCCGGGGCGGTTTCAACCTGAAAGATGGTGACAAGGTTGCTGTCACGCCTTCAAAATAAAGTCAAGGACGCTCTATGATCCTCTCTAATACCTCCATCAAACGTCCGATCTTTGCCACGGTCATGATTCTGGCCCTGGTTGTTCTCGGAATCTTTTCCTATCGCCGTCTTTCAGTCGAAATGTTTCCTAATGTCGAGTTCCCGATTATCTCGGTAGTTACAACCTTTGCCGGAGCTTCACCGGAAACGGTCGAACGTGAAGTATCCAAGCGCCTTGAGGAGGCGGTCAACCAGATCGCCGGCGTAAAGCATGTATTTTCCACTTCCCGGGAAGGAGTCTCGACTGTCGTCGTCGAATTTCGTCTGGAGGAGAAGGTAAATGATTGCGCCCAGGAAGTACGGGCCAAAATCTCGTCTGTTCGCGGTACTCTGCCGACGTCTATCGATGAACCGATCATCCAGAAACTGGATTTTAATGCCGCACCAATTGCCGCACTTGCGGTTGAATCTACAACATTGTCACCCCGTGAGCTGACCACACTGGTAGAAAAAAAGGTTAAAAAACGCTTTGAGAGTGTTGCCGGAGTTGGCAAAGTTGACATGGTTGGCGGACAGAAACGCGAGGTTACCATTGATCTCGATCCTGCCCGGCTCGATGCTCTCATGCTTGGGGTGAACGATATTGTTGCTGGCATCCGCTCCGAGAACACCAACACCCCGTTGGGTCGAATAACGAGGGGAACTGCTGAATATCCGCTCCGGATAGAGGGGAAGCCGGAGCGTGCCGAGCAGTACCGCCTGATGTCTGTGGCTCAAAGGAACGGGCGTCCGATCCGGCTTGGCGAAGTAGCGCTGGTTGGTGACGGCATTGAGGAAAAGCGCAAACTGGCGCTGGTAAACGGAAAACCTGCCATCGGCCTGGATATCTACAAACAATCAGGCGGCAATCAGGTGGAACTGGTTGATACGGTCAAGAAAGTCATGGACAAACTGCAGAAGGAACTTCCCCCCGGCGTCACCGTTTCTCTGGTGCGTGACGGTTCGATCATGACCCGCGAGTCGCTGGCAGATGTCAAGGAGACTCTGCTCATCGGCGGCATATTGACGGTACTGATTGTGTTTTGTTTTATCAATTCCTGGCGCTCAACGGTGATTACCGGAATAACCCTGCCTATTTCAGTTATCTCCTCATTTATTATTATGAATGCTCTCGGCATGACACTCAATGTCATGACACTCATGGCTCTTTCGCTTGCCATCGGTATGCTGATCGACGACGCCATTGTTGTACGGGAAAATATCGTCCGCCATCTGGAGATGGGGAAGGATCATATGGAGGCGGCACGGTTCGGCACTTCAGAGATTGGACTGGCGGTCTTTGCCACTTCGATGTCAATTATTGCGGTATTTATTCCGGTTGCATTCATGAAAGGGATTGTCGGACGCTTTTTCTACCAGTTCGGCATCAGCGTCGCCTTTGCCGTGCTCGTTTCTTTGTTCGTTTCATTTACCCTTGATCCGATGCTTTCCTCACGCTGGCATGACCCCTCGATCCACCTGCAGGGGAAACGCACCGGGATTGCCCGTTATCTGGAAATCTTCAACTCCTGGTTTGACAGGAGTGCTGACAAGTACCGGAGCGCTATTGCCTGGGCTTTGGATCACCGTAAAAGTGTTGTGGCACTTGCCGTAGTCGCCTTCGTTGCCGGAATTTTCATTTTCAGTACCCTGGAGTCATCATTCATGGCCCCGCAGGACAAAGGGGAGTTTCAGATCTCATTCAAAACCGCCCCGGACGCTTCGATTGCCGAAACCGAGAACCGGCTGAATGCCGTTCTGGCAGTCGTGAACGCGGTACCGGAAGTCGGGCACACCTATGCAACCATAGGAGCCGGAGACAGCGGTACAGTGCGCGATGGCCTGCTGTATGTGAAGCTTAAAGAACGAAATGAGCGGACGAAGAACCAGTTTCTCCTGCAGAGGGAAATGCGGACGCAGTTGCTGAAGGTGGCGGGAATCACCTTTTCAATCGAGGAGGTCGGGCAGATAGGGGGAGCACAGAAACCGCTCAACGTTAATCTCAAGGGAGACGACCTGACAGTACTGAAACAGCTTGGGGCACGACTTAAGGAGGAACTCTATAAAGTTCCCGGCATCGTCGATCTTTCCATGACACTTGAGAATGATATTCCTGAATACCGGATGCGTGTTGATCGCGATAAAGCACTGTCTGCCGGTGTTTCAACAAGTACAATTGTTGGTGCTATGAGCCGCCTGGTTGGAGGTGAAGCAATATCTACCTTTGAAGATGAAGATGGTGATGCGGTCAATATCCGTGTGCGACTTCCGTCACATTTACGACAGAATACGTCTCAAATACTGGACCTGAAAGTGTCCGTACCGGATGGAGGAAACGGAGTCAGGTTGATTCCTCTCTCCAGCCTTACCAGCACAGTCGTGGCTGCTTCACCGACAGAGATAAACCGCCGCGATCTTGCGCGTCAGGTAACGGTTAGTGCCAATCTTGACCAACTGCCGGTGGGTACGGCTGCCAAACATGTTGAGGAAGCCTCCAAACGGATAAACATGCCGCCCGGATACTCAGTCAATCTTTCTGGTGAGGCCGAGGATATGGCCGAATCATTCGGCTATATGGGTGAATCACTGCTGTTGGCGGTGCTCTTTGTCTATCTGATTCTTGCTGCCCAGTTTGAATCTTTTTTCGAACCGTTTGCCATCATGTTTTCTCTGCCGCTTTCCATCGTCGGCATGGCCGGCATGCTCAAGCTGACCGGCGACACCGTCAACATCATGTCGCTGATCGGTCTGATCATGCTGATGGGACTGGTAACCAAAAATGCTATTCTGCTCGTCGATTATGCCAAGGTGCTGCAAAGAAGGGATGGCATGAGTCGCCGTGAGGCGGTCATTCTGGCAGGCCGAACCCGTTTGAGACCGATTGTCATGACGACTCTGGCTATGATTTTCGGTATGATGCCGCTTTTTCTGGCACTCGGGGCCGGTGCAGAGATGCGTGCACCTATGGCCCGCGCCGTGGTTGGCGGACTTTTGACGTCCACTCTGCTGACTTTGCTGGTCGTGCCGGTGATGTACACCTTGATGGATGATCTCGGAAACTGGCTGAAGCGGAGATGGAAAGGGCAGAATGTCTGAATATCCGGTGATATTCTTCGATTCATTCGGCGAAAACAACAGTACCGCCTCCTGGCGTTTTGACGGCTATATCAGGACGTTGATCGCCATGGAGAACAGCCAGGTTATGGAAGTGTTACACCTGGCAGAGCAAGCCGCGGCAGACGGTCAGTATGCAGTCGGATTTGTGGCCTACGAAGCGGCCTTTGCCCTTAACCCTGATTTGCCGTTCACTCCGCCGGTTGAAGGATTGCCGCTTGCATGGTTCGCGTTATATGCAGAACGTCACACCGTTGCCTCAGGCTCGGGACTGCCTCTTCCTTCAGACGGTATTGTGCTGGAGCCACAGAAAAAATCTGAGGAGTACACGCGAAGTGTCGGACTGATACGTGACTATATTGCCGCCGGCGACTGTTATCAGACCAATTATACCTTCCCGCTTCAGGGACATTTTACGGGAAATCCACCCGCATTGTACTCTCGAATCGGGAACGCTCAGCGGGCGCCGTTCTGTGCGTACTTCGACATTGGTCGTTTTACCGTTCTCTCCGCTTCACCGGAACTCTTTTTTTCGCTGCAAAATGGCGTTATCACCACCCGTCCGATGAAAGGAACCATCAGTCGGGGGCGCTGGCCGGGTGAAGATATTGCGGCAATCGAACAGCTGCGAAGCAGTCCCAAAGAACGAGCCGAAAACCTTATGATCGTTGACCTGTTGCGCAGTGATCTTGGAATTATCGCCGAAACCGGATCGGTAACTGTTGATGACCTGTTTAAAGTCGAAACATATCCGACCGTCCATCAGATGACTTCCACGGTTTCAGCGGTACTCCGCCCGGAAACAGGCCTTGCGGACATTTTTCAGAGTCTTTTCCCGTGCGGTTCGGTGACCGGAGCCCCGAAACGACGGAGCATGGAAATAATCGCCGAACTCGAAAACACACCGCGCGGAATATACTGCGGGGCGATCGGATGCATCGCCCCCGGTGGCGAGATTCTTTTCTCCGTTGCCATCCGCACGGCGCTGTTTGACAGACAGACCTATTCTCTGTCAATGGGGGTCGGGAGTGCCGTCACCTGGGATTCTGATGCATCTTCGGAATTTGACGAATGTTTGAGCAAAGGCGCGTTTCTCCGTCAACCGCCCCGTGATTTTCAACTTATCGAATCTTTACGGCTTGAGAGTGGTGGTTACTCTCTGCTCAACAGACATCTGGAGCGACTGACAGCTTCGGCTGCTTATTTCGGGTTTACCTATGACCGGGATACCGTTCAACAGGCGCTGGTCAGCTTTGCCGCTCAAAGGTCAGGACTTTGCAAGGTACGCATGCTTCTTGCGCCGGATGGGAGTCTGGATATTTCTTCCGAAACCATTTTGGAGAACAGCGTCCCGTTACGGATTGCCCTCTCCACACGCAGGGTCAATTCATCTGACGCCATGCGCTATCACAAAACAACACGTCGGGAACTACTTGATACCGCCCGGTTGGAGCATACCGACTGTGATGAAATATTGCTGCTCAACGAACATGGTGAGTTGACCGAAGGGAGCTATCATACCCTGGTCGTGCAATTGAACGGACAACTCGTGACTCCTCCACTCATTTGCGGACTGTTGCCGGGGGTACTGAGGGGCGAACTGCTTGATCAGGGAAGAATCAGTGAAAAGGTTCTCTATCCCGACGATCTGCAGCGTGCTGATGCCGTATGGTTGATTAACTCGGTGCGCGGTTGGCGGCTGTGTGTCGTCATATAAAAGGAGAAACAAGGCAATGAAATGTGCATTCATGATTCTTATAGCGCTTATGCCTGTTGTGTGCAGTGCCGAAACCAGGATGCTGACACTTGACCAGGCGATTTCGATCGCAATGGAGAAAAACCGTGATGTCGAAAAGGCACGCGAGTATGCCCGGTTTGTTCAGGGTAAATATGTTGAAGAGCGTTCTGCCGCGTTGCCGCAGTTGTCCCTCAATGGCTCTGCCCAATTTTCCAAAGATGAAAGCCTGAGTATCACCGGAACTTCCGCCCAGCGGCAGTTCGGCCGTGCGGTTGACCTGACCGTATCCCAACTGCTCTATAACTGGGGAAAACTGAATGCCGCTCTCCGCGCTGCGGAGGTCGGGCTGAAAACAGCTGAACAGCAGCTGCGGCTGTATCGGCAGGCGGCGTACCGAGACGTTGTTACGGCCTATCACGATATTCTGCTGGCACGTGAGCTATCCCGACTGGCAGGGGAAAACCGGACTCAGAAACTGCGCCATCTTGATGAAGCCACGCGCAAGTTCAACGCAGGAATTGCAACTGATTATGATGTGCTTGCAGCAGAAGTTGCAGCAGAAAATACACAGCCGGAAGTTATTCGCTCCGGAAACAGTCTCCGCATGGCACGCGAGCGTCTCCGCTTCCTCCTCGCCATAGGCGGTGACGAGGTAGATATCACTGATTCTCAGGACATTCCGGCCGAAGAACGTCCACTGCCTGCAAGCTATGACGAAGCGATACAGCTCGCCGGGAAACTCCGTCCGGAACTGTCAGATCTGAGGCTGCGGGTCAGCATCTATGAAGAGCTGGTAAAGATTGCCGCCGCTGAAAATAAACCGCGTCTTGACTTCAGAGGTTCAGCAGGCTGGCACTGGGCAGGCCTGAATGATCCCGGCCCCGCAAAGGAAGCCAATGGAGCGGCGTGGAATGCCGGCCTGTATCTGACGTTCCCCTTTTTTGACGGACTCCGGTCGACCGGCAAAGCTGTACAGGCCAGAAGCGATTTGCGTACCAGACAGATTGAAGAAACAAAGCTGCTCGATTCAATTACTCTCGAGGTTCGCCAGGCGGAATTTTTGTACCGGGAGGCCTCAGAAATTCTCAGAACGCTCTCCGGCACGGTCAAACAGGCCGAGCGCCTGGTTCAGATGGCTGAAAAGGGGTACGAGTTCGGTGTCAAAATCAGACTTGAAGTTGAAGATGCCCAGCTGAACCTGCTCCAGGCGAAGAGTAATCTGTCCAGGGCTCGCCGCGATCTCAGTGTGGCGCATGTCAATTATCTCTGGTCCATGGGGATCGCGGGGGAGTAGACCGCCGGCACCGGGGAATACGCACTTTCTCCTGAATCTACAATCCTTTTGACTCATTTTAAGCTGCGTGGTACGTTGCACTATTATTTTTTCAGCAGGAGAAACCAATGAGCATTGTTGTTGTCGGCACCGTGGCATTTGATACGGTTGAAACCCCCTTCGGACGGGGAGAAAACGTTCTTGGGGGCTCGGCCACTTATTTCTCAACCTCGGCGAGTTTTTTTACTGATGTGTCTCTGGTGGCAGTTGTTGGGGAAGATTTCCCGGAAGAACACGTTTCTTTTCTGCAGGGTCGCAATATCGATACCACC
The DNA here is from genome assembly GCA_009885845.1 of Geobacter sp. Classification (GTDB taxonomy): domain Bacteria; phylum Desulfobacterota; class Desulfuromonadia; order Geobacterales; family Pseudopelobacteraceae; genus JACRCG01. The sequence continues at coordinate 9,117 of VFJW01000070.1, forward strand.
GGACTTCAGCGCATCCCCGGCAAAACATTTCACTGGAGCGGGCGCTATGGCTACGATCTGAATGAAGCCCAGACACTCGATACACAGCTTAATGTGCTAATGGATTTTCAACCGGAACTGCCGGATTCGTACCGCGATGCCGAATATCTCTTTCTGGCCAATATCGACCCCGATCTGCAGATGAAGGTTCTGGAACAGGTCCGGAAACCAAAACTTGTGGCGTGTGACACTATGAACTTCTGGATATCCTCCAAGCCGGAAGCCCTGAAGAAGGTTCTTCAGAAAGTTGATATTGTTGTCATCAACGAAGGTGAGGCGCGACAGTTTACCGGAGAAGCCAACCTGGTCAAGGCCGCCCGGCAGATCATTGCTCTCGGCTGCAAACGGCTGGTTATCAAACGGGGAGAGTACGGTGTTCTGATGTTCACCGCCGACACGGTTTTTGCCGCGCCTGCCTATCCGCTGGAAGAGGTGTTCGATCCGACCGGTGCGGGAGACACATTTGCAGGCGGCTTTATGGGCTGTCTGGCAAAAACAGGAGATCTTTCGGAGGAGGGGCTGCGTCAGGCAATCGTTTTCGGCAGTGTTATGGCCTCTTTCAATGTTGAGGATTTCAGCCTTAACCGCATGAAGCGACTTGAATATGAAGAGATACAGGCACGGTACGGTACATTCAAAGCACTTACACGTTTCGGTGATATCACTTTCTAATAATCAGGCGTATTGTACGCCCTCCGGTGGCATGTCAGTTTTGCAGTACCGGCTCACATTGTGTACTTCTACGACGCAAAGAGTATGAGTGGTCTACATGAAAAACCGTATCAATTCCATAGCAGTACTGTTTCTGCTCCTGAGCGCTTTCGGGTGCGTCACTGTTGCTCGTGGTCCGGGTGACTCCAAGCCAAATCCGGCGTCTTATCATTATCAAATGGGGCTTTCTTTTCTTGGGGAGCGCAATTATTCCTCGGCTCTATTTGAACTGACAGAGGCCGAGAAACTTGATCCCGAGAATCCGGATGTACTCTATAATCTCGGACTCGCTTTTATCGGCAAAAAACGTGCTGACCTTGCTGAGGCAAAGTTTTTAAAAGCGATTCTTCTGAAACCGAACTATTCTGTCGCCCGCAACGATCTGGGGGTCGCGTATCTTGATCTGAAACGCTGGGATAGCGCCATTCAGCAGTTCAAAATCGTGAAGGATGACCTTTTTTACGATAACAATGAAAATGCTACCATTAATCTGGGACTGGCCTATCTGGGAAAAGGTGATTATCTCAAGGCTCTGGAAGAATTGCAGAGTGTCGCGGCTTTGAATCCACGCAATCCTATCGTGCGGCTTTATCTCGGTCGGGTATGGTTTGCAATGGATAAAAGCGAGCAGGCAATTGTTGAATATACCAAGGCGCTCGAGATTTATCGCGATTATGGAGCAGCCTACTATTACCTGGGTCAGGCACAGCTTAAGCTGAACAGGATTAATGCTGCCCGGACGTCGTTCAAAGAGGCGGTGCGATTCATTCCGGAAAGTGAACTTGGCCGCGCAGCACTGGGATACCTGGAGCTTCTCAAATGAGTGAGTTCAGGGCATCAAATTCGGCTTCAACATCGCCGGAAATGCTCAAAGATTCGCCGGGAGCAATTCTTCGCCGGTGCCGCGAATTTCATGGGATTACACTCGAAGAAGCCTCGGAAACCACAAAAATCGGCATTTCTCACCTGAAAGCACTGGAAGACGACCAGATTCGTGAATTTGCCAATCAGGCCTACCTCAAGGGGTTTCTACGCATCTACGCCACGTACCTCGGCCTGAATTCAGACGATGTAGCACGGATGTACGACAAGCTTTTCGGCGTTCCAAGTGCCAAAGCAGACACTGCCCGTTCTTCAACTGATTCTTCCCGACCGCGGCATCGCTTTTTCCCCCTCAAAAAGCTGCTGTTCCCGGCGCTGTTGCTTGCTCTGATACTGATCACTGCGACCTTCTTCAAGCTTCCTCCAGCGCCCCTTGTACGTCAACCGCAACCGGCGGCAGTCGCCTTACCACCCGTACAAATCAGTGCCGTCCAGATGGTGCAAAGCTCCGTTCGGGTCAGGAAGGTAGAACGGGACTCTTTGCTTCCAAACTCAGAAAAACATTCAGCAGAGTTGCAGAACACTGAAAAACCAGCAACTTCAAAACGGTCGACAGAAGTGACCAGAGGGTTCATTCTTAAAATTATGGTGACCCAGAACGGCACACTGACAGCGACTGTTGATGGGTCCGGAGCTCAACGATATGAACTTGCTATCGGAGATATCATTGAGTGGAAGGCGGGGAAAAAAGTCACTCTGGAATTGAGCAATGCCGGTGGCGTTGAAGTCGAGTTGAACGGCACGCCTTATAAACCGCTCGGACCTCTCGGCAAGCCGGCTTACATCGAACTTGATGCCGATGGTGTCAAATAGTTTCTCGTCAACGATTCCTTATGTCCTGCGTTCCCTTTTCCGCCCCGTATAAATAAATTTCCTGGTCTTGACACTCCGCCGCGCCATGTTACACTTCCTGTACTTCAAACCGTGCAGGAGCATCAGAGTGACCCTGGGATCAAAAAGAATATTGATTGTGGATGACGAGGAGAACGCACGGGTTGCGCTTTCAAAGATTCTTACTCACGAAGGATATGATGTCCTTTCAGCTAAAAATGGAGTGGAAGCTCTCAATTGCCTGCGCAGCAAAGATGTGGAACTGATTATTACCGATCTTAATATGCCGGAGATGAATGGATTGGTGTTTTTGCGCGAGCTCAACCGCAGCCACCCGGCCAGCAGAGTCATCATGATCACCGCGTACGGAGAAGTTGAATCGTATATTGAGGCCATGACTCTGGGCGCTTTTGAATACATCAACAAACCGGTCAAATATGACGAGCTTAAAAAAGTCATCAACAAGATTTTCAAAGTCGTCTGAACAGGCCGGTTCGTCAAATATACGTATACTCATATGTATCAGAACAGGGAGGATTTAGTATGAAACCATTCACAAGAATATTGGCAGCCATTGATTTTTCTGAAAGTTCCGAATGCGCTTTTGACTATGCTCTGACACTGGCAACTCAATTTGATGCTGAACTTACAATTATTCATGTCATCAATGAACCGGTTGATTTGCGTGGGTTCTATGTGCCGCATATTTCTTTTGAGCAGCTTGAAAAAGAGATCGAGGAAAGTGCTGTTGCCATGATGGGAACGTTCTGCAGTTCAAAATTGGGAACGTTTTCAAATTACAAGTCAGCAATCGTTACCGGCATCCCCTATGACGAAATCACGTCTGCCGCTGCCAGAATCGATGCGTCGTTGATCGTTATGGGCACTCATGGCCGAACCGGACTTGACCATCTCCTGTTCGGCAGTACGGCAGAACGGGTTGTCCGTGCTGCTTCCTGTCCGGTTCTGACGGTCAGGCTCCCGGCAGCTTAAAGGAGAATCCGGGAAATGACATGAAAAGAGCTCTGCAATCATGCTGACAGAATCAGAATTATCCGGCCCAAAAAAAACAGTCGTTATTATTGATGACGACAGGAATATCCTTGAACTGACCTCTCTGATACTTGCAAGGAGCGGTTTTCAACCGTATGTGACTGATCGTGTCCACGAAGGTTTTGAATTTATTTCCCGTTATTCTCCGGAATTGGTGCTGCTCGACTATATGATGCCGGATATGGATGGGCTCTCTGCTCTTCAACAGATCAAAAACCGGTTTCCTGATACATACGTCGTAATGTTCACCGGCAGAGGAAACGAGGAAATCGCGGTTGAATTGATGAAAAGCGGCGCTTCAGAATATATTCTCAAACCGTTTAATAATCGCAATCTTGTCGAACGACTCGAAAATGTGCTGAGAATCCGGGAAATTGAGCTTCACAACCGCGATCTGCAGAAACAACAGGAACACTTGCTTTCTGAAATTGAACAATGGAACCTGGAACTCCAGAAGCGGGTACGTGAAAAATCAGAATCGCTTCAAAATGCCCAGAAAGAGATCGCCCAATCTGAAAAACTTGCGGCGATGGGCTATCTTTCAGCGGGCATGGCTCACGAAATTCGCAATCCACTCAACTCCATCTCTCTGTTTGTCCAACTCATGCGCCAGACAACGACTGAGCCGGAGCAACTTGAGCACCAGGCAAAAATTTTGAAAGAGGTTGACCGGATAGACTCTATTATCCGGAAATTACTTGATGCCTCCCGGCGGACACGCGTCATCTCCTCAAAAGTGCAGATTAATCAGGTAATTGATAACGCCATAGAAGCCTTTTTACCTCAGATAGAGAACAGAAAAATTGATGTTGATCGCCTGTATCACTGCATACCGCCCCCCATTACCGCCGACCCGACCGAGCTGGAACAGATATTTACTAATCTGTTTTTGAACGCTCTTGACGCCATGGGTCATGGTGGTCGCCTGGCTATTGAGGTTTTTGAAAAAGATGGTCATGTGGTCGTCAGGGTAAGTGACAGCGGTACCGGAATTGCTGAGGACGCACTCTCCAGCATATTTGAGCCTTTTTTCAGCACAAAAAACCGCGGGATTGGAATGGGTCTGCCGGTTGCTCAACGGATAACCCGAATGTACGAAGGGAAAATGGAGGTTGAGCACTCTTCTCCGGTGGGAACCACATTCCGGCTTGAATTCCCGGTCTCTTCCTGAAAAAATCTCCCTTTCTTTTATTGGATGAGGTGGTGTACTATACCACACCTATGAAAAACCTCCCTTAAACTGTGTGTGCCATGCCAGAACCGCTCAAAAAAATTCTTATAATCGATGATGATCCGTTTTTTCTGAAAGTGCTGACCGACCAGTTCAGTGAGAACGGATTTACCGTGTTTAACGCCAATGACGGCATTGAAGGGGTAAAGACGTACCTTGAAACAACTCCTGATGTTGTCATCTCTGACCTGGTCATGCCCCGTATGGGAGGAGTCAGCACCTGCATGGAAATCAACCGACTGGCCGGAGATTCACCTCCGGTAATTGTTCTATTGACTTCTATGTTTCAGGAAACACCCCATGAACATGACGCTCCTGAAATGGGCGCCAAGATCCATATCCCGAAGTCCACCCGCCCGGTTGATATCGTAATCATTGTTGAGCAAATTCTGGATCGCGAAAAATACCAACAGAACTGAATGCATGCCTTTTATCTATCGTAATCTTTCCCTCGCCGCCCATGATCGTGATGAAGCCCTGCCTGCATTGCTGGCCGCTAAACTTTCCGTTCCGCTTACGCACGTGCACGATGTCCGCATCCTTCGCAAAGCGATAGACGCCCGCAAAAAGCCGCACATCAAAATGGTCTATACTCTCTCTTTTTCTGCAGATGATACAATCAGAATGCGTCTGGAGAGTGATCCGGCAGTTGAGTGGCGTGAGGACAAACCTTCCCCGGCTCCGGTGCAGATTCAGTCATTCAAACGCATTGTCATTGTCGGAAGCGGTCCGGCAGGACTGTTTACCGCACTGCGACTGGCAGAGTATGGCCTGACAGCAACAATTGTTGAACGGGGTGAACCGGTAGAACAGCGGGCACTCTCCGTCCAGCGTTTCTGGAATGAGGGTGTTCTGAACCTTGAATCCAATGTCCAGTTTGGTGAGGGGGGAGCCGGCACATTTTCAGACGGCAAGCTGACCTGCCGCTCCAAAGATCCCCTGATGTCATGGGTACTGGAACAGTTGGCGGTTTTCGGTGCCCAGCCTGAGGTGCGATATCTGGCCAAGCCACACATCGGCACTGATCGCTTGAGGACTGTAATTAGTGCCATCCGGCGGAAGCTTCTTGAAAGGGGCTTTTCGGTCCGCTTTGGCTGTCGCATGACCAATATGAGTATCAATGATGGCCGTATTACAGCTGTGACTCTGAACGATGTGGATGAAATTCCGTGTGATCACCTGATTCTGGCCAGCGGGCATAGTGCCCGTGATACCTATGAATTGCTTGAACGGCGGAATGTTCCGCTGCTGCGAAAACCGTTTGCAATGGGGTTGAGGGTTGAACACCCTCAGGAACTGATCAACCGCATCCAGTATGGCAGCCCGAAACAGCCGGGCCTTCCTGCCGCTGACTACGCGGTAGCCTGGAACAACCATTCAACCGGGCGCAGTGCGTACTCTTTCTGCATGTGTCCAGGCGGCGTGGTGGTCGGCGGGGCATCCGAAGAGGGGGGCGTGGTGACTAACGGCATGAGCGGCCAGTTGCGTAATTCCCCCTACGCCAATAGTGCTCTAGTAGTCAATGTCCGCGAGGAGGATTTTGACGGCCTCGGACCTCTGGCAGGGGTTCGACTGCAGCGGAAGTGGGAGCAGCGGGCGTATGAACTGGGGGGAGGAGGATATCGGGCTCCGGCTCAGAGCCTGCTCGATTTTTTGCGGCTTCCAGGGAAAGGTGCTGCCAGAACGAGTTACCGTCCGGGAATCTGCGAGACGGAACTGGATTCGGTACTGCCTTCCTTTATCATTGATACACTGCGGGAAGGGATTGCCGATTTCGGACGGAAGTTGAAGGGTTTTGTGACCGCGGAAGCAACTCTGGTCGGAATTGAATCCCGCACCTCGTCTCCGGTGCGCATTCCACGCGACAGCAACTTTGAGTCAATCGGCGTCAAAGGTTTGTACCCGGCCGGCGAAGGTGCCGGTTATGCCGGCGGCATCATGAGTTCCGCCGTTGATGGTGCCAGAATAGCAGATACTATTGCAGAGCGATTACGCCAGCCTGTCCCTCCTGGCTGACAAACCGCATGTCCCTCCGATCAGTTCCTATAATGTGGTCGACAAGCCACTCCACCAAAAAATTCAGAACACCCTCGCCAATATTGTGCCCGGCGGCAAAGCTGGCCTGCATATCAAGCACTCGTGAGACAAACAGGTCATGCTCCCTACGGTGCTCTGCCAATCCTGGATAATTACAGGAGAGCAGCATCCGTTCCTCCTCACTGAAATGCACATCTACATAGGTAATCAGATTTATAATCATCTCTTCAACCTTTTCATTGACATCACCCTGAGAAACGGCATCGCTCAGAGAGTTGATCCAGCCAAACAGCACCTGGTGCTGCCGGTCAATCGAAGGAATACCAAGCGCAATTTTGTCGTCCCATTCAAAAAGTGCCATGCTGCTTCTCCTCATCAGGGTTTGGGAATATTCAGCTTCAGGTCCAGCTCTTTCACGACACCCAGTGTTGCCAGAGGTTGGTCAAATTTAGCCGCATCTCCGACAACTACCAGCTTAAACGCGTCCGGGTGCAGGTATTTTTTTGCTGCATTCAACACATCCATCTTGGTCACTTTGGCAATGTTGTCGCGGTACTTTTCAAGGTAACCGTCAGGATAGCCGTAATACTCAAGCCGGGCTCGCTGGGTAACGATTGAAGATGGGCTGGTGAAACCGAACATGAATGAGTTAATCATGTATTCCCGGGCCGCATTCAGCTCCCCGTCGCTGACCGGTTCTACGGTCAGTCCGGTAATAATGTTTTTCATCAAATTGATCGTTTTAACGGTCGATTCCGCCTTCGTTTCTGTCTCGGCAACAAAGCTGCCGGTAAAGCGACGACCGATGTCGAAGCGGCTCCCGACGCTGTATGCCAGTCCCTGGTTAGTACGTATTTCCGTTGTCAGGCGTGAGGTAAAGCTCCCTCCCAGAATATAATCCAGAATGCGCACGGCGTAAATATCAGGAGTGTCCTTATTCAACCCCAGATGGCCCATGCGTATGACTGTCTGATTAACCTCTTTTTTCCCGTAGAGCAGTTCCGCCTGAAACTGCTGATCCGGCTGGGACACTTCCGGTAACAGCAGGGCAGCACCTCTTTTTTCCGGTGCAAAGGTTGCGTTAAGCTCCTTAAGCAGAGCGGTCCGGTCAAAGTCACCTGAAACGGCCAGAATCATGTTGTCTAATCGGTAAAAGGTGCGATGATAATCAACCAGGTCTTTGCGGGTTATGGAACTGATCGAATCGAAGGTCGTGATTACGCCCAACGGGTGGCCGGCATATATGGCCCGACTTATCTCTCTCCCGGCTATTTCCTTGGGGTCATCATTCTGACGCCGCAGGCCTTCAACCGCCTGTCCGCGAAATAGTTCAATACGGGCATCGCTGAAGTCAGGGCGCAACAGAATGTTACTGAAAAGCTGCAGCGTCCGGCTGAAATTCTTTTTCAGAGCCGTCAGCGAGACCGTTCCCATATCACTACCGATGCCGCTTTCAACTGACGAAGCCATGAATTCGAGTTCATCATCCAACTGCTCTGAAGCCACACCACCGGCACCGCCGCTACGCATCACACTCCCGGCCATGCCGGACAGGCCCGATTTCGCGGCTGGTTCATACACAGAACCGACTCGAACCATTGCAGTCATGTTGATAATCGGGAGTTCGGTATCGCGCAGGAGATAGACCGGAATTCCGCACTCCAGAACAACTCGTTCAGCCTGAGGAATCTGAAAGTTCAATTCGGGGAAAGTCATCGTCCGGGGGTTTGCTGCCGTTTGAACTGCGCTGCAACCCGAGGTGATTATGGTAACCAGTAGAGAGATGGAAAGGAGAAGCGTTCTCATTTGTCACCCCCTTTTTTAGTGATAAATCCGACGGTACGGTTTTCTCCGGTGAAGTAGGTACTGGCCACTCGCATGATGTCTGCCTGAGTGACTTTGGCAATTTTCCCTCGATGCTCGGCCATATAGCGCCAGCTACCGGAGGTCGCCTCGTACTCGGTAAGATTGCGTGCCAAGCCACCGTTTGTCCCCATCCGGCGCGCCTCTTCATACTCTATTTTATTGAGGATCCGCTGCAGGTCACGCTCTGCAACCGGCGTTGTTTTCAGCAGATCCAGTTCAGTCTGGATGGCATCTTCGATCTCCCTGACTGCATGCGGCGCCCGGGGAGTGGCACTGACGATGAACAGATTCGGATAGCGGTGCCCCGGCGCGTCAAATACACCGATATCGGTTGCAATCTGCTTTTCAATCACCAGTTTTTTGTAAAAACGCGAGGTACGGCCATTTCCCAGAATCATGCTGATTACATCAAACACATAATCGTCAGGTGAATTGATAGCCGGTTTGTGAAACCCCATTATGACGGTCGGCTCAGCCTCAGCAACCAGTTCGATTCGTCGTTCTCCTGCCTGTTTCGGTTCCTGGGTGGTAACAGGCGGCGGCACTTTCCCCGGTTTGATCCCGCTGAAATAGCGCTCGACCAGGGCGATAGTTGCCGCAGTATCGATATCCCCTACAATTGCTACAATCGCATTATTGGGCGCATAGTAACTGTGGAAAAACTGTTCCGCCTTGCTGCGGGTCAGATTTTCGATATCAGACATCCAGCCGATTGTCGGCTGTCCGTAGGAGTGCGCCAGGAAGCTTGATGCGACAAAAGTCTCCCATAACTTGCTCTCCGGATCGGCATCATATGATCGACGACGCTCCTCCATAACGACTGAGCGCTCGGTGTAAAATTCCCGCAGGACAGCATTCTGCAAGCGGTCTGATTCGATGGCGGCCCATAATTCCAGCTTGTTGGACGGCAGGCTGATCAGATAGGTGGTGCCGTCACGGCTGGTGAAGGCGTTGTAGCCGGTGCCGCCGTTTTTCGAGTAGAGTTCGAAAAATTCATCCTTAATGACATATTTTGACGCATCAGCCTCCAGTCCGACTAGCTGTTTCTCCAGCTCCGTGATCTTTCCCGCGTCAGATCTGCTCCCCTTCGCTTTTTCGGCCATTAAAACCTGGGCAACGCTTTCGATCCTGTCAAGGAGCGGTTTTTCTGCAGCGTAATCCCTGGTCCCAAGCGTGGTCGTCCCCTTGAAGAGCATATGTTCGAGCAGATGAGCAATCCCGCGTTCATCGCTGCGTTCATCGACGCTGCCGACCCTGAAGCGTATCCATGCCGAAACTGTCGGCGAAGTATGCCGCTCGACCATCAAAAGCTTCATGCCATTTTTCATCGTATGCTCAACGACTTTTTCTTCAAGTGTGGCGGCGTAAACTGACGTGCCAAGCAACATAATTACCAGTATCAACAAAAAATGTTTCATGTAGATCAACTCCTTGGTAAATGGTTATTCCCGTTGCACATTACACCATAATGGTGTATATAGACTGTCATGGCTGAAAAACGGAAACCTACATACGATCTCGATGCATTCAAGGCGACTTTTGTTACTGTTGAAAGGCTTGCTGTCACAGGTTCAGCACTTCGTAGTGCTGCCTCGATCGGGTGTGGACGTGCCGAAATAGTAAACACCATCCAGACGATGCAACGAGGACATTTCTATAAATCTATGACGGCTTATGCCGATTCCCGTTTGTGGCAGGACGTGTATCACGTCCCGTCACAAATGGGTACGCTTTATGTGAAGTTCACAGCCGATGCCATAACCGAGTTTTTGCTTTTGTCATTTAAGGAGAAAGACCATGATTAATCCCGTCTGTCCGGAAACCGGCACACCAATGTATCGGGGTGTGCGCCCTATGACTCTTACCTACAAAGGTGAGAGCATTACTTTCGATATGCCCGGTTGGTATTGTGACCAATCAGAGGAAAGCATCCATACCGGTGAAGATATGAAAGTTTCCGACCGTATGCTGAATCGCCTGAAAGCCCGAAGCGAGGGCTTACTTGAGCCGGAAGAAATTCGCAGTATTCGCAAGAGACTTCATCTCTCACAGGAAGCAGCAGGCCTGATGATTGGTGGTGGCCCACGTGCCTTCCAAAAATACGAAAGCGGCGATTTATTGCCGAGTCGTGCCGCCAGCAGTGCTCTTGCCTTGCTGGGTCACGATCCGAAGGCGTTGTCGGTACTCAAAACACAACGAAAAGCTGCTTAGGAAATATCATGCAGCAAAACGAGGGCACTGGCTTTAGCTCGCTCGTTTTACTTTGAACCACCAAATTAAATAGGGGGCGTCCCTATTTCCCCCATGGTAAGTTGAAACGCGAGGTTACTTAAAGAATAGCGTCAATTCCTTTGCGATGAATTACATTCAGCAATGCTAGAGCCGCTCCCGTCGGATTTTTTATGCCACGCTCCAACTGTGACAGGTATCCGACAGTCAAATTAAGATAGTGTGCAAAAACGGATTGGCTCATGTGCGCTTGTTCACGCATCATACGAATCTCTTCACCTGTCAGCGGTTCGATAACAGGCTTATCTTTTACTACGAGGTGACGCATGGTGATTTTTTCGTAAGCCGCCTCACTCAGAATACCTGTGTTCCTCATGTCGTTAGCGGTTTCAAGTAGTGCGTCTGTTAATCGGCTGGTTTTCTTATTATTTGTTGTCATAGTGAACCTCGGTAAGTATTCCCTCTTTAATTGCATTTTCGAGATGTTCTTTTTTTGCGGCAATCCATGTAGCACCGATTTCTCGAAGTGTATCCAAGTCGTCTGGAGTAATGTTGTCACGTTCGTTTTTTGCGAAGCCGTATAAAAACACAGCAATATTGCCGGAACGATAACCGACCAGTAACCGGAAACCTCCAGAGCGACCTTGTCCGGTTCTTGCAACTCGTTGCTTGATTATTCCACCGCCCAAATCTGCATCCACGAGTCCACGTTCCGCACGTTCGATAGCTTCAAGTAAGCTATGATCGTCGATTTGTTCCTGCCTCGCGTAACGCATAAACCATTTTGTTTTGAAAAGTCGCACACAATCTCCTGACACCATAAACTATAGTGCCATGAATCATACTTTGCAATATATTTAATCTGTTATTGTAATTGCCATTCCATTTCTTTTGGTTATTTTCTTCCTGTGCATTCCAGTCGGCAGGTTGCGTTGAACGGCTCCATAGTGAAACGCAACATTGCGATGCTGGCAACACCAAGATGTTGCGTTGATGCAACTAACGCAACCTACCCACTTCAAGTGTGGCGGCGTGTATGCCGGAGGCGCAGAGCGCTAAAAACATACCTGCAAACAATAATTGTTTCATATCCCCTACTCCCTTAAAACACCGAAAACTTGATATATTTGCGTGGATCGTCCTTGAAATCTTTTATTACCGCATTCAGATCTTCGACCATCCTGTTCATTTTTTCATAAAGCGCCTTGTCGTTCACCATCAGACCGGCGGTCCCGTCGCCTCTATTGACTTTCCCGGTGATCTCTTCGATCGCCTTGACAGAAGATTCGGCTCTGGTAAGGAGAGAAATTCCCTTGTCATAGACCTGCCGATCGCTTAACAACATCCCGACCGTACCATCTTTTGACAGTATCTTCCTGTTCAGCTCGCTAAAATCCTCGGCCGACTGGATACCCTTGTCGGCAAGCGATGTCAGCTTTGAATAAAGCGCTTTGTCGTGGATCAATTTATTAAGCGTCCCGTCAGCAGATTGAATATCCTGCAGCGTCCGATCGGCACGGTTGAGGATGCTGAGCAGCTTGTTGTACGGCTCCGGATCGCGGTTGAGTTTACCGAGTGTCCCGTCGCCACGGTTAATGGTGACCACCAGTTCTTTCATTTCAACGGCAAGTCGTGCAAGGTTGCTATAGAGAGTCTCGTCCTTGTTAAGCTTTCCCAGCGTCCCCTGCCCCTTATCGATATTGTCTATGATACCGTTCACTTTATCAAAAGCTTCACCCGCCTTCTGAATGACATCATCCAGCTTGGCAGCCGCGGATCCCTGCAGCAGCGCAGGCGGCGTATCGGAGTACTGTTTTGACGGGAGTATGTCGACATATTTTTCACCCATCAGACCGCGGGTTTTGATCGTTACTTTCGAATCGGCGCCGATTTTCTTCATGGCATTGGTATCAACGTCTATATCGATGCTGACCGCGTTACTGTTTTTCGGATCTGCAAACAGGATATTGGTGACCAGGCCGACGTCCACCCCTGCCAGCCAGACCGGTGCGCCGATTTTCAAACCGACAACATCGGTCATGACGACCCGCATGGATCCCTTGTTGACAAACATCTTGGTTTTCTGTCCCATCAACAGTACCCCGCCGGCAAAAAAGATCAATGCCAGAAGGATAAAAATGCCTCCTCGCACCTGGGCCCAGCCAATCTGATTACTTCGTTTCATAGCGATCCCGCCTGTTCCTGTTGTTTGTCATTACCCGTTTGAACATCATAAAAGAGCGACCTGTCAGTCGGTTCCAGAAATTCGCGGACTTCGGGAATGGTGCTGGCCTTCATCTCTTCTTCACTGCCTTCAAACAGCTTGCGTGCCTTATGCAGCAAGGTAAAACGCTGAGACGTTGCAAAGGCGGTGACAAGATCGTGCGTAACCATCAGCGTTGTCTTCCCCTCTGCCTGAAGTCGCTGTATCAGGTTACAGATATTGTAGACCCCGATCGGGTCAAGCCCGGTGGTCGGTTCGTCAAAAAAAATGTACTCCGGATCGGCTGCAAGGGCACGGGCGATGGCCACCCGTTTCTTCATGCCGCCGGACAGTTCAGCCGGATACAGATTAAGAGCTGCCTCCACGCCGACAAAACTGAGTTTTTCGAGTACTACCTTTGTAATTTCTGACTGCGAGAGTCGCCCCTCTTCGAACAGGCGATAGCCGACATTTTCCCCGACTGTCATCGAATCGAACAGTGCTCCCCCCTGAAAAACAATGGCGATCCGTTTGCGCTGCTGCATGAAACTTGATTCCGGCAATCCGGTTATGCAGAGATCACCGATAAAAACCTTGCCGGAATCAGGATTGAGAAGGCCGAGCAGCAGCTTGAGAATGGTTGTCTTTCCGGCTCCGCTGATCCCGAGAATAGTGCGGTTAATGCCTCGTTCCAGAACAAAGTCGAAGTCCTCCAGTATCTTGCGTCCCCCGATGGAGTAACATAATTTTTCAATGCGGATTGAGTCGCTGAAGGTCATTGGCTTTTCACCATTTCCGCTATTTTACCCATGGTTTTAAACAGCCAGTACGCCATATTATCCTCGAAACACGAGAAATATCTTTGCCAGGAAAAAGTCACACACCAGGATCAAAACCGAAGAGAGTACCACAGCCTGTTTGGCAGCCGACCCGACCCCTTCAGCGCCACCTCTGGTGTTAAGACCCACGTAACAACCGGTTATGGCGATAATGACCCCGAACACCGCCGGTTTCACTACCCCTTCGATCAGATCCTGAAATACAAGGAACTGCGGCAGTCCGCTAATGTACATGATCGGGTTGATACTGTAACCGGCCGACATGATATAGCCGCCGAAAACAGAAACCATATCAGTCACGATCGTCAGGAGCGGCAACGCCAGCAGCATCGCTTTACATCGTGGCACCACCAGACGTGAAATGATATCGGTGCCCTCCACCCGCATGGCATCGACCTGCTCCGTCACCACCATTGTGCCCAGTTCAGCGGTGATGGCCGATCCGACGCGGCCGGCTACCATCAGAGCGGCCAGCACCGGTCCAAGTTCCTTGATCATTGTCACTGCCACCATGCCGCCGACATAACTGGTTGCCGCAAACGGCTTGAGCTGGATCAGTGACTGCAGCGCCATGACCATGCCGGAAAAAAGTCCGGTAAGGACACAGATGAAGAGAGATGAAAACCCTAATTTATCAAACTGGATGGCGAATTCACGATAGTAGAAGGGGCGACGGAAGGTTCGGACAAAGGTACGCCCTGCCAGAGTGAAATAATCTTGTAACTCGTGAAAGAAAATGAGCAGAAGTTTGTCGATAACGGCAAATTTCATATTCAGTTAAAGTGCTGCTGCCAACGCTTCAGCCGCTTCATTGACAAAAATGAACTGCAGTTCGCTGCGAACGTTATCCGGGATGTCTTCCAGATCATCACGATTACGCTCCGGAGCAACGACTGTGCTGACACCGGCCCGATGGGCGGCCAGTACTTTCTCCTTCAAACCGCCGATCGCCAACACCCGGCCGGTCAGGGTGATTTCTCCGGTCATGGCGACATTGCGACGTGCCGGTTTTCCGGTCAGAAGCGAAACCAGTGCCGTAACCATGGTGACCCCGGCTGAAGGACCGTCTTTGGGAATAGCCCCGGAAGGGACGTGGATGTGTATGGTCCGATTTTCAAAAGCATCCGGTTTTATGCCGAATTCTCCGGCATGTGCCTCTATGTATGAGAGGGCCGCCCGGGCCGATTCTTTCATCACATCACCCAGTGAACCGGTGAGGAGCAACTCCGCCTTGCCCGGCATGGAGGTCACTTCAATGAAGAGAATATCTCCACCGGTCTCCGTCCAAGCGAGTCCCGTGACAACACCGATACGGTCATTTTCTGCCGCGACCTCGTTATGAAATTTTTTCGGCCCGAGCAGTTCTGTGACAATCTCGGGAGTAATACAGCTTCGCGGCTCCATGCTCTGGGTAATTTCTTTGGCAACTTTGCGGCAGATCGAGGCGACGGTGCGCTGCATACTCCGCACACCGGCTTCGCGGGTATAGTCACCGATAATTTTCTGCAGCGCCTCGTCATTGAAAACCAGCCCCCGGTCTGTAAGTCCGTTCTCCTCCAGCTCGCGCCGGACGATAAATTTTTTGGCGATCTGCAGCTTTTCCAAACTGCTGTAGCCGGCCAGACGGATGACCTCCATGCGATCCTTGAGTGGACCTGGTATCGGGTCGAGCTGGTTGGCGGTGGTGATAAACATGACTTTTGACAGATCAAACGCGACGTCAAGATAGTGGTCGTTAAAGCTGAAGTTCTGTTCCGGGTCAAGTACCTCCAGAAGAGCACTGGCCGGATCGCCACGGAAGTCATTGCCGAGCTTGTCGATTTCATCCAGCATGAAGATCGGATTGTTGACTCCGCACCGGTACAGTTCTTTGATGATACGGCCCGGCAGTGCCCCGATGTAGGTGCGACGGTGACCGCGAATTTCGGCTTCATCCCGTACTCCTCCAAGAGAAATACGCACGAATTTCCGTCCCATTGAACGGGCGATTGACTTGCCCAGAGAGGTTTTCCCGACTCCGGGCGGGCCGACAAAACAGAGTACCGGACCCTTCATGTTCTCTTTAAGTGAACGTACCGCCAGAAATTCCAGGATGCGTTCTTTGACCTTCTTCAGGTTGTAATGATCCTCATTAAGAATCTCCTCCGCCCTCACCATGTCAAGAGTATCTGCAGTACTGTTGTTCCAGGGCATTCCGGTCAGATAATCAAGATAGGTGCGGGAGACATTGTATTCCGGTGACGCCTGATTAATCCGCTCCAGACGCTTCAACTCCTTATCGGCAATTTTTTTAACCTCTTCCGGAAGTCCGGCGTCTTCAATTTTCCGGCGCAGTTCGTTCATATCTGAATTTCGCGGATCTTCATCGCCCAACTCTTCCTGAATATGCTTCATCTGCTCACGCAGGATATATTCCTTCTGGTTCTTACCGACCCGCTTGGTTACCTCACCTGCAACTTCATTTTTGATCTGCATTCGCTGCACTTCATCGGTCAGCTGTACGTAAACCTTTTTCAGACGTTCCAACGGATCGGTTGTTTCCAGCAACTCCTGTAGATCCACGGTCGGCAGATTGACATACAGTGCCACAAGATCAGAAAGGCGAGCCGGGTTATCGATATAGTCGATCATCTTCATAACATCGCCGGGAAGCGGTTTCCCGTGCGACAGAGCTATTTTTAAAAGGGCATTCAGGCTCTGAACAAGTGCGTCTGAGGCAAGATTCTTTTCAACGAATTCCCGCACAATCTCGCAGTACGCCAGAGTCAGCGCGCCGGAAGGCTCAGTATCGAGAATCCGAACGCGGGTAACCCCTTCAAGTGAAACCTTATAGCGACCGTCATCAAGCTTTTTGATCTGATTAACCTTGCAGAGCGTCCCGATTTCACATCTGCCGCCAGGCAGTTCGTGTGCCGGATCATCCGTTCGTTCAAAAACCAGCACCACATATTTTTCATAGGAATCTGCTTCACGGAAGGTGGCCGCATCTCTTTCGCTTACATACAAAGGAAGCAGCATATAGGGGAAAACAACCGTCTCTTTTTGGGAGAACAAGGGTAATTTTGAAGGTATTTCGATTGTAGTGTGCGGCATATTACGGCATCCCTTTTAGTTTTTATGGTAACACATTTCAGGCAACAAGCAAAGTTTCAGACAGGAGTTCCGGCTCTGACAACAACTGGTATGATCCGCACACGGGCAGAATGTCCGGCCAGTTCGTGATACAGCAGGGAGAGGAAACGTACGGTTACAAGACGATGGATGGCTGCCTGGGTAGCACGGTAGAGCCAGAGGCGAACCAGAGAGGGCGAACGACTGCCGAGTATCAGCGGGCAGAAATCATTCAGCTGAAGCGACACTCTCACATGTTCCTTCACCTGCTCCACCCCGAAACGGAGTTCGCCTCGATCACACTGGCGCGGTTGCACAAGATACCCTCCACAAATGCGCAGTGTCGCAAAGTTGCCGGCGGAGATCGGTGGTAAAAAGCTGATCAGACTCAATCTAGTCCCAAGCAGGCGGAACTCGATGCCGTTTTCACAGGTTTCCGGACGAATCAGAGTCAGGGTGCATTTTTTAACATAGTCCAGATAGCGACAGAGCAATTTTTCGGCAGAAAGCCCCCCGGCTAACGGCACCGGCAGGTCTAACCATTGAACGGAAAAAACCGAAGCATCCTCTGACAGTACCTGCTGACAGGATATTTCCAAAACCGGGGTTTGTGAAGACATGTCGGGTATTTTGCCATCTGCAACAAATTTTGCAATCAAATAACGCGAATTACATTTCCCGCTTGACAAGTTTCGAAATAGTATTAAGATAAAAACTATCCTGTTAGGAATTAAATTTTTATTGAAAGGAGACCCTGCCAATGTGGACTGCAAGATTTAAGATTCGTCCGGTTTCCCACTGCAAAGAGGGTTGCCCTAGTTAGCCCGCCACCGAACGGTTGCGGGCGCCGTAAAAAATGACCCTCTGTCGAAAGACAGGGGGTTTTTTTATGGCGTAGCGCCGGTTATCTGCTATGATGCCCGCCGCATATCAATTCAGTTGCCAAGACATCGAGAGATCCGCATGAAAAAATACCTCATTATCCTTTCAGTTATTATATGTATAGCCGGCATTGCCGGTTATTTTTTCTATACTCGTACTCCGGAGATCAGTTACAAGACCGCCAGGATTGAAAAGGGTACGATCGTCTCAACCGTAGCGGCCACCGGCAATCTTTCGGCGGTAACGACTGTCCAGGTCGGCACCCAGGTGTCCGGCACAATACAGAAGCTCTATGTCGATTTCAACTCGCGTGTCAAAAAAGGGCAGGCTATTGCCGTAATAGATCCCGCCCTGTTCAATGCGTCAGTGGAACAGTCACGGGGTAATTCTCTCACTGCTGAAGCAAACCTGCAAAAAGCAAAAGTTACTCTGGCCGATGCTGAACGAACCTTCAGCCGCAATGCAAAAATGCTGACCGACGGAATAATTTCCCAGGGTGATTTTGATACTGCCGAGACCGCAGTGCAATCAGCCAGAACCGCCGTTAACGCCGCAGAAGGCAATCTTGCCCAGACCCGTGGTTCACTGATGCAGTCCAAAACCAACCTGAGCTACTCGATAATCCGTTCACCGGTTGACGGTGTCGTAATATCCCGTGCGATTGATGTCGGTCAGACCGTGGCCGCTTCATTTTCCACACCGACACTTTTTACCATCGCTCAGGATCTGACCAAAATGCAGATTGAGGTCAGTGTCGATGAAGCCGACATCAGCCGGATAGTACTACAGCAGGTCGTCAGTTTCACGGTGGATTCCTATCCGGAACAGACCTTCCGCGGCAAGGTCATTCAGATTCGCAGCGCTCCGATTATTACCCAGAATGTTGTCACCTATGTTGTAGTTGTCAGCGTCGATAACAGTGACATGAAGCTGAAACCGGGTATGACGGCGAACGCATCGATAGTCGTGGCAAAGAAGGATGATGTATTGAAACTACCGCCGGCCGCCCTTCGCTTCAAGCCGAAAACAAAGGGTGATGAATCGAAAGAAAAAACAGGTGGGGCCTCCGGCCAGAGACCTGCCGGTGCCGGTGGACCTGGCGGAGAGGGCAAAGGTGGTCCCGGCAAAACCAGGGAGAAAAGTCAGCAGGTATATCAGCTGGTAGAGGGTAAGCCGGTGGCAGTCGCGGTAAAAACCGGAATAGCCAATAACAGCAGCATTGAACTGACGGAGAGTACTCTGAAGGATGGTGATGAGGTCATCATCGAGCAGATCGGCGGTGATGCGAAGAAAAAGGCGGGATCGGGCGGTTCGCCGATGGGGCCGCGCTTCTAACTTGCTGAAGTTGTACACTATATAAATAGGATTTGAAGATGTCCCGCAAACCGAAATTTGATGCGAGAAAACTGATGGAGCTGGCAGTTGAGACAATGCGCCAATCAGTACACGAACCTCGCAACGATGGTAAAAATGGCCCCTTGGTTGGGGCGGTACTCTATAAACCTGACGGTACAATTGAAACAGCCAGTCGCGGGGAATTGCGTGACGGCGACCATGCGGAGTACACACTCCTTGAAAGGAAAAACCGGCAGAGTATACTTGATGGTTCAATGCTGTTTGCCACGCTGGAACCGTGCGCCCCTGGATCTCGCCGTCATCCGAAACTTGGCTGCGCTGAACGAATCGTCCAGGCACGCATCAAGAATGTTTGGATTGGAATCGAAGATCCCGATCCAACCGTAGACCGGAAGGGAATAAAGTATCTTCAGGACAGCGGCGTAACGGTGCATATGTTCGACCGTGACCTGCAAGAGCTTATCCGTATTGAAAATAAGGATTTCCTTGTTCAGGCGCTTGAGCGGGCAGAAAATACCGAGAAAGCTCCGAAGATGATCTCGCTGTCCTCATTGGAACTGCCTGTCATGGCAACAGCCATAAAGGATTTTTCATCGGAGGCCTTGGAACAATATCACACCATTGCACAGTACAGAGATGCCCTGGATTCGCCATCGTTCCAACGTAGGCTCTTGTTACAGGGGCTTTTGAAAGATGACAACGGGAAGCTTGTTCCAACAGGTTTCGGGCTGCTTCTCTTCGGCAAGGAACCTCGCGATATATTGAGGCAGGCAGGGCTCCTCGGCACAATTCATTACCCCGATGGCAGCGAGGAAACATGTGATTTCGACGGCCCCACCGTTTTAATACCGGGCTTGGTCGAGCAGTGGTTACGCAACAAGCTGCCAAACACTATTGATCGTAGTCGTATGCAACGGAAGCAGTCAGCTGTCCTGCCTTTTGAGCTTATCCGCGAAGCGGTGGTTAACGCTTTGGTCCACAGAGATTATGAGATTACCGGTGCTAAATGTCAGCTTGTGGTAACGGAAGATACCATCACGGTAAAAAGCCCCGGTGGAGCTCTTGCACCTATAACGCTTGAGCAACTGCAGTCTTTCAATGCTCCGATGTTGAGCCGTAACCCGGAATTGCACTATGTTTTTGCTCGTATGGAACTGGCGGAAGAGCGGGGACTAGGGATGAAATCGTTGCGTTCACGCCCGGCCGAGCTTGGGTTGCCATTGCCGACCTACACTTACCAGGCACCCTATTTGAGTTTGACACTCTATCGTCATCCGGAAAGTGCTACTCGAGTTCTGCCGCCAGAAGTGCGTGATTTGCTTAATAAGGATGAACTGGCTGGCTGGGAACATCTTTCTTCCACAACTTCAACAAATATGGCGGCCTATTCACAATTTATGGGTTTTGATAGCCGCAAGGCTCAGCGGCACTTGAAGCAGTTTGTTGACTTGGGTCTGCTCCGCAGGGTTGGTAGTGGGCGGCTTACCATCTATCAAGTGATTCGCTAGGGTTTATCGCGACATCTTTTGCGACAAAGTGTCGCGATAAAAGCTTTTATGTTGCGAATAACACCTCATCACGACATTTTATGCGACAAAGTGTCGTGTAAAGTTTAAAGTAGGTTGCTGTTGAACAGCTTCATCGTGAAACGCAACGGTTTTTTGATACGTGGGTTAGAAGAGACTTTTTGTGAAATACAATGCTTTTATCAGCTACGCTGATGCCGACAAAGATATTGTAGAAAATCTTCAGGATCGACTTGGTCGTTATGGAGTAACGGCTTGGGTTTATTCTGTAGCATGAACGCTAGCTGTTGGAAGGGATGAAAGGCAAGGCATCTGACCAAGGCGGCAAAATCACCATCAACACACTGGCGACCTTCATCGAAGAAGAATTGCCCAAGCTGACTTACAAGAAGTGGGGTTATGAACAGATACCGTAGAAAACACTACAAGGGATGGATTTTCAGATCGGTGTCAAGTAAATGAACAGTGTCATTTCCTTAACTGATATCCGCCGGGTCTTCATCATGGGTGACCAGCAGTTCGAGGCGCTCAAGGGTGTGTCTTTTGATGTCGCCGCCGGTGAATTCGTTGCCATCATGGGGGCCTCCGGCAGCGGAAAATCAACCTGCATGAATATCCTCGGCTGCCTCGATCGACCCACTTCCGGCAGCTATCTTCTGGATGGCCTCGACGTCGGGGGAATGTCATCCAATCAGCTGGCTGATATCCGCAACAATAAACTCGGTTTCGTGTTTCAGGGTTTCAACCTGCTGGCCCGCACGGCAGCGATCGAAAATGTTGAACTGCCGCTGGTGTACGCCGGTCTTCACAGCAAAGAGCGGCGGAAAAAAGCCTTGACAGCAATGGAGCAGGTCGGCCTCACCGGCAAGGAGAACAACCACTCCAGCCAGTTGTCAGGCGGCCAGCAGCAGCGTGTTGCCATTGCCCGCGCCCTTGTCAACAATCCCGCCGTAATTCTGGCCGACGAGCCGACCGGAAACCTCGATAGCAGCACCAGCGAAGAAATTATGGGAGTTTTTTCCAGCCTCAACAAACAGGGTATCACCATTATCATGGTAACCCATGAACATGATGTGGCGGCCCATGCCGGCCGGCAGATAACGTTTCGTGACGGCCTGATAATTTCCGATAGTCGGAAAAATCCGACCGCCAAGACGGTTTAAATCATGGACTTTCTCCAGACTCTCAAAATAGCCCTCCGGGCGCTGCGCACCAACAAGATGCGCTCCTTCCTGACGATGCTCGGCATTATCATCGGCATTGCTGCGGTGATCGCCATGATGGCGGTCGGAACGGGAGCCAGCTACGTTATTTCTCAACAGATTGCCAGCATCGGCAGCAATATTATTCTGGTGCTGCCCGGCTCGACAACCAGCGGCGGTCTGCGTACCGGCAGCGGAGGAGCCCAGACGCTTTCCAGCGATGATGCAAAGGCGATCATGGCCGAGTGTCCTTCAGTGGAGTATGCAGCAGGTACCGTACGGACAGCAGGGCAGATTGTCTACGGCAATATGAACTGGTCGTCGGTTATCATGGGAGCGACTCCTGAACTGTTCGATATTCGCGAATGGCCGGTTGTCAGCGGCCGATCCATCAGCCAGCAGGATGTGGATGGAGCGGTAAAAGTCTGCCTGGTGGGGCAGACGGTGGCCGACAACCTTTTCGGTTCTGCCGATCCGGTCGGGAATATCATCCGCATTAAAAAAATCCCGTTCACGGTCATCGGAGTTCTCGACCGCAAGGGGCAGTCACCCCAGGGGCAGGATCAGGATGACGCCGTATTCGTGCCGTTGCGCACCGCCCAGCGTAATCTGGTCCGCTCGCAACGCACCGGAGTTGTCAGTTCAATCATCGTCAAAGCGAAGAGTGAACAGCTGATCGATAAAGCCGAAAGTGAGATCCAGGCACTTCTCAATCAACGTCACCGGATCACCAACAGCAAGGAACCTGATTTTTCGACCCGGAACCTTTCCGAGATCCTGGCCGTAGCTGAGCAATCCTCAAAGGCCATGTCGCTGTTGCTTGGAGCGGTAGCGTCTATTTCACTGATCGTCGGCGGCATCGGCATTATGAACATCATGCTGGTTTCCGTTACCGAGCGCACCCGTGAGATCGGCATCCGAATGGCGATCGGCGCAAAAAAGAACGACATCCTGCTGCAATTCATGACAGAGGCGGTGCTGCTAACACTTTTAGGTGGGGTAATCGGCATCATTCTCGGAGCGGGAGGAGCAACCGCTGTCTCCAGAATGCTCGGCTGGCCCACCATGATTTCAATCCAGTCCATCACCGTGGCGTTTTTCTTCTCCGGTGCAATCGGTATCTTCTTCGGTTTTTATCCCGCGAAAAAGGCAGCCGGCCTCAATCCGATTGATGCGTTGAGGTATGAATAATGAATGCATTCACCCGTTGTCCTCTTTAACTTCCTTCGCTCTACACCGATCTCTACAACAAGCAGATTCATTCGACAAAAAGTGTGACGCATTAGCGTGCTGGCATTAATTCTGATTATCTGTTACAAAGGCCGCATTTTCTGAGTGTTGACAGATAGATAAACAGGAGCGGCCACGTGTCCCTCACACCGGAACAGGAAGCGCGTATAGTGATTCCAGTAACAGAGGTGGAGCCGAGCAGGCAAAAGTAAGATGTGATGAAATTATTAGCCGAGCGAAGATACTATCATTCGAAAAAACAAAAGATTTTCTGAAAGAAATATTCCCTAAGCTCGATTCTATCTATGGAAATATGGGCTATAGCCATGAGCACCTGCAACTATGGCGTAGAAAGGGGAAAATTTGCAGCCCTGAGATTTTCGATGTTTATTTTCGACTTTCAGTTCCGAAAGGCGAAATGTCACTTCAAGAAATTAACTCAATTCTTTCTCTTGCAAAAGATGAGGAAGCTTTTGCAAGTGCCCTGCTTGAACTCAACAATACGGGTAAAATAACTGTATTTCTCGATAGATTCCAGGATTATACAGAAGAAATAATTTCACCCGATGATATTGGGCACATTACAAATGTGCTCATGGATATCGGAGATTTGTTCCCAGATGATCGAAAAGAGATGTTTGGAACTGAAAATTCAATGCGTGTCCTTCGGATATTTTACCAGCTGACTAAACGACTTGAAGGGCAAGATGAACGATATCTGGCACTAAAAACTGCAATCGAGAAATGTACTCAGAGTTTGTACACAATGGTCCACCAAGTCGGAGTCAAGGGCCAAGAACATGGAAAGTTTACATCAAGTGATAGGCAACTTGAACTTGAGGAAAGCAGGACAGTTAGTGGTTCTCAGTTAATTGAATTAGAACAGCTTGTATGTGCCAAAATAAAGGAGTGGGCTAAAGACGGTCGTTTGGAAGAACATCCAAAATTACCGTTGATTCTTTTTAGCTGGAAGAGCTGGACTGAGGATGGAGGAAAAGAAGTCCTAGTATACGCCTCAGAGCTAGTTAAATCTGACCCAGGATTGATCAAATTTATAAAAAGTTTTTTGTCAAAGTCATTTACTCACTCAAGTGCTGATTATGTCACCAAGACGAATTGGAGAATGAACTTGGATTCAATACGAAGCTTTATGTCAGTTGATAATATAGAGCCAAGGATCAGGGCATTGCGTGAAAGTGATGAATTTAACGAACTTTCAGAAAATGCTCGCCTTGCTGTAACAACTTTTATTGATACGTTTGATGGAAAATTAAAGGATTGGTGATTACCCCAGATCAGTTTTGAAATAGAAAGAGCACATCACTCGTAATGATGAGGACCAGTTCCGCTTTAGCTCAGTTGGTAGAGCAGGTGGCTGTTAACTAGAGACAACTTATGACTGACCGTTACGACACATCAAACCTGATCGAAGACCAGTACGAACCTGACTCTAACGGTACGGTTCTGCGCAATAAACTAGGCATTGTCGATCCAGTTGAGATGGGAGTAAAAGAGACAAACTCTTTGTGGCGTGTGCAGAAAAAGCTGCTCGGTGAGATGTCGAGCGATCAATCGGTTACAGTGCAGGATATCTGCAATATTCATCGGCTCTGGTTGAAGGGCATATATCCGTGGGCCGGGCAGCTTCGATCAGTCAACATCAGTAAAGGCGGCTTTGATTTTGCTCAATCCAGATTCGTACCTACGTTGATGGACGAATTCGAACGTAAGCAGTTGCGCACATACACCCCATGCCGTTTTGAAAGCCGGGATGAGATTGACCACGCACTTGCTGAAGTGCATGTGGAGTTGATGCTGATCCATCCCTTCCGGGAAGGTAACGGTCGATTGGGACGCATAGTGGCAACATTAATGGCATTGCAGGCGGGCCTGCCAGTGCTTGATTTCAGCGAGTTGGATGGTGAGCGACGGGAAGAATACTATGCAGCAGTTCGTTCAGGAATGGATAGAAATTATCTGCCGATGAAGCGGTTGTTTGAAGATATTATCGAGAGGTCTTTGATGACTTAGTAGAATGTTTGAGGTCTTGTGATTTTGCAATAAATTGGCCTGTTGTTGCACTTCTTGTGACGCGAATCCCCTCAATAGCAGATGAGGACACCACATTCCGAACAAGGGCCTTGTCCCGCGTAGCGGGGTCCTTTAGGTAGGGATTAGTTTCAAGCAGTGACTTTTTCATAAAGCTAACTATACCTTAAATCGAGCTGAAACGTGAGCGAAAAGTGGTCAGAAATGGATGTAAGTATATTAAAAGCGTAGCAATTCAGTTAATGATTGAAGTTATTCGCTTCTGACGAATTACGATTTAATTCGAGACTCCTTGAACAGCTGATGGAAACGGTTCAACTATGCTCCTCCACTGCACCCAAAAACTTGCCGCCAAGCTGCCGCAGGTCTCGGCAATACCGCTTGCCGAAACAAACCCGCTGGGAAGCTGGCACGCCCATCTGTACACCTACGACCGCCGCCAATGCGTGCTGTTCTGCCATGACGAAAGCCGCTACTGCCTCTTTCTGCCGGGGCTGATCAAGGCCGATTTCGCCAAACTCGGACAGTTGCACCGGGAACTTTTTCTGGCGACACTGGTAGCGCTGAACGTGCCGGATATGCTGCTAAATCGCGTGTCGCTGGCCTTGGGGTCGATGCAGTTTGACCGAAACACGGATCGCTCGGTGCTCGGTTCTCTGCGGACTGCGGATATTGATTTGAGCTGGCTGATACAAGATGAGCATGTTCTGGATTGCGACTTGCTGGCAGTAGCGTTGAGGCTTAATGACCGCCCAACGTCGGTGAAGGGGATGTGGTTTCATCCGGCTAAGGTAATGCTGGAGCGGATTGATAAACTGAAATGATTCCTTTTGTACCAACTTCGGCTTAAATTACACATTATGTTGGTACAAATATTTTGTACCACAAATGCTAATTTAATGTTATTGTGTTGGTACAAATAGGAGGTTGTACCATGCCGGCAATGAAAAAAGACGAGAGTGTATTCAGGATGCTGCAGTCCGAACGTGACCGCTGCGCCCTCGTCGTGGATAAGATAAACCGGGAACTCGACAAGCTACCGAAAGGGTCGCTTGGGGATCGCAAGGTGCGCAGCCACGGCAAGGAGTATGTCTATCCATGCCTGCGCTACCGTGGCGAGTCAGGCGTAGTGTTTAAGCATCTCTCACCTGCTAAAGCCGAGGAAATCAAACCGGCGCTTGAAAGACGGAAGAAACTGCAAGGCGACCTGAAGGCTAACAAGAGACGTATTTCCACTCTGAATGCCGTTCTACTCAAGGGTTAGCCAATATGGACATTGTTTTCAAACATACCCCGTTTGTCCAGCCGATTACTGATCTGCTGAGGGAGCTGGATCGGATCACGTTTTTCTCCCACGGCCTGCTGATCGGCAGCTGGCCGATGACAATCTATGCCGATCACTTCACGCTTGCCTATGCCTTGACAACCTACGACATCGATTTTGCGGTGGAGCATGCCGTAAAGGTTCCGTCAAAAAAGAGCGAAACGATTCCCGAAGTCCTGGATCGCCTCGGATATACGCCGATCAAGGATTACTCAGGCATCGAAACGTTTCTTCACGGTACGTTCGAGGTTGAATTCATTACCCATCGTCGGGGAGGTGAGGCCCCGCCCTCTGTCGTTATCCCGCCCTGGAAGGTGTCGGCACAACCGTTGCCGTTCATCGACATGCTTTTCATCAGGCCAAATACGGTGACAATCGAAGATTTCAGCATCCGGATTCCTTCTCCGGAAGCGTTTGTTGTGCACAAGCTGATTATTGCCCAGAGACGTACTGGAAAAGATAAAGAGGCCAAGAAGGAAAAAGACCTGCAACAATGTTCAGCGCTTGTGGAGATTATACAAGACGAAGAGATCCAACGAATAGTGAGCGAATACCGATTGTCAAAGGATATCCGGAAAGCAATTCAGGCATCCTGTGTGGCTATCGATTTTCCACTACAGATGCTAGATGTTTTATAGGATTGTGGTGGAAATTAGGCACGTTTTTGAGCCACCGGCATACAACAGGCCACGGCTTAGAAGGCCGTTGCTCTAATCAAACACAATGAAACGAGACCATACATGACCCCAGCTGCAATCGTACAAAAACTCTGGAACTACTGCAACGTCCTCCGCGATGACGGGATGAGCTATGGCGACTACGTCGAGCAACTCACATTCCTGCTCTTCCTCAAGATGGCCGACGAGCGCACCAAGAAGCCCTACAATCAGACAAGCCCGGTTCCGGCCGGTTACGACTGGCCCAGCCTGCTGAAACTGGACGGCGATGAACTGTTCGACCACTACCGCCACACCCTGGAAAAGCTGGGGCAGGAAAAAGGACTCTTGGGGCTGATCTTCGGCCGCGCCCAGAACAAGTTCCAGGACCCGGCCAAACTGCGCCGCCTGCTGGTTGATCTGCTGGATAAGGAAAACTGGTCAATCATGAGCGCCGATGTCAAGGGGGACGCCTACGAAGGGCTGCTGGAGAAGAATGCCCAGGATACCAAGAGCGGCGCCGGGCAGTACTTCACCCCGCGCCCGCTGATCCAGGCGATGGTGGATGTGATGGCACCACGGCCCAAAGAGACAGTCTGCGACCCGGCCTGCGGCACCGGTGGCTTCCTGCTGGCTGCCCACGATTATGTGACCAAACACCACAAGCTGGACCGGGAGGATAAACTATTTCTGGACACCAAGGCGTTGCGTGCCTGGGAGCTGGTGCATGCCACGGCACGGCTGTGTGCCATGAACCTGATGCTGCACGGTATCGGTGGGGAAAAGCTGCCTCTAACGGTGGGGGATTCGCTGGCTTCCGATCCGGGCGAGCGCTTCGAGATGGTCCTGACCAATCCTCCCTTCGGCAAGAAGAGTTCCACTACCATCCTTGGACCGGACGGCAAGGCCTACAGCGAGAAGGAGACCATCGAGCGCGACGATTTCTGGTCTACCACCTCCAACAAACAGCTGAACTTCATCCAGCATATCAAGACCCTGTTGAAGCAGCATGGACGAGCCGCCGTGGTTGTGCCGGACAATGTGCTCTTTGAAGGTGGTGCCGGTGAGACCATCCGTCGCAAACTGCTGCAGGAGTGCGACGTGCACACTCTGCTGCGCCTCCCCACCGGCCTGTTCTACGCCCAGGGGGTCAAGGCCAACGTGATCTTCTTCGACAAAAAACCGGCCAGCGAAACACCCTGGACGAAGCGGCTCTGGATTTACGACCTGCGCACCAACCTGCACTTCACCCTCAAGACCAACCCGCTCCAGCGCCGGGACCTTGACGAGTTCGTGACCCTCTACAACCCGGCCAACCGTCATGAACGGATTGCCACCTGGAGCGAGGAGGATTCTGCCGGTCGCTGGCGGTCATACGACTACACCGACTTGATGGCCCGCGACAAGGCCAGCCTTGACATCTTCTGGCTTCGGGACGAAAGTCTGGAAAACTCGGATAACCTACCCGAACCGGGTGTCATCGCCCGCGACATGGTCGCTGATCTGGAAAGTGCCTTGGAACAATTAAAACTAATCGTTGATGATCTAGGGGAACCTGATGAATAATACCGACTGCCCGATGTGCCGACGCTGGGAAGAAGAAAAGGAGCTGCGGGTTATCGAACTGCCGCACTCCTACGTCACCCTCAACCGGGACCAGTTTTTCCCGGGGTATACGCTGTTGTTTACCAAAAATCATGTCACCGAGCTGTTCCACCTTGACCGTGATCTGCGCAGCGCATTGATGGAAGAGGTGTCTCTCGTGGCAGAGGCACTTTTCTCAGTATATAAACCGGCCAAGATGAATTATGAGCTGTTGGGAAATATGGTGCCTCATATCCACTGGCACATTGTGCCGCGCTTCTCATCCGAACCGCTCTGGCCGCGCCCGATCTGGGCCGGGCCGCATGAGGAAGTGATGCTTGCTCCCCACGAATACCACACACAAATTGAACTTATCCGGAGTGCCATTCGATGATCCGCCCTTTTCTGAATACGCTTGCAAACGGCCTGCGGGTCGTCTGCGTTGAAATGCCGCATCTGCACGCCGCTGAACTTGCAATCTACCTCAAAGTCGGCGGTCGCAATGACCCGCCCGGCCGGGAAGGTCTTTCCCACTTTCTGGAGCATATCCTGTTTCGGGGAACAGCCGAATTCCCCTCGTCGCTGGCGATCGAATCTGCCTTCGAGATTATCGGCGGCGCCCCGAACGCTGCCACCGATGCAGAATCAACCTACTATTATTCACGGGTACACCCGGACAGTTTCAGGCGCGGCATGGAAATATTTGCTTCCATGCTGACAAAGCCTTTATTGAAAGGGATCGATATTGAAAAGCGGATCATCGCCGAGGAAGCGCGGGAGGACCTGAACGAACAGGGAGAAGAGGTCAATCCTGATACTATTGTCAGTCGGATGCTCTGGCCCCACCACCCGCTGGGAATGCCGACTATCGGCACTCTTGCAAGCATCGCCGCCATTGACCGGAGCGATCTCGAAACACATTTGAAAAACTATTATGTTCCGGCAAATGCGGTTCTGGTTGTATCGGGACCGGTTAAGAGTACTGATGTTCTGGCCGCTGCCCGGGAGTGTTTTGGACAGTGGTCCGACCTGCGCCGTCCGGAAACCCCTCTGGTGACACTGCGACAATTTTCACCGCAGATTTGCACGGTTCAGGATTCTGACAGTCAGATGAATCTGCAGTTGGCATTCCTCGGCTTTGCTCGCGATGACCGCCGCTTTATGGCACTCCGGTTCTTACGCCGTATTCTTGCCGGCGGCGGTAGTTCCCGCCTGCATTTACGTCTGCGGGAGGAGTTGGGCATAGTCTATTCCGTGGACGGTGCAATCGGCGCCTACGACGAAACCGGCTGTCTGGCCTTTGATCTCTCCACGGCCCCTGAAACGCTGATACACGCTATTGAAGCGGCATTTGAAGAACTGCTCCGCATAACCGTTACTCCCGTTCCTGACGACGAACTGGAGCGGATTCGCAATTCCTATATTTTTGATCTCGAGTTCAGCCGCGATTCGGCCTATGAGATGGGTGGACGATATGGGTGGGGTGAGCTGATGGGGGTTGTACGGAGCATTGAGGAAGATCAGCGCGAAGCACAACGGATCACCGCCGCAGATCTTCAGGAAACCGCCCGTGCCCTGCTGGCTCCGGAAAATCTTCGCCTGGTTGCGGTAGGGCCGTGGAAGCGAGGCATGAAGAAACGGCTGCAGGAACTGGTATGCAGCTTTGAAAAACGTTTTATTCCATTGACGTAAAAAGTCAGTATTTTGTCTCCAGAACGGTCATCTTGATCCGGCCGATAATGGTAATAATCGGTGCCATATCTTCCGGGAGATGACCTTCCAAAAGCTTGAGATGAGTAGGATCGGCCGGGAGCTGATTGTATGTGGGATCAACCGGGATCCAGCGATCTCCAATAAAACTCTCGCTCCAGCTGTGATAGAGAAAACCCTTCCCTTCCAGATATACCAGACCGGAAACAAAACGCGTTGGAATGCCCGCGGCCCGCGCCAGTGCGGTGTAGAGCCGGGCATGCGACTGACAGTTGCCGCTCTTTGAAGCAAAGCTCTGTACTGCGCTGCCGCTGTCATCAATCGTGTCTTTCAACCAGTCAGATGTCCAGGAGGCCAGAACTTTAGCCAGTTCTTCCTGAGTTTTGACCCCTTCAGCGAGGTCTTTGGCCTGGGCTTTGATCTCGGGCGCATCGGATTCGATCTTGTCAGCAGGTTGCAGCTCAGCGTCAGTCGGCTTCTGCGATCCTGATGCTTTGGATTTCTGAGCGAGAGAACCGGTTTTAAAGATTACCCGGCCATTACCGTTTTTTTCTACCTGCTGCCCCCCATCCTGCAGCAGCGGAAGAGCATCATTCCAGTTACTGATTTCGACGGACAGACCGATCAACTTCTTCGGCTCCGCCAGCGGCGGCTGTACACGTACCAGACTGAAGTCATAAATCAGATCCTTCTTGGCAAGCGCCCAATCACCAATAAAGGTACCGAGTGCTTTTGGTTGTTCCGCCCTGGTCGTGACCAGACCTTCACGAACCGATTCCTCAAGCGTATTCCCCAGGCTGTCAACCCAGACATCGTTGGTTACATACGGATACAGATTGTTGCGGAGCTTGAGCGCAGGCTGACCGTCGGTCGTTCTGTCCTCACCAATGACAGTGACTTGTATTTCCTTTATTTTCAGCTCTTCCGGGTTGAACACTTGCACTTTATACACCGCTCCCGCTGCTGCTGAACGCATAAGAGGATACATATTAAGAGCGGAACCGGGATATATCTCACCTTTTAATTTGAGAATCTTAGCCGTTGTTTTGCCGTTAACACTGCTTTTAATGTGGAGGGCACTGCCACTTACCGTGCCGCTATCATGCGATAAAGAACCGTTGATCGTCTTGTCGATATCAAATGACCGGAGTGCCAGATTTTTTGAAACCAGATACGTTTCGCGCATTGAAATCTCTTTGGAAAAAGTCATTACTTTCATCCGGACGCTTCCGTATCCCTCCATCCGGTAGCCATCCTCAGATGTGTCAATCCGTTGCCGATAAAATCCGACCCGCTCACTGTTAACATAAATGCCGAACCAGCGTTCAGAGAGCGGTGGGGCGGCAATTGTGCCGAATGGCGCAGCCAGGGCGTTCAGGCCGCAACAGAAGGCGAACATACATACAACGAAACAGGTGATATATCTGGTCATAAAAATTCCCTTAACATCGCATATACGGAAGCGCCACCTGCAATCAACCTCTTGTGAAGGGCTGATGGTAGGTGGCGAAGTAACGTCGGGTTGGGTTGATGTGATTCGAGATGGAACTATGAACTCTGCATGGTCGTTTCAGTATGGATGTCTGAGGCGGAACCGGCTGAAAAGGCAGCTTCGTGAAACTCAACCCGGTTTCTGCCATTGGCTTTTGCCCGGTACAGGGCGTCATCGGCAATTTTGATAAATCCGTCGACGGTAGTGGTGTCCTCCTTAGAAAAACTGGCAACTCCCAGGCTGACCGTAAGATTAAGTGTGTCCAGCGGGGAGTCAAATCGGGCGCTCTGTACCGCCTGACGGATCCGGTCGGCCACAAAAACAGATTCCTTCAATGTTGAATCCGGCAGAATAGCGACAAATTCTTCGCCGCCATATCGAGCGGCACAGTCATAGGTGCGCAACTCTTTCTGCAGCAGCAAAGCCACTTTCTGCAGTACTGTATCACCTTTCTGATGCCCGTAATCATCATTAACCCGCTTGAAATGGTCGATGTCAAGCAGGATCAGTGACAGCGTGCCACCCTTGCGGATACTGCGCTGCATCTCTTTGTCAAGCGCTTCCATCATGTAACGGCGGTTAAAGAGGCCGGTCAGGTGATCGGTGTTGGAAAGCTCAAGCAGCCGTTCATTGGAGCGCTTCAGCTCATCCTGCAGTTTTTTTATTTTGAGGTGGACCTTAACCCGCGCAACCAGTTCATCATGGTCAAACGGTTTGGTGATATAATCGCTGGCGCCCTGTTCAAGCCCTTTTACCTTTCTCTCTTTATCGTCTCTCCCGGTCAGGATAATGACCGGAACATCCTGAAAATCGGGGCGACCTTTCAGCATACTCAGAAATTTGAAGCCATCCATGCGCGGCATTTCCAGATCGCACAGAATGATATCCACGGGATTTGTGAGGAGTTTCTTGAACCCCTCCAGACCATCTTCCGCTTCAAAATAGCGGGTAAAAAGGTTAAAAGACTCAAGAGTCCGGATGATCTGTTCCCGGACGGTAACCGAATCATCTATTATTAAGACAGTGGCCGACATGGGGAGAGAGTGTAGCCGAACTCATAGCGAAACTCAATTAATAAAACTGCTGTCTCTGCAGGAATATATTTATCAAATCAGAGCAGCGGTTCGTGCGCCAGGCGCTTCATCTCGGAAATTGTGGCTGCATAATCGAGTGTCCCGAATACGGCGCTCCCGGCGACAAAAACATCAGCGCCGGCATGGGAGATTTTGGCAATATTAGACGGTTTGACTCCGCCATCGATCTCCAGTTCGGCTTCAGATCCGCATTGATCGAGCATTGCCCGCAACGAGTGTATTTTTGGCAGACAGGTATCAATAAAACTCTGTCCGCCAAATCCGGGATTGACCGTCATCAGCAGCACCAGATCAAGATCATTGATAATGTAATCAAGAACATTCAGCGGAGTGGCCGGGTTGAGTGAAACACCTGCTTTTTTGCCGAAGGATTTTATCAGCTGAATGCTGCGATGAAGATGATTGGTCGCCTCGGCGTGTACGACGATGATATCTGCACCGGCCGCCGCGAACTCCGAAATGTAGAGGTCAGGATTCTCAATCATCAGATGGACGTCCAGCGGCAGGGTGGTTACCTTGCGAACCGCTTGGACAATCAGTGGTCCGATCGTGATATTGGGAACAAAGTGGCCATCCATGACGTCGATGTGAATGTAGTCGGCACCGGCCGCTTCAACGGCACGGATTTCATCACCAAGACGTGAAAAGTCAGCAGACAGAATGGATGGGGCGATTTTTTTCATGAACGTCTCCAATATAATTCAAAATAATAAAGTATTTGAAACACGGAGCAACGGAGCAACGGAGAAAGTCAAATGCAATAAACGGGAGGAAAATAAACATATAGGGAAGTATTGAATCGTACCCTTTTTTGTTTCTTTTGGTTTTCTCCGTTGCTCTGTTGCTCTGTGTTATTCGATGCGTTGTATTTTTTATTGTACCCTTCTGATTCGTGCAGCGAAGAAGCCATCCATGCCGTGACGGTGCGGCCAGACCCGGAACATGCCGTAAAACGCAATCAACCGGCTCCATTGGGGAAAAATTTCGTTGAGGTTTTCTAGCACGAAATCGGGATGGTGCGAAAGAAAATCCTCCACTACCTGTTCATTTTCCGCCTCTGAGGTTGAACAGGTTGAATAGAGTAGCACACCGCCCGGTTTCAATCTGGAGGCGGCATTCTTCAGCAGGGTTTTCTGGACTGCCGCAAGGCGGGTAATGTCCCCGGAGAACAGGCGCCATTTCGCTTCGGGATTACGACGGATTACTCCCAGGCCGGAACAGGGAGCGTCGAGCAGAATCCGGTCAAAACAGCCGTCCGGAAACGTGTCGGGTTGGTGAAGATCTACTACTGCCGTGGAAACCGAGTTGATGCCAAGCCTTCGCGAGCTCTCCTGCACGAGCGTCAGTTTTGAGCGGGAGATATCCGTCGCGATCAACTCTCCCCGATCATCCATCTGCTCAGCAATATGACAGGTTTTTCCGCCCGGGGCACAGCAGGCATCCCAGATCCGTTCTCCCGGTTCGGCGCCCAGCAGTCGTCCGGCCAACTGGGATGCTTCATCCTGTACGGCAAACAATCCTGCCTCAAAGCCGGGCAGGGAATTGATGGTGTGTCGTCCCGCAACTGCAATGCCATCAGGCGAGAAGATACAGGGGGCTGCTTCAATCCCCTGTTTTTCAAATTCCTGCAGCAGTTGGCCACGACCGGAACGGAGCGTATTGACTCGCAGCGTCAACGGAGGCTGCTGCGATGAAGCCTCCGCAAGCTGTTGTGCCTCGGCAACGCCAAGTTGTGCGATCCACTGTTCAACCAGCCACTCCGGCTGGGAATGCCGGGCCGCTATTGCTGCCGCCGGTTGTGTACTGATATCGGGAAAGCTGATTGTGTCGCGGCGTCGAAGGTAGTTTCTGAGGACGGCATTGATCAGCCCGCTGGTACCAGGCGTAATCAGTTTCGCCAGATTGACTGATTCATTGACGGCCGCCGATTCAGGAATACGGTCAAGGAAGGACAATTGGTACAGGCCGATCCGCAGGATAACCAACGCCAGCGGATCGAGCTCAACCATCGGCTTTTCAAGCAGCTGCTGGAGTATATGATCAAGGGTTCCCTGCCGTCGCAGCACACCGAATACCAGTTCGGCGTACAGCCCTCTGTCAGGGCCGCTCAACAGACCGTTAGAAAGTTCGATGTCGATCAGACGATCGGCAAATCCCCCCTCTTTTCTGATGCGCAGAAGGGTCCCGCAGGCAGCTTGACGGGGATTGGCAGAGAAGTCGTCTTTCACGGCACGCTTAATAATCATGACTCCTCGAGAGGTCTTCAAGCCGCTGTACACGCTCCGCAATCGGAGGGTGAGTGGAAAAGAGCGACATCAACCGGCCGCCGGTCAGTGGGTTGACGATGAACATGTGGGCGGTGGCGGCATTGGCGTTCATCGGAATCTGCTGGCTTCCCAACTCGAGCTTTTGCAGTGCACGGGCAAGTGACAGAGGGTTGCCGCTGATATCGGCTCCGGCGGCATCAGCACTGTACTCACGGGAACGGGAGATGGCCATTTGCACAAGCATGGCGGCAATCGGAGCCAGAATCGCCATCAGGAGCGTGCCGAATATACCGCCTCCCTCGTCGTCATCACTCCGTCCGCCGACGAACATTGACATATGAGACAGGTAGGTAATTGCACCGGCAAAGGTGGCAGCCACCGAAGATATGAGGATGTCACGGTTTTTGACGTGTCCCAGCTCATGTGCCATGACGCCCGCCAGCTCTTCATCGGTAAGAAGACGCATTATGCCGGTAGTAGCGGCGACTGCGGCATGTTCCGGATTACGTCCGGTAGCGAATGCGTTCGGACTGTCGTCCTGAATGACATATACTTTCGGCATCGGCAGGCCTGCCCGTTGAGCCAGGCGCCGCACAATCCCGTAGAAACGGGGATTATCCTGTTCCTCTATTGACTGTGCTCCGTACATATTCAACACAATTTTATCCGAGAACCAGTAGGAAAAGAAGTTCATCCCGCCGGCGAGCAGAAAGGCTATAGTCATCCCCCCTCTGCCGCCAATTGCACCGCCGATCAGCATCAGCAGAATAGTCAGGAGAGCCATCAGGAAAGTCGTTTTTAGTGTATTCATTACGAACCTCACGTAAACTTTAGTTGTTTGTCTGATAA
Organism: Geobacter sp.; assembly: GCA_009885845.1. GTDB lineage: Bacteria > Desulfobacterota > Desulfuromonadia > Geobacterales > Pseudopelobacteraceae > JACRCG01. The sequence continues at coordinate 45,370 of VFJW01000070.1, forward strand.
TACGTACCGACTACCATGATAAACATCTAGAGAAAAAAGTGCAAGGGCAGGCAACAGGTCGAGTTATTATGTCGGTAAATACGGCTATTTATCTGCTATTTATCTTGCATACCCCCGGATGATTTGCTATAGTTCCAGACCTTCTGAATCTCGCATAAGAACTGAATTTAATTAATGAATCTTCTCGCTGTCGAAAAACCTGCCCGTTATATGGGTGGCGAAATGGGCTCAATCCGCAAGGACAGTGCCGATCTGCGCTTTGCTCTCGCGTTCCCGGATGTGTATGAAGTCGGCATGAGCCATCTCGGACTGAAGATTTTGTACCACCTGCTGAATGAGCTTGAAGGCATAGCAGCGGAGCGTGTTTTTGCGCCCTGGCCGGATATGGAGACACAGATGCTGTCCGCCGGCGTCCCGCTGGCTACTCTGGAAACCGGCACCCCCCTCTCAGAGTGCGATATTATCGGCTTTACCCTGCAGTACGAGCTTTCCTATACCAATATCCTGAACATGCTCCGCCTGGGCGGCATTCCGCTTCTGGCGAGCGAGCGCGACAACTCATTCCCGCTGATCCTTGCCGGCGGACCCTGCGCCTATAATCCGGAACCACTGGTGCCGTTTTTTGACGCTGTGCTGCTCGGAGATGGCGAAGAAGCTGTCGTGGAAATTGCCCAGGCAGTTTTGGAGGCAAAAAAAGCGGGAGGGACAAAGGATCAGCTGCTTGCGCGATTGTCTGCAATCGAAGGGGTCTACATTCCTTCATATTTTGAACCGCTGTATGCTCCCGACCACACCCTGTCCGCAGTCACCCCTCTTAAACCTGGTTATGCATCGGTTCGGCGGCGTTTTTTAGCCGATCTTGACGCAGCCCCCTATCCGGATTCTCCCGTCGTGCCGTTTATGAAGACTATTCATGACCGAGTCGCAGTTGAGATTGCCCGCGGCTGCACCCGGGGATGTCGTTTCTGTCAGGCCGGATACGTCTATCGTCCGCTGCGCGAGCGATCTCCGGAAACTATTTTGAATGTCATCGAAAAATCACTCAAAGCAACGGGATATGACGAGATTTCTCTGCTCTCGCTTTCAACCGGTGATTATTCATGCGTCACTCCGCTGGTGACCGAACTGATGTCCCGTTACGCAGAAGATCGTGTGGCTGTTTCGCTTCCATCCCTGCGAGTCGGGAGCTTGTCTGATGAGCTGATTGATGAGATTAAAAAAGTCCGCAAGACCGGCTTTACTCTGGCTCCGGAAGCCGGAAGCGACCGGATGCGGCAGGTCATTAACAAGGGCATTACCGAAGCTGATCTCATCGCCGGGGCTGCAGCAATCTATGGAGCCGGCTGGCGCCTGATCAAGCTGTACTTCATGATCGGCCTGCCGGGCGAGACGGCTGAAGATGTTGCACAGATTGCAACACTGGCGCGTAAAGTCAAAGATCAGTCAAAAGGGAGCGGTGTTTCCGGCGATGTTACTGTTGCCGTCAGTACCTTTGTTCCCAAGGCGCATACACCATTTCAATGGGAACCTCAGATTTCCATGCAGGAAACCACCGATTTTCAGTATCAGCTGCATTGCGATCTTAAAAAACGCAAGCTGAAGTTCAAATGGCAGGATGCGCCGCTTTCGTTTATGGAAGGTGTCTTTGCTCGCGGAGATCGCCGTCTGGCACCGGTTCTGATTCGTGCGGTTGAACTCGGCTGCCGCTTTGACGGATGGCACGAACACTTTTCCCTCCAACGCTGGCTGCAGGCTTTTGCCGATTGCGGCGTTGAGCCCGAATGGTATCTGCGCCGCCGTGAACTGGATGAAATTCTGCCGTGGGATCACCTTGATTGCGGCGTTACGCGTGAATTTCTCTTGGCCGAACGGAAGCAGGCTCTTGCCGAAGCAGCAACGACTGATTGCCGCGACGGCAGCTGCAGTGCCTGCGGTATCTGCGATTTTACTGTAGTGACCAACCGGATTTCCGGAAATGCGAACCTCCCGCCGCGACCGGTGAAACCGTTCGAAGAGCCGACCGCTGCACGGATGCGCCTCAGATTTTCCAAAACAGGGGTCATGCGATATTTGAGTCACCTCGAGCTTATTACTGTCTTTACCCGTGCCGTCAGCAGGGGGGGGGTACCGATCCTTTTTTCACTCGGTTTTCATCCGCATCCCCGTTTCTCCTTTGGAACGGCGACATCTGTGGGAGTAGAGTCCCGTGCAGAATACATGGATATGTTTGTTGCCGCCGGCATGGCCTCTCTTGAGGTACAGGACCGTCTGAACGCAGTGCTCCCGGAGGGATTGCGGATTATGGAGTGTGAGGAAACAGCCGCCAAATCACCATCCATCTCAACTCTGATTGATGCTACCCATTACCGGATAACGTTTGATAAAGCGGAGCCGGAACATTTGCAGAGACAATGTGTGCAGTTTATGGCACAGACCACGTGTGTTATTCAGCGTACTAAAAAAGGAGTGACCCAGGCCGTAGACCTGCGGGGAGAAACCGTCACTCTTTCTGCAGAGGGACAGGTTCTTGATCTGGTCGCCCGAAGAGGCAAGCCGGTAGAGTTTGCCCGGGCAATTACCGGTGACGAGACACTACAGGGAGATAACATTCAGGTTGAGAAACGTGATGTTATCTTCGCCCAATAACAATTGAAACCAGTTTGTTTTATATATTTCAGGTAAACGGAGAACATCACTATGGGAGCTGAATTAGTAATTAATGCCGCCTCCCACGAAACCCGCATCGCGCTGATTGAGAACGGTACCATTACCGAACTTTATATCGAACGCAGCCGTGAAAAGGGAATTGTGGGTAACATTTACAAAGGAAGGGTCATTCGCGTTCTGCCTGGAATGCAGGCTGCTTTCGTGGATATCGGCCTGGAAAAAGCTGCGTTCCTCTACGTTGCAGATGTCTTTGATGCGATCGAGGAGTATGAGTCACTGTTGTATGCCGGCAACAAAAAAGATGATGAACCGGTTGAAGAACAGGACAGTAATGACCGTCCTGAATTTCGGCCGCTCCATCCTATTGAGGATCTGCTGCAGGAAGGGCAGGAACTGCTGGTGCAGATATCCAAGGAGCCCCTCGGCACCAAGGGGGCCCGGATAACGTCTCATATTTCGCTGCCGGGTCGCCATCTGGTATATATGCCGACGGTTGACCATATCGGGATTTCCCGGCGTATCGAGGATGAGGAAGAGCGCGAACGCCTGAGAGAGGCCGTTGATCGATTAAAAAAACCGGGTTCCGGTTACATTGTCAGAACCGTTTCTGAGGGGAAGAGCGAAGAAGATCTGGTTGCTGACATGCAGTATCTGTCCACGGTGTGGGAGGAAATATCAAAACGGCAGCTGAAGGCTGCGGTACCGTCACTGCTGCATTCGGATCTGGATGTCGTCCAGAAGGTGGTTCGGGACATTGTTACCGAGCAGGTCGATAAAATTGTTGTCGATTCAAAGATCGACTACGACCGGATAGTGCATTTTATTTCGACCTTTGCGTCAAAGATGAAATATACGATTGAACTGTATGACGAAGAAGAGCCTATTTTCGATCATTACGGGCTGGAGGTAGAAATCAGCAGGGCGTTGGGGAGAAAGGTCTGGCTCAAATCGGGCGGCTATATCATCATCGAGCAGACTGAGGCCTTGAGCGCAGTTGATGTCAACACCGGGCGCTTTGTCGGCAAGCATAATCTGGAAGACACCATCCTGAAAACCAATCTGGAAGCGGTCAAGGAGATTGCATACCAACTACGATTGCGGAACATCGGCGGGATCATCATAATTGACTTTATTGACATGGAAAAAGAGGTCAATCGGGAAAAGGTCTACGGGGCACTGGAAGAGGCGCTGAAGGCGGATAAATCAAAGACCAATATTCTGAAAATCTCTGAGCTGGGTCTGGTTGAGATGACCAGAAAACGAGTGCGCGAGAATATCAGCCGTATGATGTGTGAGCCCTGCAGCTACTGTGAAGGGCGTGGCTATATCAAATCAAAAATAACGGTCTGTCATGAGATATTCCGCGAATTGCGGCGTGAAATGCTTGACGTTCGCGGCACTAAAGCGACGGTTACCGTTCATCCACAGGTTGCGGACCTCCTCTACGATGAAGAGCGGCGGGGACTTGAAGAGCTGGAAAAGAAATTTAAAAAAAGAATCACCGTGCGGGCCAAGCCGGGCTTCCATCAGGAACAGTTTGAAATTACCATTAACTGACCGGTCAGTCACACACGGTTCCGGCAATGCAACGAGGCGAGGACATGAGTCCCCGCCTCGTTTTGTTTGATAGTGACTGAGGTTGTTGTCAGCTATGCAGCTTTACTGTTGAGTCCGTCCTGCTCATAGTGAGCGGAAAAATACCCCATTGCCTCACGCATGATATCAGACACGCTTTTGTGAGTGGTTTTCATAAGGTTTTCCAGGTGGTCACGCTCCTCATCACTCACTCTCATTGAAATAACATTGTAGCGTGGATTTTCTCTCATTCTTCCCATGGTAAATACTCCTTCCTGTTTTATTATTGTTTGTCTTGAGTTCATTTTAACTAATATGCTGTATACATAGCTAATATCATGCCAAACGCGAATAATAAAAATTATGTCTTTAAATACAGCGTGTTATAAATATCACTGGCGCCCCCTTTGCACCGCATGACAAAAAGGTGAGCAAAAAATGGCACATAGTGGCCAAAAGTATACACCACTTTAAAACGGGTGAATTTACTCAGTCGTAGGTTTATCAGGGAATCTGTTTTGAGCGGCGCTTTACTTCGATGCCATGCTTTTCAAGCAGACGATAAAAGGTACGACGGGGGAGATTCGCAAGGCGGGCCGCTTTGGCAACGTTACCATCGGTTTCTTCAAGATAGCGCACAATAATATTCTTCTCCGTTCGAACGACCTGCAGTTCGCGTTCGGCCTTGAAAGAGATCCGTCGACGATTAACATCAATGTCGAGGCAGGATTCGAAGGTATCGGTAAAAATGGTGGGAAGATTTTCGAGACGGATTATGCCGTCTTTGACGAGGACGGCACTCCGTTCGATGACATTCTGCATCTCCCGGATATTTCCGGGCCAGGGGTAGTGCTGCATCGCCTTGACGGCCCGGTCTTCGATACCGCCAATATTCTTGTTGAGTTTTTTTCTGGCCTTTTCGAGAAAATGACGTGCCAGCTCCGGAACGGAGACTGCTCTCTCTCTGAGCGGCGGCAGTTCGATAGAAAAAACATTGAGGCGGTAATACAGATCCTCGCGAAACCAGCCGTCCCGGATCCCCTGTTCAAGATCCTTGTTCGTGGCAGCAATCAAGCGGACGTCAACCTTTTTAGAGGTAACACCACCCACCGGACGCACCTCTCCCATATCCAGTATTCGCAGCAGTTCAGCTTGCAGCTTCGGAGTGATGTCACCGATTTCGTCAAGAAAAATAGTCCCGCCGTCAGCCGCCTCAAATAATCCTTTTTTGTCAGCTATCGCCCCGGTAAATGACCCTTTTTTATGGCCGAACAGTTCGCTCTCCAGCAGCGAGTCAGTCAGCGTCGTACAGTTGACCGTCATGAGCGGTTTATCGTTGCGTTGACTGTAGCGGTGGATGGCCCGTGCTGTCAGCTCCTTGCCAGTGCCGGTTTCACCCCTGATCAGAACAGTGGTCGGAGTCGGCCCCACCTGATGGATCAGTTCCATTACCTCTCTGATCCCGGGGTCACTGCCGACGATAAGGTCGTCTCCCGCCTGTCGATCCAGCTCACGTTTGACCAACTCGTACTTCTGCATCAGATGACCGCGTTCTTCCTCAATCAGCTGTATGTTGTGCGGAAGGCACATTTCAATATCGGCCAGCCCCTGAAACACAGCAACAGCGTGCTCACGACAGGTGTTATAGCCGCAGGCACGGCAATTCAATTCATCTCCCTGCGTAAATTTGTTCGTTGAGTGGAGAATCCGCTTGATGTCATCCTTACCGGGCGGCGCCAGTTTTTTTGATTTGTCCGAGTATGCCCGAGCAAGATCAGGAAGGAGTGCAGTCGACCGATAGTGAGCAGCAGTGTCATGGCCTGGACTGGAATTGTTGTGATTTAGAATCAGCTTACGCTTGAAAAAATGATTAAGTTCTTTGTCTCGGGCCGGACCATCAATACAGCCGCCGTCACAGAAACGGAGATCAACGAACTTCGGTGAAATTCTGCCCGCAGCCAGATCACGAATAATCCCGATTGTATGTGCTTCACCTTCGGCACAGATAGTTTCGTTGTCCTTAAAATCGGTCTTAATACCAAAAACCTTGAGCGAGCCGCCGGTAAGCGAAAAAATACGCCCACCTTCCGGATCAACACCATCAAACGGCATTTCAGTCAGGTTATCCGGTGTTATACCCCTGTTTTTGAATAGCTTTTCGATCTCCTGATAGGTCAGTACAACATCTATGGCCCCGGAAGATTCCCCCTGGATTTCGAATTTGGCCGCAATACAGGTGCTGACATAGACAACCCGGGTTTCCTCGCCGAGAACACCCTTAATGAAGCGACCCATGGCGATCATCGGTGAAACAATCGGCATTATGTTGGGAACCAGCGATGGATAATGGCGCTCGATCAGATCAACAACCGCCGGACAGTGTGAAGAAATCAGAGGCTGATCCGAGGAGTCAAGCGTGTCGCGGTAACTACCGGCAATCATACACGCTCCGTATGCACCTTCATGCACCTCACTGAAGCCGAGGCTTTTTAAGGCGGCTACCAACTGACCGGGCTGCAGGTTATGAAAAAAAGCCGGGAAAGAGCAGCCGAGCACTGCAACAACCGGAGACCCCGATGCCAGCATCTCCTGTGTTCTGACCATGCGATCAACGACCACTTTGGCATTTTGTGGACAACTCAGGCAATTGCCACAACCAATGCAGCGATCATACATGATCTGCGCAAAGCCGCCGTCAACCTTGATGGCCTTGACCGGACAGCTTCGGACACAGGAATAGCAGCGGCGACAACGTTCTTTATAGGTGACGATTGGTTCCATGATACTGTTTATATACTAATTTACCGGAGTGTGCAAGAAGTGGCACATATCGACAAAGTGAGTTTTTAAAAAGATGGTGCGCTGAAGAGGCATTTCCCGGCAAGGACACATAGCCTCCGATGCCGAAGTGAGACCCAAACTGTGACATCTGCAAACCTTGAACCCTTGCAGAAGGAATGCAATGAACAGCTGGCAATCTTCACCACAATTGCAAAAAAGTGCAAAACAACAATAGGTAAAGTTTAGAATTTTCATAATTCATCCTTCATCCTTCATAATGATGTGATCCGTTGACAGGAGGGGACCGGCTGATTACGCTCAACACCGGCACCATCGTTGACGCCTGCCACATCCACCAGTTTGCCCACAGCCGCAATAACGATCCCACCAACGGCATTGCCCTCTGCAAGAATGCCCACTGGCTGTTCGACAATGGCCTCTGGTCCCTGTCAGATGACTACACCATTCTCACTGCCGACCGGCACTTTTCCGAAGCGGGAGAGTCAGCTTTTCTTCTGGGAAGGATGAAAGGCAAGCAGATCACTCTGCCATCCAATTCCGCCTACTGGCCTGGACAGCGACATCTGGAATGGCACCGCAAACATAAATTCCTTGAGAAATGAATCAACCCGACCTGCTGGAAAAAGAACAGATGAGCGTGGTTATGGATATTCCGGGCGGAACTTTGGGGTCGGGTTTGACTTTCTGCCATTTGAATTCATTGTACAATAACGGAACTCCCATAATGCTCACCCGCTACACCAAAACCTTCTACTCCCTCCGCTCCGACACCAGCCGCTCCCGCTGGGGGAAAACTAGGAGCACTTCATAAAATTTCAGTTCCAAATGCATTTTCATGGCTATCTCTTTCCTTGACTCCTGTCACGTTACACATTACACTTTGACCATGATCAAAACATTTGCCGACAAACACACAGCTGCCTTGTACACATCAGGGAAATCGCGGAAATTGCCGCCGGATTTGGTAATCCGGGCGCTGCGTCGTCTTGAATATCTTGATCTTGCCGTATCACTGGATGATCTAAAGGTGCCGCCAAGCAATCGCCTGCATACTCTAAAGGATGACCGGGCGGGTCAGCATTCCATCTCGATCAATGACCAATGGCGTATCTGTTTTGTTTTTGTAGACGGCGATGCCTATGATGTGGAGATAACCGATTATCATTAACGAGGTGAAAAAATGAGTATTCCAAACAGCAACAAAAGAACCGTTTCCCCCACCCATCCTGGGGAGATGCTGCGCGAGGATTTCATGCCTGACTACGCTCTTACAGCTACGTCTCTGGCGGCAGCGCTGGGTGTGTCACGGCAGACGGCCAACGAACTGCTGCAATGTCGCCGTGCTGTCAGCCCGGTCATGGCGCTACGTCTTTCGCGACTGTTCGGCAATTCTTCCGCGTTCTGGCTGAACGCCCAGAATGCGTTTGATTTGTGGCATGAAGAGCGGCGTTATCAAAAGGTTTTGGATAACGTGCAGATGCTGAAGGCGGCCTAGAATATATCAAGCAGAGGAGCAACAGCGGGGTCAACCACTGATATGAGATATCTATCTTGAGCTACCAGATGACAAGTTTACTCCAAAAACTTTCTCACCTAAACATCGACCGTGCCAAAGGCGCTGCCCCGCACAAACCTCTTCTCCTCCTATGCCTCCTGGAAATCGCCGCTGAAAGCGGGTTGACAGAGGAAATCATGCCGGTCACCGGTGAACTGGCATTCCGCTTCGCCAACTACTGACGGAATTCGGGGGACATCTTACTTAATTCAGGGAAGGCAAGGTATCAGACTTGTGAAAGATACAACCTCAACAGATTTGTAGCAGTCTAAAGACAATAACGGAACTCCCGCAATGTTCACACACCACCAAAAACCTTCTCCACCCTACGCTCCGACACTAACCGGGGAATTCGGGGGACATCTTACTTAATTCAGGGAAGGCAACGTATCAGACTTGTGAAAGATACAACCTCAATAGATTTGTAGCAGTCTAAAGACAATAACGGAACTCCCGCAATGCTCACCCACCACCAAAAACCTTCTCTCCTCCGCTCCGACACCAGCCGCACCCGCTGGACGGCAGCAACCAAATACCGCGCCCCACTACATGAGCAAAATAATTCCTTGCGCTATTCGCGATTCGCGAATAGAATATGACCCATGGTACTCAAGCCCCAAGACATCGTCATACTTCTCAAAATCATTACCCTGGGTAGCCGCACCTGGTCATACAGTTCACTTGCGTACGAGCTTGCCATGAGCCCTTCGGAGGTTCATGCAGGCATCAAGAGGGCTGCCGGGGCGCGGTTGTTTGACAGCCAGCGGAATGTCCCCATCATGCGTTCCCTGCAGGAATTCCTGGTGCATGGGGTGCCATATGCCTTCCCGCCAGACCGCGGTCATCTTACCCGTGGGATACCCACCAGCTATGCCGCTCCACCGCTCAACTCCCTCCTGGCCCAATCCGATGAGCCGCCGCCGGTATGGCCTGATCCGGAGGGGAGTGTGCGCGGCTATGAATATTCCCCGTTGTACCGCTCGGTTCCCAAGGCGGTATCAAGCGACAATGCACTTTATGAACTTCTTGCCCTTGTGGATGCGCTCCGCGACGGGCGTGCCCGTGAGCGCGAACTTGCCGTAAAGCTGCTGACCGAGCGACTGGAGAAGGTATGGTAAGAGCGGTCGAGTCGAATCTGGAGATGATCAGGCATGTGGCCAAACGGCTGGGTGACCTTCGGGATCGGGTGGTTTTCCTTGGCGGAGCGGCAACAGCTCTATTAATCACTGACACGGCAATTCCTGACGTTCGCATCACGAATGATGTGGATGTCATTGTGGAGATCGCCTCGCGGGGTGAATATTACCGTCTCGCGGAATCGTTGCGTTCCCTGGGATTCACGGAAGACATCAGTGAAGATGCGCCGCTTTGCCGGTGGCGGATTGACGGTATAGCCGTGGACGTCATGCCGACCGAGGAAGAAATACTTGGTTTCAGCAACCAGTGGTACACACAGGCATTGCGTACCGCTACCACCAGGGAGATTGCGGATAATATGGCGATCCGGGTAGTAACCGGGCCCTACTTTCTGGCCACAAAAATCGAAGCGTTTTACAGTCGTGGCAAGGGCGATTTCAGAGCAAGCCACGACATGGAAGATATAGTTTCGCTTCTCGACGGCCGCCCCGAACTTGGTGAAGATGTCATGACGGCACCAGTGGATGTAAGAATGTTCCTCGCTCGAACCTTCAGTGCTTTTATGCTAAACAGGGATTTTTTGGATGCGCTGCCGGGGCATCTGTTGCCGGACGCTGCGAATCAGCAGAGGATATCGCTCTTGATGAAAAAGATCCGGAAAATTGCTGGCTCTGCATGAATAGTGGCCTGCAATTTCTTGGCTGCATGAAGTGCAAAAAAGGGTATCGATTGGAGCAGTAAAATTCGTATTATGCCGGAGGGCGGGCTTTCAGGCCGCCCATGCAGATTGAAGTTAAACGTTTTCACAGGAGATGTCATATATGCCCCGCACCGGTTACATAACCATCATTATGCTCATGTTATCAGTGCTTCTAGCCCAGAACTGCAGCGCTAAAAGCGGCAAGACCAAGACATGGACGAAGCTTGACGATTGCCGGTATCTGGATAACAAGAGCAATGACGGGGACAGTTTTTATGTGATGTGCGGCACGAATGAATTTATTGCCCGACTTTATTTTGTGGATTCGCCGGAGACCGATCTGCACTTCCCGGATCGGACACAAGAGCAGAGTGAATATTTCGGAGTCACCATCGATGCAGTCATGAAAGCAGGCCGCACGGCACGGGACACGGTGCGGGAACTGCTTCAGGAGCATTTCATCATTCATACACGTAAAGCCATTGCCGGGGGGCGTAGTGCCGTGCCCCGCTATTATTCTTTTGTCGAGGTAGGCGGTCAGCCCCTGGCAGAGACATTGGTCAGCCTGGGGCTTGCGCGAGTCAAGGGGGTTATCACCAATTTGCCTGATGGTGAAAATTGGCGAGCGTATAATGAACGGTTGCGGACAAAGGAGAACGAGGCTCGACAGAAACAGCTTGGCGCCTGGGCCGGTTCGACTGTAATTGTCCCGGCGTCCCCAAAGGTAAGGCAATAATAAGAGGGGGCTTTTGGGGCGAACCACCCGCAACTTCCACCACCATCTAAAACCTTCTCCACCCTCCACTCCGACACCAGCCGCTCCCGTCCGACAACCACAACCAAATTCCGCGCCCCACTACATCAGCGAAGATATCGGCACGGCGTGGAAAACGGTGTTGTTGATCCTGAAGGGGAGTACCTTGTCTCCTGAATAGAACAGTACTCCGTGGAGAAATCTCTCCCCGGCATACTCTGCAAAAATCGATAGCCCTGAAAAATCTTCCGGCCTGACCGTCATGGATGCCTTGACTTCAACGCCAACCACTTTGCCGTCGCCCCGTTCGATAACAAGATCCAGTTCGTGCCGGGCAGTGTCACGGAAGTGGTAAAATCTCACATCCTCTTCCGACCAGGTCGAATGTTTCAACAGTTCGCAAAAAACAAAATTTTCCACCAGCCCGCCAAAAAACTGCGAGGTGTGAAGAGTATCTGAATTTTTCAGTCCCAGGAGATGACAAGCCAGACCCGTGTCGAGAAAATGTAGCTTGGGCATCCCGACAACGGCGCGTTTGGCGCTGTTACGCATGTAAGGATGCAGGCGGCGGATTATAAACATGAGTTCCAGGATCTCTATATACCGTTTTACTGTTTTGTCGTCCTGGGCCAGGTCATTGGCTATGTTGGCGTATTTGATGAGATTACCGGTCATGCCGGCCAGATTGATGATGAGTGCGACCAGTTTTGAGTGATAGTCTCCCTTGACGTGATGCATGGTTTCAAAGTCTTTTAATAAGCGCCCTTCGATGTATGAAGCAAACCAGATGCTTCGAGATCTGGGGCTCTTTGCTATCGCTTCGGGATACCCCCCTTCCATCAGGAGCTCTCCCAACTCTTTTCTGTTCAGCGGTTTCAGCGGCGAATGCTCGAATATACCGCCCAGGAGCCAATCGATTGAGTTGCGATGCCCCTCGTTTCGTTCCGTGTGCGACAGCGGATACAACTCGATCCGGGCCATATGCCCCGGCAGGGATTCCTGAACCTGCGCCGAACGAAAGATGTCGGAGGAGCCGGTAAGAAGAAAAATCCCTTTTTGACCGTTGGCGGTATCGGACACCATCTTTATGGCGCCGATCAGGTTGGGGGCCATCTGGATTTCGTCCATAACAAGCGGTTTCGGCAATGCTGCAAGCAGGCCCTGAGGGTCGCTTGCAGCAGAGGCTGCCAAGGCATCATCATCAAGGGTGTAGTATCCCATCCCTTGCTCGTTGGCGATCTCCCTGACAAGAGTGCTTTTCCCCGCCTGTCTGGGGCCGGTGAGGTATACGATGCGAAAATCATTCAACAGCTCTACAAGACGTGCCTTGATATGTCGTTTAAGAAGCATGTTCCTACCCTCCATTACGTTAAAACTGTACGGTATAATCCGGGATTTGTAAATACATAATCCGAAAAAAATCAGCTTCAAGTCCGAAAAAAATAGTGACTGGTTTACATAAAACCTTCTCCACCCTCCGCTCTGATACCAGCCGCTCCCGCTGGACAGCAGCAACCAAAATTCCGTGTCCCCGCACAATCGGAGAGCAACAGCGGGAACAACCACTGACATGAGACATTTATCTTGAGTTACCAAATGACGAACCTACTTCATAAAATCGCTCACTTAAACATCGACCGTGCTAAAGGCGCAGCCCCGCACAAACCTCTTCTCCTTTTATGCCTCCTGGAGATCGCCGCTGAAGGCGGGCTGACAGAGGAAATCATGCCGGTCACCGGTGAGCTGGCCTTCCGTTTTGCCAACTACTGGTCGGTGGTGGTTCACCGTCGGCCGAGCAGACCGGAGATCAAACTCCCCCTGTTTCATATGAAGTCTGCCGGTTTGACGGCAAGGAATTCTGGTTTGCCCGTGACCTACAGGGGCTTCTCGGATATGCCAAATGGGAGAACTTTGCCAAGGTTATCGACAAGGCCAAGATAGCTTGCCAGACCGCAGGGCATGCGGTTGTAGACCATTTTCCTGACGTCAGGAAAACGATCCCGATGCCTAAGGGCGCGGAAAAAGAGATCGATGATCTCATGCTGACCCGCTACGCCTGCTATCTCATCGCCCAGAACGGTGACCCGCGCAAGGTGGAGATTGCCTTTCCCTTCCAATAATCAGTCAAATACATGTGTTTACGCTAAAGCTGACTGCAACAAAACCGTACTATTGTACAGAATGTATTAAAAATGACGGATTCAGCCCACAGCTTTTTGTTTATCCCCTCGTCCTCATTTATATTTTATCCAGTGTAATAAGCCAGTTGGACCAATTGGCAGGTGCAGGTTATTATTGGCACGTTCGTTGATAGGTATCTGGTTACGCATTTCTTCTGTCATGTTGAAAAATAAATCCGGAAAAATTCGGAACAAAAGAGTCCGAAGAGGGATTATTTTGCGGAAGCAATGAGTTGTGCAGAAAAGATCCTATCCATATAAGGAGTACCATTCATGCAAAAGCACGTACCGTTTTACACCGTTTCCCTGTTTCTCGTTGCAGCATTCATGACTGCAGGCTGCGCAAAGCAGGCAGTTGTCAGGAATGACGAGCGAATTGCACCGGCACCGGTCAGCACGCGGGTCAGCCCGTCAAATCCCGACACAGCTCCTCCCAGACAGTCCGTAACAACATCGGTTACGCAAGAATCTTCTCCAGTCGTGCCTGCCCAAGCGGTGCAGAACGCGTCATCTCATGAGGGACAGCAGTCTAATCTGGAAAAAATCTATTTTAATTTCGATTCCGCCACTCTCTCTGAAGACGCACGCGGCACCTTGAGTAAAAATGCTGCACTGCTGGCGAAGAATCCAACCGCCAAAATCCGTATCGAGGGTAACTGTGACGAGCGGGGCTCGGCAGAATATAACCTTGCGCTCGGCGAAAGACGCGCAAAAGCGGCTCACCAATATCTGGTTACGCTGGGTGTCAAGCCGGCCACTCTTTCCATCGTCAGTTTTGGTAATGAGAAACCGGCCGTAAAGGCAAACGACGAGGCGGGCTGGGCAAAAAATCGTCGTGATGAATTCGTTTTTGTCTCACGCTGAGATTTTTATTCAAAACAATCAATACTCGCTGTCTCTGGGAAAAGCAGCCGGGATGTTGGTGATTGATACTAAATAAGTACCGGAAGTTGAAGAGCCGCGCAATCCATTTAGAGGACTTCGCGGCTCATTTTATGACATGAAAAGTCTGCTGATATGACAACGCACGTGTTCCGTTACAGTGTCATTGAACCATTATCGATAATAACCCTCTCACTGCCGTCTGCCATGATCGCGGTCAGGGTCGGCTGATAGAATACATAATCCTCGTGGAACGGGGCGCTGACCGTCCCACCAAAGCCGGTGTTATCTCCCAGAGCGATATGAATCGTGCCGAGGATTTTCTCCGCCTCCAGTACATTGTCGGGGCGACTTGCCTTGTCGTTGGTGCCGATACCCAGCTCCGCTATGTTCCGGCAGTTGGCGTTTTCGGCAAATCTTCCTTCCAGCCTCGCCCGGTGGGGGTCATTTCCTTCTATCCGCACCACCACACCATTCTCTATCGTCAGCCGCACCGGTTCGTCCAGCTTGCGCGTCGGCCCCCATTCGATCACCATGGTCCCGTGACTTTTCCCTTCCATCGGAGCGAAATAAGCCTCGCCTGCCGGCAGATTACCGAAGCTTCCGGACGCCGTCAGCATGCCGTCATCCCCGCCGACGTGCCGTCCCTGTTTGCAGATCGTCATATCGGTGCCGTTGGGAGTAGTCACCCGGATCCATTCACCCCTGTTGACCGCTTCGACCAGGCGGGCAGTACGTGCAGCCATGGCGCTCCAATCAACGGTCATGGATGTATGGAACATGTCCGGGTCGAAATGCGGCAGACTGGCGAAGCGACATCCGGCGGCGCAGGCCAGTGCACGATAGCGGGTATGACTGGTGGAGTTGTTGGAGAGGGCAATGATGATCCCGACAACGTCCTCACGGTGTGCCAGTACAATCTCTCGTGCACGGGCGATTTCGTCAATCGTTGCGGCCTTGGCCAGCAGCTTTTCCAATAATGATTCTGATCTCAATACCGTCATGATACGGTCACCGAAGGTTGCCCGCCAGACCTCAACCGGCGGTTCGACACCCGATGCCGCGGTAGCGGCGAATTCCACGAAGTCGCCACTGCCATATGTCTGCCTGGCGAAATCCGCCACTGCCCGGGCAGTGGCATTCAGTCGCGTCCGCCGGTCAAGATCAGACGCAGAAGGAGTCTCGTCGGGTCGAATGATGTCGCTGAATATCAGCACCCGTTCTCCCGGTTGTATGCCCATATTGGTTTCAAAGAGAGAGCGAAACGCTTCGTCAAGATTGTGGACCATCATAGTAGTAATTACTCCCGGAAAAGATATGGAATTTAGCTGATACTTACGCATATAGCACGAAGAGCATAAAAGGTAAAACCGCTTGATAATGCAGTAACATCTCCCTCTGTTTTTTCCTTGATTTATAGGGTGTTATTATGATAATCATGCATACTGTATACAATTCTGTAAAATTATTTTATTCAACAATTGCAAGTACTTAACCCTTCATTTCGGGTTGGCTGCGGAGGTTTTTGTGGCACAGGTCGTTTTTTCCACATGGGGCGGGAACACCGTCGATAACAGGAATTTATCAGGTGAAGCAGAGCCGGTTTCGTTCAAGCTTCCGGTTGCTTTCGACGGAGAGCGCCCGTTGCGTGCGTTTATGGGATGGGATGGGATCATCCTGTTCGACAAGTATGTTGACGTGCCGGCGATGACAGCTGAATACATGAAGCGAGTACAGACGCTGTACTGCTGCGGCCGCTGCACACCCGGCAAAAAGGGCACCAAGGTTCTGATGGACCTGTTCCAGAACGTGCTGACCGGTAAGGCCACTGAGTCTGATCTGGATACGGTGGGTGACCTGGCAGAACTGCTGAAAAACTGCAAGTGTACCCTTTGTCAAAGTGCTACGGTACCGGTATTTGATGCGGTTACCCACTATCGAGCCGATTTTCTGGCCTACATTAACAGCGCCTGCGGACCGAATACCGAGAAGGCGGAATATATCCACAAGATCACGGCGCCCTGCATGGACAAGTGCCCCTCTCATATCGACATTCCCAAGTACATAGAAGAAATTAAAAACTACCAGTACAGTGAGGCACTTGCCACCATCCGCGAAAATATGCCGATGCCGGCTGTCTGCGGCCGGGTCTGCCCACATCCCTGTGAAACCGCCTGCCGTCGCAAAAACGTGGACGATGCCATCAATATCATGGTGCTGAAGCGTACCGCGGCGGACTATGAGTGGCAGCACAACCTCACACCGCCGATGCAGCCAAAACCGGCCAAAAGCAAGACGGTTGCCATCGTCGGTGCTGGCCCTGCCGGTCTGGCATGCGCCTACTATCTGGGGCTGGAAGGGTACAAATCAACCATTTTTGAGGCTCTGCCTGAAGGGTACGGCGGAGGTATGATTGCGGTCGGGATTCCGGCCTACCGCATGCCGCGCCACATTCTCCAGCGCGATGTGGACATCATCGAATCGGTTGGCTCAGAGATCAAATATAATATGCGAGTCGGCAAAGACATCACCCTGCCGGAACTTAAACAGCAATATGACGCCGTATTCCTGGCTCCCGGCGCACACCGCTCCAAGCCGATGGGTGTTGAGGGCGAAGACAAGGGGTATAAAGGTTTTCTCTCCGGCGGCATCGATTTCCTGCGTGAGGCGTATCTCGGCAATCCGACCGGCATGGGCAAGAAGGTCTGCGTGGTCGGCGGCGGCAACACCGCTATCGACTGTGTGCGGGTTGCACTGCGTGAAGGCGCCGAAGAGTCCATTCTGCTCTACCGCCGCTCCCGTAAGGAGATGCCGGCTGACGTGTGGGAGGTTGACGGTGCTGATGAAGAAGGGGTCCGTTTTGAATTCCAGGTCCTCCCGACCAGGGTCGTTGTTGACGCAGCTGATCAGGTGACCGGTGTCGAATGTGTCCGCATGGCCATGGGCGAGCCCGATGCCTCGGGTCGTCGTCGTCCCGAACCGGTGCCCGGCAGCGAATTCATCGTTGAGTGCGATACCATTATCCCGGCCATCGGCCAGGATCCGGATCTCGGTTTCATCCCGCCGGATATGGGCATCGACGTCACCAAATGGAACACGGTCGTTACCAAATACCTGCCGCTGAAGGATGCCGCCGGCAAAGATCTGAAGGATGGCATGGGTAACATGCTTTCCCGTTCACTGATCACCGATTGCGACGGCGTATTCGCCGGTGGTGATGCCGAAATCGGGCCGTTGACGGTTGTGGCCTGCATCGGCAATGCCCACCGCGCCGCTCTGGTAATTCAGCGCTGGCTGGAAGAGGGTAAGGCGTATCTTTCTGAACAGGATATTTTTGATGACCTGCTGACCTATCTGGGAGTCTACGACAAAGGGGAGAATGTCCCCTGGCTTGACTCAAGCGATCGTGCCAACCAGAAAGAGGTTCATGGCAGGGAGCGTGCCGCCAAGGGCAACTACCGTGAAGTCGAACTCGGTTTTAGCGATTCAACTGCACAGGCCGAGGCTGACCGGTGCCTCCGCTGCTACCGCATGGCGATGGTGGCACTGTAAGACCAAACAAACATTTAAGCTGCATGGAGATATACGGCATGACACATACAGGACCCAGCGACAAGAGTACGACAGCAACACTGACTATCGACGGCACACAGGTAACGGTGCCTGTCGGTGCCACCATCCTTGAAGCGGCTGCGGAATTAGGCATCAAAATCCCGACTCTCTGCTGGCTGAAAAAAGTCTCCACAACCGGTGCTTGCCGGATATGCATCGTCAAGGTTGAAGGTGTCGAACGCTTTATGACCGCCTGCAACACTCCGATCAAAGACGGCATTTCGGTCATCACGACGTCACCGGAACTGGAATCTGCCCGCAAGAAGACCCTGGAACTGATGCTGGTCAATCATCCGTTGGACTGCCCGATCTGTGACGCCGCCGGGGAGTGTGACCTGCAGGATACCTGCTTCTCGCTCAAGGTCGATAAAAACAGCTACGGTGCCGATCTGGAGCGACTACCGATCCGCTATGACTGGAAACTGCTGGAGAGTGACCCGAACCGCTGCATCCTTTGTGAAAAGTGCGTCAAGGTCTGCCGTGAAGTTGTCGGTCGTGAGGCGATCGAGGTTGTTGATCGCGGCGACAATACGATCATCGATACCAAAACCGGTCAGCCGCTTGACTGCGATTTCTGCGGCAACTGCATTGGTGCCTGCCCAACCGGAACCCTGATCAGCAGGCCGTTCAAATTCCGCGGTCGCCCCTGGACGTTCGAAGTGACCAAAAGTATCTGCGCATTCTGTTCATCCGGCTGCGAGATCGAATACCATACCTTACATGGTCGGGTAGAGCGTGTTTCCAGCTCCGATGACGGCTACAACAAGGGCAACCTCTGCATCAACGGCCGTTTCGGCTATGCTGCCTGCAACTCTCCGGATCGCATAACAGCACCCATGATAAAAGACGGCTCCGGGAAACTTTCAAATGTTTCCTGGGATCAGGCCCTTGGGGCTGCCGCCGGTCGGCTGAAAGATATTGCCACGCTATCGGGCGGCAGTGCTGTTGCCGGGATCGGTTCACCACGGGTGACCAATGAAGAAAGTTATTTGTTCCAAAAGTTTCTGCGCGGGGCACTGGGGAGCAACAATATCGACTCCGAGGCACGTCTCGGCTATCTCCCGTCGCAGGTAATCCAGTGGGAAATGCTCGGCTACAGCGGCGGTACATCCGGTATGGATGCCATTGAAAAGGCCACCGCAATCGTGGTGATCGGAGCCGATCTCAAGGCGGAATCCGCCGGATTTGCCTACCGCGTCATTCAGGCTGCAACGAAAAATGATGCTAAACTGGTGCTGGCAGGGAGTCGGGTCAGTTCGATGAACAAATTTGCCAACGCGTTTCTGCAATGCCGCCCCGGGACTGAATCCTGGCTGGCTGCCGGTCTCTGCAAGGCTGTTTTTGCTGAAGGACTCGCTACAGCAGAAAACGGGAACAGGCAGGATGGCTTGAAGTCATCGCTTGATGCCCTTTCGTTTGAGCGTATCACTGAAATTTCGGGAATCTCTGAAACAGAGCTTCGTGAAGCTGCCACTCTGCTCAGTTCTGGTGGGCGCACCGCCGTGATCTATGGCGCCGATGTCATCCGTTCGATCGACAGCAGAAACTCCGTTGCCGGCGCGGTAAATCTGGCACTGCTGACCGGCGCCGTTACTGAAACGGGAGCAGGGATTTACCCCCTCGATGAAAAAAACAATACCCAGGGAATGCTGGATATGGGGGTCTGCCCCGAGTACCTCCCCGGATATCATACCTATGAGCACGCAGCTGCAACATTCGGCTCTGCCTGGAAGAGCTCCGTGCCGGCGATCCCGGGAAAGGATCTGTTTCAGATAGTTGATGCAATTGAGTCCGGTCAGATCAAGGCTCTGTACGTCATGGGGAGTGATCCGCTGCATTTCATGCCGAACCGTACCCGCATCACGGCGGCTCTGCAAAAGCTGGAGCTGCTGGTAGTGCAGGATCTCTTCCTGACTGATACCGCTCAGCTGGCGCACATTGTCCTTCCAGCGACAACCGGTGCCGAAAAGTCCGGGTCGTTTACCGCGATCGACAACCGGGTACAATGCTTCACCGCTGCCGCCAAACCGGCCGGTCATTCCCGCAGCGATGCCGATATTCTGACCGCACTGCACCGTTTGATTGCGCCCAATGCAATCGGAGGCAGTCAGACGACCGATGCCCTGCATCACGAGATAACGTCATTGACCGGTCTCTACAGCGAAGTCTGCGACCACGACGGCTGCCGGATGGGGCGCATCAAAAACCGTACGGCCGCATTTGTTTGTCGGCCGCTTGCACCGCTTGCCCCCCTCCCGGCCACCCGCCCGTTTGCTCTGACAATCGGTCCGGTGCTACATCATAACGGCTCGATGACAACCAGGTCGGAAAATAATCTGCTGGTGGAGGGTGAAGCGTATGTTGAACTTTCCTGCGAGGATGCCGCTTCAATCGGTATCAGCGCCGGTGAGGTGCTAACCGTCACGTCGGATACCGGAAGTGTCTCGCTAAAAGCGCGACCGTCAGAACAGCTCCGGCAGGGGGCCCTTTTTGTTCCGGCGCACTTCAGAGGCGCCGCCGTAAACTCTCTCACCGGCTCTGCGTCGTTCCCGCAACATGTTTCGCTTTCAAAAGCCTGAGAGCACATGCCTGATATTCAGAATATGAACACTCAAACGCCGCTCCTGCGGCGTTTGTCTTTTGAATACTTGGAATCGCCCCCGGCTTTATACCAATGAGCCGCGATATTCGTCAGCGCCATAGAGCCTTGCTCCAGGCGGAGACGCATCTCCATTCGTACGGCCGGGTAGGCGATCTTTCGATCTGCCTCGTCTCCCCGAGCCGTTATCAGACCGGCATGAGCAGTCTGGGGTTTCAGACGGTATATTCGCTGTTCGCCGGTACAACCGGCATCCGCTGTGAGCGGGCGTTTCTTCCCGACCGTGAGGAACTGGAGGAATACCGCCGCAGCGGCACACCGCTGCTCTCGCTGGAATCATCAACGCCCCTGGCGAATTTCGATGTTGTCGCCTTTTCCACATCGTTCGAGCCGGACTATCTGAATATCCCCCTGATCCTCTCTCTGGCCCGCATTCCGCACTATTCAAAGGAGCGAAGTCAGTCGGACCCGCTGATCATCGCCGGCGGCGCTGCCTTCTTTATCAATCCCGAACCGGTTGCCGATTTCATTGACGTCATCTGTATCGGCGAAGGCGAGAACATTCTCCCCTGTATTGTCTCCACACTACTCTCTCCCGTTGATAACGGCAGGCACGGCCTGCTGCAGGTACTCTCCGCAATTCCCGGCGTATACATCCCCTCCCTGTATCACCCCCGTTACCAGGATGGCTTTCTGACAGGATACGATGCAGAATCCAGTGCTCCGCTGCCGGTTGTGCGCGACCAGGTCTGTCTGGAGCAGCATGAACCGTCATCATCGCAGATTCTGACCGAAAACACCGAATTCGGAGATATGTTTCTGGTTGAAGTCAGCCGGGGCTGTCCTCGCGGCTGCCGCTTCTGCAGCTCCGGATTCATCTACGGTGCCTTTCGCCAGCAGCCGTTTGATAACATCGTTGCGCTGATCGACGTGGGCCTTACCCATCGCAGCAAGGTGGGGCTGGTCGGTGCGGCAGTGTCTGACTATGCCGGAATCGGCAGGCTATGCCGCTATATCGTCGACAAGGGTGCCAGGGTCTCGGTGTCATCACTCCGCATTGACCGGATAGATACGGAGATGCTGGATGCCCTGATTGCCAGCGGCCATAAAACGATCTCTCTCGCTCCTGAAGGGGGCTCGCAGCGGATGCGTGATGTGATCCGCAAAAACCTCACTGAGAAACAGATTATGGATGCCTGTGAGATGCTGATTGAACGCGACATCCTCAATCTGAAACTGTACTTCATCATCGGACTGCCGGGAGAAACGGAAGCCGATCTTGACGAGATGATCCGGCTGATCGAAACGATCCGCGAACGGGTCATCGAACGGGGACGGGCCAACAAACGGCTGGGTGAAATCACTGTGTCGGTGAACCCGTTCATTCCCAAGCCGTTTACCCCCTTTCAGTGGTGCGGTATGGAACCTCTCCCCTCGCTGGAGCGAAAGGTCAAGCTTCTGGAGTCCCGGTTAAAGCGGCTATCCAACGTTAAGTTGAAGGTAGAAAGTCTTCGCGAATCCTATCTACAGGCGCTTCTTTCACGTGGTGACCGGCGTCTGTCGCCGCTGCTGATCGAAATGGCCGGAGGGGCGAATCTCAAAAAAGCGGCCAGATCATGCGGCCTTAATACGGACTGGTATGTGGGACGGACGATTGCCGCAGATGAACTGCTCCCCTGGGACATCATCGGCACGGCGGGCAGGGAAACGCTTCGCCTTGAATATGAACGGGCACTGTCGGGGAATGGTGAAGTGGCTTGAAAACCTGTACGATGTGCAAAAATGAGTATGATGAGAGCGCAGCGCCGTCAGACTATGCCAAGGCAGGTGAATGGCTGGCCGGTGAGGTATGGAATGATGCAGGAGAGTTATGCCCGCTCTGCCTTGAGAACCGGGCACGGTTGGTTATGATGTACGGGCATGAAATAAATACATGATGTGGTAGTCGAAACTGCAACGGAAGAGAGAATGTCGGATCATAAAACTGCTTCCAACACTTCGTGTGGCCGTGTTATACACAAATCATTATAATTGTCCTGAATACGTTGTCTCTATCAACGAAGGAAAAATTATGGGACATTCTGCTTTGATGCAAAAAAATCGTGATGAGCAGCGTGAAGAAATCATGAAGAAAACAGCAAGGGAGCGTTTGCAAATGGCTCTTGAGCTTTCGGACACCTGTGCACTTCTCAATACTGCCGCCAGAAAGGCGCTGGAGGAGAGCCGTGCTGCTGCAAAAGCTTAGTCAGGCATTGGATGTTTTGAAACCCCTTCGCGACGATGGCCGCATAAGCGGCTTTGCACTTATCGGCGGACTTGCCGTTTCTGCCTGGAGCCAGCCACGTGCCACCATGGATGTTGACCTGCTTGTTCTTGTGGATTCGAGCAACCTGAATCATCTTGTGGAAGCGCTCTGCGACGCAGGGATAAACGCGGAACTGCGGCGCGGTGGAATTGATGACCCAGTCCCATACCTGATTCGTGCCGATTTGCTTGACATTATCGTCGCCACAAAAAAATATGAGGCTGAGGCCATTGAACAGAGCATTACTGTCAATATTGCCGGAACGGATATTCCGGTTGCCTCTCCCGAATATCTCATCATTCTCAAGCTCAAAGCCGGTGGGCCACGCGACCTGTTGGATGTCCAGGAGCTTCTGGCGTCTGGCCTCGTCGACCGCGCTCTGCTAGCCGAGCTTGCGACGCGCTATCGGGTTGAACTTGGTCAAGACTGAGTGAGTTGTTATAAGAACTTGTAAGTGGCGTTCGACGGGGATATACAAAAAGAGGCGGACAACTAGTCCGCCTCTTTTTGTATTCGAAATTCAAAATGAAAATAAATATTATCTGGCTGCAACCGCTTCAGCCGCCGCCCTTCCAAGCGCTTCACACTGCTCGAGCACTTCCGGCTTTGGTGAAAAAATAGTCCGTACCGTGTCACCGACCAGCTTGAAACCAAGACTCTTGAGACGGTCTTCCGCCATTTTACACGCCTCCCCGCTCCAGCCATAACTGCCGAAGATACCCGCCAGATTTGTCTTCAGCTTTACTGTACTGAGATACGCCAGCACATCCCACATCGGCTTTGCTATATCCCGGTTGAACGTCGGGACACCGAACAGCAGGGCATCGGCCTCTTCCATAAGATTGCGCAGTTCACTGGCATTCAGGCTGTTGATATGATAGCTGACCACCTCGATGCCGTCATGCGCGGCACCTCTGGCAACGGCTTGCGCCATCTTTTCCGTGCTGCCGTGTGGCGACAGAAACAGGAGGACGATCTTTTTACTCTGCGAAGTCGGCTTACTCCAGTTTTCAAACTGCTGAATGACTTTCCACGGGTCGCGCCGGATGATCGGTCCGTGACTTGGGCAGATCATGTCAATAACATCGTGGCGGATTTTTTCGACAGCCGATAATATTTTGTCCTTGAAGGGGCGGAAGATGCAGTCAAAGTAAAAATGGCGTGCCGAGGTAAAGTCATCAACCTCATCGTTGAAGATATGTCCGGTCTGCCAGTAGTGTGCCCCGAAGGCATCACAGGAAAAGAGAATATTCTCTTCCTCAAGCCGGGTGAACATGGTGTCCGGCCAATGAAGAAAAGGGGCAGTGATGAAACGGAGCGTGCGCCCACCCAGATCAAGGGTATCGCCATCCTTGACTGTTTGGCAGGTGATTGGCTTTGACATAATGTTGGCGAGAAAGTTTTTTGCGGATATGGTGCAGTAGACGATTGCCTGCGGTGCCTGTTCCAGCAGATACGACAACGATCCGGAGTGGTCGTGTTCGGTATGATTGATAATGATATAGTCGATGGTTTTTGGGTCAACCAGCGATCTGACCTTATCCATGTATTCATCAACAAATTTTTCTTCAACAGTGTCTATGAGAACCGTTTTGTCGGTTCCTTTCAGTAGATAGGCATTGTAACTGGTGCCATGCTCTGTGGGGAAAAGATCATCAAAGACTCGCAGATCCGGATCTTCTGATCCGATCCAGTATAGTCCCGGTTTAATTTCTATCGGTCTCATCATAGCGATGTAATCTCCCTTTAGTGTGATTATTCACGTAGCAGCTTTGCAGAAAACCGCCCTGTTTTTTCAATATAGTACTGTAATTTCACCGTAATATATCAGGATTACTATCTCGTGCACAAGAGGCAAATAAGCATATTTAATGTAATCAAATTTAATTGTTTTGACGGTCTGTTTCTGATACACATACGGACATGAGAGAAAACGTCCGTTCGCGCATAGTCGCCCTGCGACCGTTGTTGAAAGACCCTGTGGCAGAAGTCAGGACTGCTGCAGCGGAAGCTATTGAAAAACTGGAAGCGCTCAGCACTGTTGATGAAATTCTTGCGACACTGAAAACAGGTAACACGGGTGCCCGGATCGGGGCTATTTATGCCCTTGGGGAGATCGGCGGCGAGAAAGTGCTTCCGCCACTTGTCTATTGTGCCCGGCGATCTGAAGTGGATATCCGATCAGCGGCCGCATCGGTATTGGGAAGGCTTGCTTTGCCGGCCGCTCTGAAGGTTCTGGAAGAGCTTCTTGAAGATGAAAACTCAACCGTTCAGGGGCACGCAATAGCTGCACTCCAAAATTTTCGTGTTACGCCGGAAATTTTCATCAAGCTGCGCAAGTTTCTGGATTCGAGTGACGGTGTGCGGGAAGCAGAAGCGGCACGTACCCTGGCAATGCTTAAAGACCTGTCTTCATATAATAAAATCAGTTCCCTTCTTGCATCAGCCCATGCCTCAACCCGGCAGGCGGCTGCCACGGCAATCAGCATCATGCCCCTTCAGTAGTTTCCGTCCGGGGAAAATCTTCCTGAATCAGAAACTCAGTGTTGCCCACTCGCGAATAATTTACCGATATCAATGTTTTTCAACAACGGATCTACGACAGCAACTATCCGTGAATAGCACGAACCGTCCGGATTGTTCAGTACCTGTTCTCGCGGTGCCCGCAAACGTACACCATCGCCGTCAAAAAGAATACGGACCATAGGGGCATTTTCATCTAACGGGTTTGGGCGATACACGATTGCAACTTCGTTGTTATCAAGCCGCACAAGCGTTCCCACCGGATAATTTCCCATCATTTCTATAAAACGCTCAACGATAGCCCCATCCAGGATGGTATTGGTCATTTTCTGCATCTCGCTCAACGCGGTTTTCGGATTAACCGGGTGCTGGTAGACGCGCAGCGTTGTAATGGCATCATAGGTGTCGGCGATGGCAATGATATCAACCAACTGATCAAATGGAAGCTTGTTTGCCCATTCAGGATATCCGCTCCGGTTATAGTGCAGATGATGCCCCAGAACAATGGAGGAAATATGCGGTGACAGTCCGTCCATTTCGCGGATGATTTTTGAGCCGAGTTCAGGATGCCGCTTCATTTCATCAAATTCGGCGCTGGAATATTTGCCCGGTTTATTAAGGATATCCTTCGGAATCATTGTTTTACCAATGTCATGAAGCTGCCCCGCAATTCCCAGATCCCTGACGGTTATGGCATCCAGGCCAAGCGCAGACCCCAATGCCATCGACAGAACACCGACATTGATACAATGATTAAATGTGTAATTATCATAATCCTTGATCATGGTTAATCCCAGCATCGCCGACGGGTCATGCATGGTGATCTCAACCATCTCGTCAACAACTTTGATCATCGGAGAGCTATTAGGTATGCGACCCCGTTCAATATCACGGCAGATCGTTTTTATAACAGAAAGAGCCCTGTTGTACGTTTCAACGCAAGTATCTGTTTCATCGTTTTCAGGCTCATCATCGGCCTGATTAAAACTTTCATCGCCAAGCCGTACCAGCGTAAAACAGGCGACCTCCGCTTCCGCCATCTGACGGGAAAGGACGTCAAAGTTGGCATTTTTAATGGAGAATAGTTTAACAAATGTTTCCAACTCCTCAAAGCTGGCGGATGAACTCACAACAATCCGGCTTATCTCCTTCTCAGTCATCTGGCTTGTCAGATCGGCAATCGCCGCTGAAGGTGCAATAAAAAGATGATCTTCAAAGAACATGATGTTATCGACAAGCCCCCAGGAAATCTGTTCTTCCTGGCTGAGAGCAGTTGTCATTATTTTATAGAGTTCCACGAGCGGCTGTCTGATCGCCGGGTGCGAGGCAGGATAAAAAGCCATCCCCTTAACCGCACCGGAAAAAAGCGTGATCAGTCTGAGCGCATTCGGTTTATCGAGAGTTCCCATCCTAATCTTCCTTCCTTTTTTCTATCATTGCAATTGCATCAGCGCACGTCGAAGCAAGTTCCCGGTTGTTGGCAGCCAGTTTTTCAAGGTGCGGTACTGCCCTGACATCGCCGAGCTTTCCCAGACATCCAACGACGGCAGCTTTTAACTTCTCTCCGCGGGCGGCGGCAAGCAGATGGCGTCCTTCCAGGAGTTTCACAAGATGCGGCGTTACCTGCCGGTTTCCAATTGAAGCGATGGCTGCCAGAGCAACAATTTTGAGAGGAAGTGACTTTAAAAAGAGTTCCTTTGACAATACAATATTCATAAGTTCAATCAACGATTTTTTGCTTTTCATCCCGCCGAGTAAAACGATTGCTTGTGGAAGCATCTCAGGGTCGGTACCGCGCAGAATGCCGAGAAGAGCATTCTCTACTTCAGGTCCACCAATTAATGACATACTGCGAAGCGCTTCTTTACGGACGCGGAGGTCTGGATGCTGTAGGCATTTTATAAGCGCCGGTAGCGACTCACGGCTTGCGATTGCTCCCAGAATTGAGCAGATGTTTCGTATGATAAACCAGCGGGAGTCATGCATCAAAGCCAGCAGCATAGGTACGGCCGGTTCACCAAGACTGCCCAGCAGTGTGGAAAGCGTTTTTCTGACCTTAAGGCTGCCGGTGCGGCCTAAAAAATCGAGGGCAGTCGAAACGGCACCGGCGCCTCCCGCTTTGAGCACCGCCTGCAGAGCTGTTTCCGACACCCCGTCGCCCTGCTCGATTCTTCCCAACAGGATCTGTATAACATCGCCTCGTGTGATAATCAGCTCAATCGCAAATTTTGCACACTCCCGCATGCTTTCACTGCGGCCTGTGTCAACGGCATGACTGGTCAGCAATTCAATCAATGGGAACATCAGGTGTGGTTCCTGCTGCGACACGAGGTCATCGGCACAGGCAACAGCCTGACGGATCAAAATCAGATAGTCGTCCTCATTCTGGCAGGCGATGATTCGCCCGAGAAGGGCTTGAAGCTGCTGTTCCGGAAGGGGTTCATCCGACGGGGCAGATTGCAGTTCGACAAACAGGGGTTCGCTATCTGATTCAGCTTCCTCAATGCCTTGTGGAATTATGCCACTCTGTTCGATATTCTGACGTTTTCCCCGGATCGCTGCCAGATCAAATTCATTGACACTTATCGAACGAATGCCGCGAGCGGCAATCATGGTGTCAATTGCACCGGACTGCTGGAAAAAATCAGAAGGCATGCTAAGTACTTTTAATAATTCAAGCAGATCTTCCTGATAGATGTCGTGAAAAAAAACTATTTTTTGAGCCCGGCGAATAAACAGCTCGTAGGCAAGCGCTGTTGACAGTCCGGAATCATCTTTAAGAAATTCTCCATCCGGAAAGCTGAAGCCGGTTCGGCCGCAGGAGAGTGAAAGTGCATTGCCGTCAAGTAGCTGAAGCATCGCAGAATGAGCCAGGCTCAGACTGCTGCGACGAGTCGGGTGCCCCTTGGGATAAAACCGCCATGCCCGCAGGGCACGATACACAGTGCCAAGAGCATTGAGAGTCTCCTGATTTGCTGGTGGTCGATAAAAATCCATTGCCGTTCCTTGTATTGAGGACAGGAATTATGCCATACTGTACAAGAAAAGTCTTTCCAAAATGTGTGCATTTTTACTTATCTTGCAAGTGTTGAATGTACGAGAGGCGTATATGAAGCTGAAAACAATTTTTACCTGCCAGAAATGCGGCAGCCAGTCTCCCAAATGGCTCGGTAAATGCCCTGACTGTGCGGCCTGGAACAGCATGGCGGAAGAGACGGTTGTCAAAACTTCTCTTTCAGCGAGTTCTGCGGGAAGCGCACATCCCATTCCGATCTGTGATGTCCCGCCACAAACGGAGACACGCCGGCCGACCGGCATCGGAGAACTTGATCGGGTGCTGGGAGGAGGCATCGTTCCCGGATCACTGGTGCTGATCGGCGGTGATCCCGGAATCGGCAAATCAACACTGCTGCTGCAGGCGATGCACACTCTGGCGGAAACAGCTGGCAAAGTTTTGTACGTATCGGGAGAGGAATCCGCTTCCCAGACCAGGCTAAGGGGCGAACGTCTGGGAGCGTCAAGCAAAAATCTGTTGATTCTGGCCGAAAACTCGCTGGAAGCGATCCTGAATCAGGCCGATGCTCTCAAACCCACTGCAATGGTCGTGGACTCAATTCAGACGGTGTGGACGTCAGCTTTGGAGTCTGCCCCCGGCAGCGTCAGCCAGGTGCGGGAATCGGCCGGCAAACTGATGCTGCTTGCCAAAGGAAGTGACATCCCGATATTTATTGTCGGGCACGTTACAAAAGACGGGTCAATTGCCGGCCCGCGTGTGTTGGAACACATGGTTGACACGGTGCTTTATTTTGAAGGAGACGGTAGTCATCCGTTCCGGATTTTACGGGCGGTCAAAAACCGCTTCGGTTCGACCAATGAAATCGGGGTGTTCGAGATGAAACAGGAAGGGTTGTGCGGTGTCGCAAACCCTTCTGAACTGTTCCTTTCCGAACGCCCACTGGGCGTATCCGGTTCGGTCGTCACAACTTCGCTGGAGGGAAGCCGCCCGTTGCTGGTAGAGCTTCAGGCTCTGGTAACGCCATCTTCGTACGGTGTTCCCCGTCGGACAACTATCGGAGTTGACCATAACCGCCTTGCTTTACTGGTAGCAGTCCTGGAGAAGAAGGTAGGGCTGCATATGACCGGTCAGGACATATTTTTGAATGCGGCCGGCGGAGCACGCCTGAACGAACCGGCAGCTGACCTTGCCATGATCATGGCGGTTGCCTCCAGTCATCTCGATAAAGCGATCCCTCCCGACACGGTTATATTCGGTGAAGTTGGCCTGGCAGGTGAGGTACGGGCTGTTACCCAACCTGAGTTGCGAATTGCCGAAGCTGAAAAACTCGGTTTCAAGCGTTGCATCATTCCGGCCGGTAGCCTGAAGCGTCTTAAGAAACGAGGCATCCGTCTGGAGGGGGTTTCTACAGTTCAAGAAGCGATGGATAGTATCTTTAATTCCTGACAGTCTCTTGCGCCGGAACAGAATTGAAGCCGCCCCTCCCCGGCGGTTTTTTTGTGCTTGATATTTGTTCGACACAGTGTTATATCAATAAAAGTTGATCTATATAAATCAGAAATTCGGATATAACATGTTGGATACCATTAAAGCCCTGGCCGATCCGTCCCGTCTCCGCCTGACCGCTGTACTTCTCTCCGGTGAATTTACTGTGCAGGAGTTAACCCGTATTATGGGCATGGGTCAGTCACGGATCTCGCGACACTTGAAAATACTGACCGAAGCGGGTGTGCTGAACGTCAAGCGCCAGGGAACCTGGAGCTACTTCCGGGTTGGTGAAGGGAGCAGGTTCTTCAGCGCCATTCGCCCGGCTGTTGAGCGGGAGATGGATACAGTGCCTGAACGGAGTCGGGATCTGGCCGCAGTGGCAGTTGCTCTTGATGAACGCCGGCGGAGGAGTCAGCAGTTCTTTGATCAAAATGCCCGTCAGTGGGACGACCTGGTCCGCGCACTGCTGCCGGTGCCGGAATACCGCCAGCGCCTGCTGACTCTCGTACCCGAAGGCGTAGCAGTTTTGGAGATCGGTATCGGTACCGGAGGGCTGTTGACTGAACTTGCAGAACGGGCCTCGCAGTTGATAGGCGTTGACCACTCTCCTGCCATGCTTGAAGAGGCCAGGCGCCGTTTGACGGATAAGGGAGTAAGCGGAGTTGAACTCCGTCTGGGAGAAATGAGCCACCTGCCGTTACCTGATGCCTCTGTGGGATGCGTGGTGGCAAACATGGTACTGCACCATGCCGCCGACCCGGCGGCAGTACTGACTGAAATCCGTCGCGTGCTGACTCCCGGCGGTATTCTGCTTCTTGCAGATCTTGCCCGCCACGAGCGGGAAGCCGCACGGGAACAACTGGCCGATCAATGGCTGGGGTTTGAAGAGAATGAGTTACGAGAGTGGCTGAAGCTGGCAGGTTTTACGATAGTTACTATTGAGCAGATCCATGCAGATGCAGGACAGGAACCGGTATTGCTGGTTCAAGCCTTGTAGGGGCGTATCGCATACGCCCTGGTGGAAATATCAACATTTTATCTGTTGCAGCGAGGGCGCAAGCATTGCGCCCCTACAAAATACATCATAACTCAAAGGGGAAAAAAATGTCACAGGATTACATTGTAGCAGACCTCACACTGGCCGATTGGGGGCGCAAGGAAATCAGGATCGCAGAGACGGAGATGCCGGGACTGATGGCCATCCGCGACGAATTTGCGGCAGCGCAGCCGCTGAAGGGCGCCCGCATCACCGGTTCACTCCACATGACCATTCAGACCGCCGTGCTGATCGAGACCCTGACCGCTCTGGGCGCCGAAGTTCGCTGGGCATCCTGCAATATCTTCTCGACGCAGGACCACGCCGCCGCCGCCATCGCTGCTGTTGGTGTGCCGGTGTTTGCAGTCAAAGGTGAAACACTGGAGCAGTACTGGGATTATACCCACCGCATTTTCGAATGGAGTGACGGCGGTTTTTCCAACATGATTCTGGATGACGGCGGCGATGCCACTCTGCTGTTGCATCTGGGCGCACGGGCCGAAAAAGACCTCTCCGTATTGACCAACCCAGGCTCAGAAGAGGAAACCATCCTTTTCGCCGCGATCAAGGCCAAACTGGCCGTTGATCCGACCTGGTACTCCCTCCGCCTGGCAGAAATCAAGGGCGTGACCGAGGAGACCACTACCGGCGTACATCGCCTGTATCAGATGCATGAACGGGGCGATCTGAAGTTCCCGGCCATCAATGTCAATGATTCCGTCACCAAGTCGAAATTCGATAACCTCTACGGCTGTCGCGAATCGCTGGTGGACGGCATCAAGCGCGCCACCGATGTTATGATCGCCGGCAAAGTCGCCCTGATCTGCGGTTACGGCGACGTGGGCAAGGGCTCGGCTCAGGCCATGCGCGCACTTTCTGCCCAGGTATGGGTAACTGAAGTAGATCCGATCTGCGCCCTGCAGGCCGCTATGGAAGGGTACCGTGTGGTGACCATGGAATACGCTGCCGACAAGGCTGATATCTTTGTTACCTGTACCGGCAACTTCCACGTCATAACTCATGATCACATGATCCGGATGAAGGATCAGGCGATCGTCTGCAACATTGGTCATTTCGATAATGAGATCGAAGTTGCCGCTCTTGAAAAGTACCAGTGGGAAGAGATCAAGCCGCAGGTCGATCACATCATCTTTCCGGACGGAAAGCGCATCATCCTGCTGGCCAAGGGACGTCTGGTCAATCTCGGATGCGGCACCGGACACCCGAGTTATGTCATGTCCTCTTCGTTTGCCAATCAGACCATCGCCCAGATCGAGCTGTTCTGTAACCCGGGCAATTACCCGGTCGGTGTGTATGTCCTCCCCAAACACCTCGATGAAAAGGTGGCCCGGCTGCAGTTGAAGAAATTGAACGCACAACTGAGCGTACTGACCGATGAACAGGCCGCGTATATCGGCGTATCGAAGAGCGGTCCGTACAAGGCCGAGCAGTACCGGTATTAATACGGAAGTTAACGAACCACTGAGCAACTGAGCAACAGAGAAGTCAATTTGTTGCAGAGAAGATACAAGATCCAATCTAATCTGGTGAGTCTCAATATTGTTTTTTTGGAATTTAACCTCTTGCCGGCTCAGTTGCTCTGTTGCTCTGTGTTTCAAATGCTTTTCGGGGGAGGAGCAATCATGGAGTGTCGCGTGGGGTGTGCAGCCTGTTGCATTGCACCGTCAATTTCCTCACCGGTCCCCGGCATGGCAGGCGGTAAACCAGCAGGAGTGCGCTGCACGCAATTGACCGATGACAACCGCTGCCGGCTCTTCGGTTCTACCGAACGACCACCGGTCTGTCTGAGTCTGCGGGCTCACGAAGAGATGTGCGGCACCAACTCCGGAGAGGCACTTGAACGGCTGGCACGGTGGGAACAGCTTACACGCCCGGATAAAACCTGAGTTTCTCCGGTATAATTATCCGTTAGCCAACGGCGACCAGCTTCAGAACACGGCGGCGCAACGGACGGTAAAGGATAAGAATAGCCAGTAACAGCCCGGCACCTGTGGCAGCCGGGTGAACAACCGCAC
>VFJW01000029.1 GCA_009885845.1 Geobacter sp.
ACCTTTGCCATCGGTGCCGACGTTATCAGCAACAGCGTCATCGCCGAAAGCATGGCCTCCATCGCCAGGGTTATCGTCACCGGCGAAAGCATCTCCGACGCCATGCGGCGCACCGGTTTTATTCAGCCTCTGGTGATCGATATGATGTCAATTGCTGAAAAAACCGGTACTATGGAGATTACACTGACCCGGGCCAGCGACATTCTGGACAAAGAGGTACCGGAGACCATCAAGAAGGTGTTTGCCTATGTCGAACCTCTCACCATGGTTGTCCTGGGAAGTATGGTACTCCTGCTGCTGCTTGCTGTTTTCCTGCCGATCTACAAATCGGTCGGACAGGTAAAAATGCGATGAGTACAAAAGCTTTTACGTTGATAGAAGTTATGGTAGTTATGGCTATCATCTCAATCCTGGCCGGCATGTTGGTACCCGCCGTCTGGAAGTTCTGGGAGA
Organism: Geobacter sp.; assembly: GCA_009885845.1. Lineage (GTDB taxonomy): Bacteria > Desulfobacterota > Desulfuromonadia > Geobacterales > Pseudopelobacteraceae > JACRCG01. The sequence continues at coordinate 454 of VFJW01000029.1, forward strand.
GTGAAGAGATTGCGACGACCAGGGGGCGTCTTGAAGACTTAAAGCTGGCTATGGTAGGCGACCGATCACTTATCCAGGATGGAGTACGGCGTAGTTACGGATTTGTCGGAGACAACGGTGAGTTGCCATTCGGCGACCTCTCGGCTGCAGGCGGCCTGAAGTATCTTGCTGATCGACCGGTAACAGGCTATCCAAAATGGGCCGGATCCTATATGAAAGGCGGCTTTGATCGATCAAACTATACTGTTGATGCGTGGGGAAGGGCGTTTGTCTATACTCCTGTTCCCGTGCCTTCAGCTGAACCTTTCCGGTATGTTTCCGCGGAAATCAGGAGTTATGGCCTTAACGGCATTCCCAATGATTCTGATGATATTGTGGTCTATATCGAAGAGAAAGAAGTGACTCCGACTAGTCACTATAAAGGGAAAATACTGATTACCACCTCTTCCCCGGTAAATTTTAGCGCTGATGTTGATGTAACGTACCGCGATCCCAACGATGCGACCGGGATTAAGACAAACGAAAAACTCGCCTGCAAGCCATTCAGTTCAGGAGTTGTTTCAGGTTCTTTTCTGGTATATTCTTCCAGTCATGCTAAAAAGTTTCCGATCGGAGAATTGACGTACAAGGCAAATGTTTATTCCGCAAGTACCACGTGCACAGGAGTAGTATCAACGCTGGATTCGTACTATTTTATCCATGACGACATGAAGGAAATCCTGTTGAGCTTTCCTCAATTCAATAACCCATGAACGCACTCATCATCGATATACGAGAAACCAGCCTGCGGGCCGTATTCAGAAATGACGCCGGTGTACTTGAGTACAGCCGCACGTTTGATTTTGAGTCGTCAAAAGACATTCATGGTAAAATCGGCGGGAATCAGGAAAACGGCATTCAAAACACCGAGTCCGATAATCCGTACCTTGTGGGTTCTCATAATCTGTGGGAATTTGAACTCAAAGAGACGCTTCAAAAAATACGCGCCGATATCCGTACGACAATTGACGCCACTCACCTTATCATTCCACCGTATGAAGTGGTTACTGCCATCCACCAACTGCCCAGAATGCCAAGGCAGGATGCAGAAAAACTGATTCTCCGAAAAATAAGTGCCGACTCACAAGAAGAGTCCCCCCCCTTCTCCATCATTCCGGGGACCTCTAATCAAAAAACACAGATCTGGCACTCCCTCTACATTCCTTCATCAACATTAAAGCTGTATCGTAAAGCTTTTGCATTCAGCAAGTTGCGCTTAAGCAGCATTACTACACCGGTCAACGCCATGATCAATGCCTTCCAAAGCGTTCGCGAGGCAATTTTCACCACGCATGCCGTATTTGAAATCCACCGTGATTTTGTGGAGGCCTATTATATATCGGGGGACGGAATCCTGTATTTTGAGCGGATTCCCTGCAGCACTTCAGACGCTTCACCGGAAAACAGTACAGAAGAAAACGAAAAAGTTCAGAAATTCCGACTGTTCAAGATTCTCAATACCATCTTCAGAGTCAACTCGAATTATCAGGCGGCAAACCCTGACATACCGGTGCAAATGGGTTGGGTCTGCGGATTTGAAACTTCTCTCGATGACATCGCAACTGCGCTTAAGGAGGCGATGGGGATTGAATTTGGTATTGCCCCTGCCATACCCGGCGGATTGCCCGATGAAAACAGATATGTTCCGCTGGTTGGTTTTGCTAACGCCCTGATGAACGAGACGGCGACGTCCTACTCTACGGCAGATTTTTTTCACCGTTTTGCCCTGCGCAAAACATCCGGACTCATCGTTTATGTGGTCACGATTTGCGCTGCTCTGCTGACCATAACCATCACGGAGCGGGAATACAGAAGAGTACAAAAACAGGTACAGCTTCCATCGGACCAGAAACTGGTCAAAAGCAAAGCCTCCGCATCTGCTGGTTACACCAAAAACCTTGAAGCACTCAAAATGGCAACATCCCGGCAGTTTGTATTTTACCATCTGTTTCGCGAATTGGCAGCCAATCTGCCGGATGGAGTGTATCTGGAGAATCTTGAATTTCACCAGAAAAACGACAAAGGCTTTTTTGACATCACCGCCCTGGCCCGTCTTGACGACAAAATTGCAGAGAGCATGCTGCTGTCTAAATTTATGTCAATGCTTGATAACTCACCAACTCTGAAGAACCACCGTGAACCGGGCATATCAGTTTTTACCAGGGACAAGGGGCGTTTTTTAAAGATCACCGTAACCAGTGAGGTCGACCCGCTTGACGCGAAAAAATAAGCTCATAGTCCTGATTACCTATCTGTTGATTTTGACGGTGATCATGCTCGTCTATCTTTCCTATCGAACAGTAAAGACCACGCGCCTGCGCACGGAACTTGCCAGGATGACTGCCGAGCTGAATAAAACCCGGTCAGCAGAAACTGAAGTGGCACGCCTTACCCGTTTGATTCCGGTTGAAGCCAACACCCCGGCGTTTATTGAGATGCTCTATCGATCAGCCGGAGAGTCGGGCCTGAAACAGCACGAAGTGTCCACCGAGGCAGACAAAAGTACCGGCACAGCCCGACCGGGCGGTGCTGACACAACAACTCCTTTCAGAAAACAGCGCATTAAAATCAGCGCCAGCGGAAGTTATCGCAGTTTTGCCGAATATATACGGCGGTTACAGAACGTCGAGCAACCTCATCGCATAACCGACTTCAAGCTGACTCCCGACGCTGATCATCTCAAAGGGACAGTAACCGTTGAACTCTATTCTCTTCCGGTAAAGCGATGATGAGACTACTTTCAGCATACTGGATGATTACCGTTGCCACCATCATACTGCTTTACGCTCCGGCGACAGAAGCAGCACAACAAGCTCCGGCCGCTTCCCCGGTACAGCACCTGTCCGATTCCGTCAGCGAAGACTCTGTTCTCTGGCGCCGCAATCCGTTCATTGGCACTGTTATAAAGGGCTCTGGACCGACCGTGGCCAAAGGTACCCCGCTAAAACCGGGCGAAGGCGCGTTAAAACCGGATCAGGACTTTCGTCTGCAGGGAATCATGCTGGTTGACAATACATTCCATGCTCTGATTAACGGCAGAAGCGTCAAGGCAGGCGATACGATCGGCGGCTTTACAATCAAGAGCATCAAACGATATCAGGTTGCAGTGCGCAATGATCGCAATGAAATTATCACCTATGACATCTACCAGGGCAGAATAGATCGAGGCAAACAATGAGATATGTAACGTTAGCTGTGCTTGCCATACCTCTCGGAGTAGTCGGATGCACAAATCCGACTGCAGGCAAAATGAAGGATACCATGGCGCTCCCCGCTTATACGGCGCCCGTCACTCCACAAAAGCCCGCTGCCCCACCAAAAGATCCTGATGCGTATCGAAGCAGCGATCCGGGAAGGTCCTATTCACTGACGCTCAAGAATGCTGATCTGCGCGACGTTCTGATGCTTCTGTCAAAAGAGAGCGGCGTTTCAATTGTCGCTGAACGGGGCCTGCGAGGCACCGTTCAGGTTGAAGCAAAAAATAAAAAACTGGGCGAAATGCTCTATACCATCCTTAAACCGCTTGGTTACACCGCTTCCGTGGAAAATGGCATGATTCTGGTCGGGAGGCCCAAACTGACCACGCGCACCTTCCGGATGAACTATCTGAAAGATACCCGCAACTCTTCCAGTAACATGAATGTCTCCGGCTTCGCCGCCGGTGGTTCCGGCAGTGTCAGCGTCTCAACAACCGGCAAATCAGACTTTTGGGGAGCTGTTGAGAGCTCTCTGGAAATGTTTGTATTCGGGACGAGTGGTAAAGGTAAACGGGACGGTGGCGGCTATATTGTCGGCGAAGTGGAAAAGAAACAGACGCCTGAAACAAAATCATCCTCTTCACCCTCTGCAGGGGCACTAACAGTGCTGTCTGAAACAGATGACCCGTTATTGAGCAGTACCAGACTAAATGAGAACCAGCTCAAGCAGCTGGTGGTAAATGAGCTGGCCGGCATCATTCAGATTACTGATTTCCCTGAAAACCTCGACAAAATAGCCTTATTCCTCACCGATGTCGAAGAGGGGAGCAAACGTCAGGTATTAATTCAGGCGCATATTATGGAAGTCAGCCTCAAAGACAGCTTTTCAATGGGCATCGACTGGAAGGTCGTCATCGATAAGGCATCTAACTTTTCAATTGCACAGACGCTCATCCCCCGTACAACATCAACGACGGGAAGCAACGTATTCAAAATTTCCGGGGCCGGTAGCGATTTCAGCGCCATGCTTGACGCCATGAAAGAACAGGGCAATGTCAACATGCTCTCCAGCCCGAAGATCACGGCGCTCAACAACCAGAAAGCGGTCATTAAACTGACAACCAAAGAAGTTTCATGGGTCTCAACCAAGACAACATCAGCAACACTTGCCGGAGCAGACACCTATACAACCACCCCGCAAATTGATGAAGTCGGTATTTTTCTGGATGTGACCCCCCAGATTGGTCAGGATGGATCTATTGTTATGCAGATTCACCCCAGTGTTTCAGAAAAGAAGAGCATGTCTGAATCACCTGACAAAACCAGCACCAAACCGGTAATAGACGTTCGGGAAATTGACACGATGGTAGATGCCAAAGCAGGAGAAACAATCGTAATCGCCGGGTTGATTTCAGACAAACTGCTTGAATCAAAGACAGGCATACCTATCCTGGGAGACATCCCCTATCTTGGAGCCCTCTTTTCGTACAGCAGCCAGTCGCGAACCAAAACTGAACTGGTCATTATGATGACTCCCTACTTCCTGAATGCAAAAACAATTGACGAGATCCGCAGGGATCATGAGAAACGGATTCAGAATATCGGCGGCGATTTTCATTTGATTAACAATCTGGGGAGTATGATTACCGAGAAGAGTTCGCGGGACTGGATAATGAGGAGCGAACCGCATCGGGTTCATCCGGCAACAACACAGGAAGATGCTCCGTCTCAAAAAAACAGCACAGTACCCGCTCCGGCCGCGGCAACTCCGGCACCGGCAGAGACAAAAGCAGCGCCACGCCCGGAGGCCAGGATTACCATTGAACCGGCTCAGTCACCTGCAGTCACCCCTCCAGTCGCTATCCAGCAAATCGAACAGCAACAGGCAACGATAGTGCGTCTGGAAAATGAAGTCGCAGCGGCACTGGAACGGTTGAATCGTGAGAGATTGGAAAACGAAATCCGGAGTGCTGAAGAGAAGCGTACTGCCGATGCAATACGACAGGCTCAGTTGAAAAAGATTGAAGAGCTGCAAAATATCCCGGTTAATGAAACCAGCGCCCGACCGGTAAATATGTCATCACCATCAATACCGGTGAACACCCCCCCGGTCGCCGCAGGCGTTCAAACAGTTTCCGTGACTACTGATCGCGAACAGGCGCTGTACCGCAGTGCCGTAACCGCCTACAAGACCGGCAATTGCACAGAAAGCGTCAAAACTTTCGACGCCTTCACAAAGGCATATCCCGACTCGCCGTTCAAAAACGATGCCGCCTACTATCGTAACGATTGTGTAGACCGCATGGCAACAGCAAACAACCGTTAGTGCCTCTCTCCAATTTCAAATCAAAGATGATATCAAGGCGGCGAGGATTGAGGCGACGAGGCGTACAGATAGTACGTTGAGGAGCCGACGACGAGCCAACGAAGATAGCGCTTTGATTTGGAATTGGTATTATCCCAGAGTACGAACAGTAACAATCCCCAGCCAGGTAAACAGAAGACATACGACAACACTTGCCAGAACATTGACAAATGCTAGCATAATCCGTCCTTCCTCAAGCAATGTAAATGTTTCGAAACTGAATGTGGAAAATGTCGTCAGGCCGCCAAGAAAACCGACCGTCAGCCCCACACGCAGAGTATCAGGAATAAGTGTACTGCGCAGACCGAGTTCCATGATCAACCCGATCAAAAAGGCTCCGATAACATTGACCGCAAAAGTGCCGTACGGAAATGATCGTCCTAACAGACTCTGTATCCATCCAGATAGGTAGTAACGGGTAAGTCCGCCCCCCGCACAGAAGAGGGCTATGGTGGCAGCTGTCTTCACGTCAGACTTTTCCTTGTGATGTTTGTTATACCAAGGTGCAATCAAAATGAGTACTAGGCGGCGAAGAGAAGAGCGACCGAGGCGTACTTTCAGTACGTTGAGGAGCTCTCGATGAAGCCAACAACGTAATCGTTTGATTGCGACTTGGCATCAGAGGTCCTCTCCAGTGGTTGTCAGGACCAGCTTACCATGCTTGACCCCTTTAACACTGATCAGTTCATTCGCAATCTGCTTTACCACGAGCACAGTCCCCCGGATAACAAGCACTTCAAGACAGTTGTGTGCATCAAGGTGAACATGCAGTGCGGAAACAATCTGATCATGGTGCGCATGCTGATGATCAGTCAGTTTATCAGCAAGATCCCTCACATGATGATTATATACCAGCGTCACCGTACCAACCGCTTCCTGATCCTCCGCACCGCAACGCTCCTCAACCAGCGATGCCCTGATAAGGTCGCGAATCGCCTCGGAACGGTTCATATAACTCTTTTGTTCAATCAGTTGATCAAAATTATGCAGCAGCTTCTCATCCAGAGAAATGCCAAATCGTACCGTTTGTCCCACACTCTACCTCCTCTGTACCCATTCTCTTGAGTATCGTATCCGATTTATTTCTGAATGTCACGAGCGACGATGGCGTTCAGAAACAAAAAAACCCTGACAGCAGAACTGTACAGGGTTATTTAGTGTTATATTCCAATTTCAAATCAAAGATGCAGTCAAGGCGGCGAGGATTGAGGTGACGAAAACATACAAACAGTATGTTGAGGAACCTGGCCCTGATAAACAGGATAGTTCGTTAGACGAATATTTTCTGCCTGAAACCGCAGAAACTAATTCGTAACTTACTAAGACGAGCCAACGAAGAGGGCGCTTTGATCTGGAATTGAATGACGGGACGGGGAATGAGGCAACTTATTCCCCGCTTTTCGTATGGGCTTTGGGGTGGGCCTTGTCATAGACCTCCATTAAACGATCAATGCTGACATGTGTGTATTTCTGAGTAGTGGAGAGCGAAGCGTGGCCGAGCAGTTCCTGGATCGCTCTCAGATCTGCACCACCTTCCAGCATATGGGTGGCAAAAGTATGCCTCAGAGTATGTGGTGAAATTCGTTTGAAGGCGGCTATCCTTAAAACGTGCGTGTCGACGATGCGGGCTACGCTGCGACGATTGATGCGTCCGCCGCGGGTGTTGAGAAAAAGTGCGCCTCTGGCAGTCTCTTCGTTTCGCTGGTTGAGATACTCCTGGAGCGCGTTCTGAGCGCGACTACCGACCGGTACGATGCGCTCCCTCCCCCCCTTCCCTGTTACCCGCACCATGCCGCCTGTTGGATCAAACTCGCAGATATTCAGGCCGGTCAACTCGGAAACACGGAGCCCGCTTGAATACAGCAATTCCAGAATAGCCCGGTCACGCAGGGCGTATTTCTGCCCAGATTCAGGAGCCTCCATTAATGCCGTTGTTTGGTCGATATCGAGATGAAACGGGAGTCGCTGCTCTTTTTTGGGTGTTGCGATCAGCTCGGCAGGATTCTTTGTAATTACGCCGCGTCGCAGAAGGAAGCGGAAAAAAGAACGAATAGCCGCCAGTTTTCTGCCGATAGAACTTTTCCTGGTTTTTTTTGACATCCCTGCCAGATAGCGCCTGAGTAGTAAATGGTCAATATCCTGTGCGGAGATGGCCTCTCCTTTGTCCTGCGCGACAAACGTCAACAGCTGAGACAGATCGCTGCGATAGGCTGCCAGAGTGTGTACAGAAACGTCACGTTCGGTTTGAAGATACGTGGTGAACTGCTCTATTTGCTGATACAATACCATGGTATCCTATTCAAAGACCGGTAATCCGCTTTTCAGTTTCCAGCTTTTACTGTTTTCCAGAAATATCCAATCCTGACGATACGAAATTGTTTTAACTCTGTTTGACGGCAAAATATAATAATCGAATTCTGTCATTACATCACCGGCTTTTTTCTCAGGAAGGTATCGGGATGAGAGTATCCGGTAATCTGTCACGGAGAGACCACGTTTTTTAAGAGTTTCGGCCTGCTTCAGATACTCGTCACGTATTTCCGGATCAATGTATGTTATGCCGGCACTTTCCATTTCATGCCATCGCAACAGCCGGTTATATGCTTTCACACTTTGTTCAAATCCGTCACTCAGTTCGATCTGCGATGTAGCACAGGCGGTCAGCATCAGACACACAATGCACAGAACTGTTTTTACGACTCGTATCATGGTTGTTGCTCCTCTTTACACTGATTTATCCTATCTGCTGTTGCCCGAATGGTTCTGTTGGGGTATAAAGGGCACCCGTACTATTTCTGAAGGGAGTTTCACATGATACACACGTTCATTCTCTGGCTGCTCGATACTATAAACGCAATGGGGTATCCCGGCATTCTCCTCCTGATGGCAATGGAAAGCTCCATCATTCCGGTGCCGAGTGAACTGGTCATGCCGCCGGCCGGATATCTGGCCTATCAGGGGAAAATGAACCTGGCGGTGGTTATTCTGTGCGGCACCGTCGGCAGTCTGATCGGTGCGTATGTTAACTATGGTGTCTCGCACTATCTCGGGCGCCCACTGATCCTCAAATATGGCAAATACGTACTGATTCCTCCGGACAAATTTGAACGGGTAGAGCGATTCTTTCTAAGGCACGGTGAAATATCGACTTTCATCGGTCGCCTCCTGCCGGTGATCCGCCATTTGATTTCAATTCCGGCAGGTGTGGCAGGAATGAATCATCTCAAATTTTCTCTGTACACTCTGCTCGGAGCCGGAATATGGTGCACCATCCTGACATTGATCGGTTATGCCATCGGCGAGAACCAGCAGTTGATCATGCAGTATTCTCATAAAGCGTTGCTCTGGGTGGTCCTTTTCAGCGCAGTTCTGGTTGCGGTTTATATCTGGCGACAGCGCAACAATGGCAGTAAAGCGTAAATTATTGCAGAAGGCAACGGTATTTTCAGAGGAAGCAGATTTTGGAGGTAGTACAATGCAGATGAAGCGTATTGACCGTATCCAGTATATTGAAGTAGATTTTCCGGGTTCAGCATGTTCAACACAAGGCTTTACCACCCGTCATGAGGGCGTTTCGCGCCCGCCATGCAACTCGCTCAACCTCGGAATGAATACTCAGGACCAACAGGCAAATGTTGAGGGAAATCGTAGCCTGCTCACACGCGCGTTCGGGATTAACCAGGAGGCGTTGGTGACTCCCCGGCAGATGCATGGTTGCGATATTCTGGTGATTAACGAGGCAAATGAAGATTACAGTCATTTCCTTACGGTTGAAGGTGATGCCGTTATTACCAATCAGCCGCAGGTCATGATCGGTGTCTGTGTCGCAGATTGCGTACCGATCCTGCTTTGTGACCCAGTGAACAAGGTTGTCGCTGCTGTTCACGCCGGTTGGAAGGGTACCGCTGCCAAGCTCGTTTCAAAGGCCGTATCAGGCATGCAGTCGGAATTCGGTTCTGATCCGGCCCTGCTTCATGCCGCTGTCGGTCCTTGTATTCAAAAATGCTGTTACGAAGTTGATGAACCGGTCAGGAAGGCTTTTCTGCAAGGTGGTTTCACCTGGGATTCGTGTGCAGAACTGAAGAGTCCCGGCAAGTGGTTCCTTGATCTGGGTCGTGCCAACCGGGAACTGCTGCTGTTCGCCGGAATTCCGGCTGATGCAATACAGATCTCTGAACAGTGTGTCTGTTGTCACAGTGAACAATTTTTCTCGTATCGCAGGGACAAGGATGAGTCGGGACGCCAGATGGGCTTTATCATGCTGAAAAGCTGAAGGCAATGTTGAATTTTGAATTTTGAATTCTAAATTTTTTTCAATTCAAAATCCAAAATTCAAAATCCAAAATTGGTGGTAAACCATGCTCGCAAAAGTTTTCAGCAGTGCCCTGATCGGTATTGATGCCATTCTGGTGGATGTTGAGGTTGATCTTGCCCACGGATTGCCCGCATTTGCCACCGTCGGACTGCCGGATGGTGCGGTCAAGGAGAGCAAGGATCGCGTCAAGGCGGCGCTGAAAAACTCCGGCTATGATTTTCCGGCCCGTCGCATTACCGCAAATCTGGCACCGGCCGATATCAAGAAGGAAGGTGCCGCCTATGATCTGCCGATTTCAATCGGCATTCTGGCCGCCACAGGGGTCATTAAGGGATCGAAGATTCACGAATATATTCTCCTGGGCGAACTCTCTCTGGATGGCGGACTCAAGCCGATTCGTGGTGCACTGTCAATGGCGGTCGCCGCGAAACGTGCCGGCCTGACCGGTTTGATCCTCCCGGCAGAAAACGCCCCTGAAGCGGCTGTCGTCGAAGGAATTGATGTCATCGGCGCTACGTCACTTTCCCAGGTTGTCGAATTTCTGAGTGGCCGGGAAATCATCGAGCCAAGTCGGGTTGACCTGCAGGCGCTTTTTTCCAGCGGTAGTGAATATGGCGAAGATTTCAGCGAAGTCAAGGGGCAGGAACATGCCAAGCGCGCCCTGGAAGTTGCCGCCAGCGGCGGGCATAATATACTGATGATCGGGCCGCCCGGTTCAGGGAAGACGATGATTGCCCGTCGCATCCCGTCTATTCTGCCGCGCATGTCATTTGACGAGGCAATCGAGACCACTAAAATCTTCAGTGTAAGCGGCATGCTTGAAAAGGAACGTGCTCTGCTGGCGGTCAGACCGTTTCGTTCTCCGCATCATACGATCTCCGACGTCGGACTGATTGGCGGCGGCACGACTCCCAAACCGGGCGAGGTCTCCCTTGCACATAACGGCGTGCTTTTTCTGGATGAACTGCCGGAATTCAAGAAGAATGTTCTTGAAGTCCTGCGTCAACCGCTGGAGGACGGTAAAGTTACTATTTCCCGTTCATTACTCTCGCTCACCTATCCGGCACGTGTCATGCTGGTGGCTGCCATGAACCCCTGCCCCTGCGGGTATCTTTCCGACCCCACGCATCCCTGTACCTGTACCCCTGTTGCCATCCATCGTTACCGTTCCCGTATCTCCGGCCCGCTGCTGGACCGGATAGACATACACATCGAAGTTCCGGCAGTTAAATATCGCGACCTGGCGGATCGTGGCGAGGCTGAAAGCT
>VFJW01000085.1 GCA_009885845.1 Geobacter sp.
CGAATGAATATTTGATGTTTTCATCCGTGGGATAAATCCCACGGCTACCATAGAACGCCCCTAACGTGGCTTTATAATCTTGATGCAAAGACCAAACCGGACAATGCTGACTTTTTATAGTCAATTGAGGCCTCCCATTTCCCCTTCAAACATTCAAAACTCTGACGCACTTCAGCACGGCTACATCCCGCTTGCGGTACACGGGTTTCGGGCGGTAGCCCTTGAACGCGCGGTTTCAGCAGTTGTAACGGCTCTGTCGTCCGGCACTCTGCACGAATGGGCTTCGCTGCAGCCGGTGAGAGATGAGATGCGGGGGCGGGGGGTTATGTATGCGGTGGATCTGCCGACCATTCCCGTAATTCCGGTAGTTGTCCGGAGAAATCGCCACGGCGGGCTGCTGCATGGCGTGACGGGCGAATATTTTCTGGCTCCCACACGGGCTCCGTATGAGCTGGCAACATCACTGCGCCTTGCTGCTGCCGGGATTCCAACGCCGGAAGTGATTGCGTATGCCGTGTATCCCGCTGCAGGAATTTTCGCCCGGAGCGATGTTATGACGCGGCGTCTCCCGGCAGGTGACGATCTTCCTGCCGCATGGAGTAAACTGAGCGGAGCAGATCGCATCCCCGTGCTCGTGGCCGTGGCCCGCTTGCTCGCGGCCCTTGCCCGAGCCGGCGCGTGGCACGCCGACCTGAATCTCAAAAATATCTATATTGCCGGGGTTGGTACTGATCTGACCGCGTACCTGCTTGACGTGGACCGCGTGACTTTTCCGGGAGGAAACGGCATTCCCGCCCGCAACTTCAAACGCCTGGAGCGATCGGCACGCAAGTGGCGCGACCGGTGGGGACTCGATTTTGACGAAGAGTCGTTGCGCCGGCTGGCCGTTCTTACAGAGGAGAATATGTGATGAAAGTTGCATCAGACCGTGTATGCATTGTCATGATGAGCGCCGTGGGTGATACGGTGCATGTTCTGCCGGTGCTGCACGCACTCAAACGGGCAAACCCGGCCATGCACGTGACCTGGATATTACAGCCGGGACCGGCAATGCTGGTACGCGGCCACACGCTGGTCGATGAAATTATCCTTTTCGACCGCACTCAGGGGGTTCGCGGTTTTCTTGCCGTGCGCGAACAGCTGCGGACCAGGAATTTTGATCTCGTCCTCGATCTTCAGGTGTATTTCAAGGCTAATATAATCACCTCATTTATTCATGCACCGGTGAAGCTCGGTTTTGATTTTGCCCGGGCCCGTGATCTTAACTGGCTGTTTACCACGCACCGTATTCCTCCGCATGCCATGCAGCACGTTCAGGATCAGTATCTTGAATTCTGCGACTGGCTGGAAGCTCCGACCGCTCCTGTCACCTGGGGACTTGGGCCGTGGAACGGCGAAGAACGCTCATGGCAGAGTAATTTTTACTCCCGTCTCGACCGCCCGGCGGTACCGATAGTTGTGGCGACCAGCAAACTGCAAAAAAACTGGCTGCCCGAGCGGTGGGCCGAGGTTTGTGATGCGTTGTATGCTGATTTTGGACTTCAGCCGGTTCTGGTGGGTGGGCGGTCTCCGGCAGAAGTGGAGTGCGAGAGGATCATCATGGAACGGGCGAAACAGGCTCCGGTCACTGCTCTGGGCAATGGCGGATTACGTGGTTTAGTCGGCATACTTGACGGGGCGGCGCTGGTGGTGTCACTTGATACCGGGCCGCTGCATATTACAGTGGCGCTTGATCGTCCGGTTGTGGCTCTGATGGGGTTTTCAAACCCGAAGCGGGTCGGGCCGTATCGTAAATCCGGTAATCTGGTGGTTGATGCGTATGGTGAGCCGGGTGAAGATTATCCGGTCTCTATGGAGAACCGTCCCGACCGTATGGGGCGGATCACGGTGCGCGATGTTCTTGAGAAGGTTCAGCTGTGGCGGTCACAGAATCATTGAACCTATTAAAAGCAATTCAACACGGAGACACAGAGTTCACAGAGTTCACAGAGGATAAACCTTAGATTCAACAGCTTGTTAGAAGGTTAAAGACAAAAAATACGGTTCACCCTCATGCCCACGTCTTTTTTTGTAAAAAAGCCCAATGATTACTCTGTGTTCTCGCTTAGAAGCGCCTACTTTTGGCAGTGTCTCTGTGTTTCAAATTCCGGATTTAGGTAGAAAAGCACAAAATGCCTATTTTGTTTGAAGCAGTTTGTTCAACTTCTCTTTCAGAAGATCCTGATTGTCAATTGTCAGTTCCAGTCGGGCACATAGCGTGCGCCGGGCACAATCCTCCGGTAAACCCTTCAGTTTCACCCCGTCTTTTTCTGTTGTGATCAAATACTCCGCCCCGCTTGCCTTCATGGCGTCTGCAATTTCGACACATCGTTCCCTGTCGTACATGACATGATCCGGGAAATTGAGGCTGTGTGCCAGGCTAAGCCCCTGATCGCGTAATCCCGCAAAAAACGAGTCAGGATCGGCAATGCCGGCAAAGGCAAGTGCTGTGCTCCCGTTAAGGTGCGAAAACGCCAGGGGCGCACCTCCGCTCAAAGGGAGCAGGTCCACAATGGTGTGGCTTGACACGCACGCGGGTATGTTTCCTGATTCTGCCGGGATAGCTGCTCCCTCTGGAGCCCGCGTAAAAATCACAAGATCTGCCCGGCGGACTGCCGCTGAAGGCTCCCGAAGTATTCCTGCCGGCAATGTCAAGCCGTTGCCGAACGGTCTTGAGTAGTCCAGCAGCAGAATATTGAGATCACGATGCAGGCGCAGGTGCTGGAATCCGTCGTCCAGAAGGAATATGTCCGGGGCAAGCTGCTGCATCGCCAATTGTCCGGCAGTATAGCGATCCGTACCGATTACAACCATGAGCCCCGGGATCGTTGCTGCCAGTAAATACGGCTCGTCTCCGCATTCCGTGGCACTCAGCATAATTGTGGCGCCGTCACTGACGACACAGGTCTGCCCCTCCAGAGTTCCGCCGTAACCACGGGAAAGCACCGCCACCCGGTGTCCCTGTGACAGAAGTAAACGGGCGATAAGGGCGGTAACAGGTGTTTTTCCTGTTCCACCCACGGTGATATTTCCGATTGAAACCACCGGGCGGGGGAGGCGGTACGTACGGAACAGACCGCTTCGATACAGCTGCTCCCGCAGTCGCAGGGCACAGGAATAGAGCCATGCGCACGGTGTCAGGAACAGCAGCAGACAGTTGTCGGCCGGAGCGGTGCGCTTGCCTGAGGTGAGTCCTCTCCAGTATGTCTGCCAGGGTACGTTCATAGATATCCCGCTATGATTTCCATGTGACGTCCCGTCGCTCCGCCGTTATCCCGCATCAGCTTCAGGCCGTTCTGCCCCAGAACCTGTCGCAGTTCAGCACTGGTGACCAACGACCGGCAGGCTGCCGCCAACTCATTCTCATTCTGGACCTGGATTCCGGCGCCGTACTGCAGAACCAATTCCTCAATCTCCCGGAAATTGGCCATATACGGGCCAAATACAGACGGCACTCCAACTGAAGCGGGCTCCAGCAGGTTATGTCCGCCACGCGGCACCAGGCTCCCTCCGACGTATGCGAGATCTGCCAGTGCATACAGATCCATCATTTCGCCGATCGTATTTACCAGCAGTACTTCACCCCTCTGGAGAGGCTGGCTGCCGGGCAGATCAGTACGTAGCCTGTAGCGTAATCCTGCTGCAGCAAGTAATGCCGCAATTTCTGCCACCCGCTCCGGATGACGAGGCACAAGGACAAGAAACAGGTCGCTGAATTCTGCTGACAGTTCCTTGTACGTCGCAATGACATACTGCTCTTCGCCGTTACGGGTGCTGCCGGCAGTAAGTACCGAACAGCCGGCGGGGATTGAATAGTGAGAGCGCAGCTGCATCCGCTCTTCTTCACTCAACGTACGTGCAGGGATATCATTTTTGAGGTTTCCTGAGACGGTCACCGTCTGATGGTTTGCGCCGATGGCAATGATGCGCTGCTTGCCAACTGCCGACTGCATGCATACCGCCGAAAAACAGCGTAACGCGGGGCGAAAAAACCAGCTGAATGCCTGATAGCGCGGAAAGGAGCGGTCAGAAATACGGCCATTGGCAAGCAGCAGCGGGATGCCGTTTCTGACGGCTTCACGAGCAAAGTTCGGCCAGATTTCGGTCTCCATAATAATGATGATGCGCGGCTTTACCGAGCGGAGAATGGCGTGTACTGAAGGGAGAAAATCGAAAGGAAAGTAGAGGCAAAGGTCAATCTCAGGGAATCCGGAAGCGGTCGTTTTACCGGTCTCGGTGGTGTTTGTGACCACGATGGCATGTTCCGGATACTGAGCCCGTAGAGCTTTGAGCAGCGGCCGTGCGGCAATGATTTCGCCGACAGAAACGGCGTGAAGCAGTAGTACCGGACGCCCGGCGATTGTCGCCAGTTTTCTCTGCGGGACAAAACCGAACCGTTCCGCAACTGCGAGAGGCCATCCGAGCTTGAAAGAACGGTACATATTGAAGAGGAATACCGGAATGAACAGGAAGATGGAGAGTATGTTATAGGCAAGATAAAACATGGATCAGGCTATGATGGTGTCGAAGGTGTAGCGTCACGGTCAAGCCGCATCAGGTAATATAACGCAACCGCCAGAAGGTGGATCATCCCCCATGCCCAGAGAGTATCAGTCAGAAAATGTCCTCCCTGCGTGATGCGGGCAATGCTCATCAAACTGCCGAAGATCAGTCCGCCCGTCATCCACCACGCGGCAATCCGTGGTTTCCGGCGTCTGAACACGAAAAAAGGTGCCGACAAATAAAATGCCGCGGAAGCATGTCCCGAAGGAAACGATCTGCCTTTGTGGGCAATCCCCGTTTGCCAGGGGTGCAGAAATTCTTTTTGACCGCCAAACTGAACAATTTCCCGCGGTCTCGGTCGTCCCCAGTACTCTTTGAAAACGGCATTAACAACCAGACCCGGGCCCAGAGCCAGGAGGATCACCAGAAAAAGTCCCGGTCTGATCCAGTGGCGACGTTTTTGATACATCAATCCGAGAATTACGGCACCCAGGCTACTTAATCCGACAACAAAAGCCGGTATGCGATCCAGTTTATACAGGAATTGCCACGGCTGCAGATACCCGACCGACCACGTTCCGCCGAGACTGAACATTTTTGACAGCTTCAGATCGACTCCAGTGACAGCAATAAGAAGGGTCGCCGCAATGAGAATAGCGACTGGAAGGATAACGTCACGCAGTTTGGTGTCTTCATTTCCGCACGCTTCAGGTGCGTCGGGACGATCTTTCATATCGGTTCTCCTGCCCGTTTCCAACGGCGATGTATCCAGTACCAGTCAGTCGGATGGGCGCAGACAAACTCTTCAAGATAACGGGACAATGCCTGAATATCGCGACTGACACCTTCTTCAGTACGGTCTCCGCATAGCTGGTACTCAGGATGAATCGTAAGCACGTGGTGGTCACCCTCCCGATGGATGAAAACCGGAACGAGAGGTACCGCTGTTTTGTGGGCGAGAATTGCCGGGGCCTTGTTGGCCCAGGCTTTTCTGCCGAGAAAATCGATCAGGGAACCGTTGTACTTGGAAACAGCCTGATCAGCCAGCATGCCTATTGCCTCATCGTTTTTTATGGCTCCGAGGATCGGCCGCATTGCGGTCTTGCTGTAAATCACCTTGTTTCCGTAACTCATTCGCATTTTTTCGACTACAGTATTGAGGTATGGATTATTCTGGTGACGCACAATCGCCCAGACATTTTCCCCGAAAAGTCTTTTAAAGGATAATGACATTAACTCCCAGTTGCCACTGTGACCACCGACAAAAATGAGTCCATTGTGCTTATTGCGGGCATGCTGGACATTTTCGCTCCCCCTGACTTCAATCGAGTCGATCAGAATGTCGCCCTTACCGTGATAGAGACGGCATACTTCTACGATGGAAATCCCCAGATTCTTGAATGTTGCCAGGGCGATGTCTTCAGCAGATTCAAAGGTACCAGTCCATGATGGGTGGCACTTCATGTAGGGGAGTGCCTGCCTGATGTTGTCAAGTGCTATCGCTCTGCGTGAGGGAAGTATCTTATACAGAAATGCGCCGGTTATTTTGCCAATCCGGATCGACAGAGAGCTGGGGATGGCAGCCACAAATAGAGTGAACAGATAAAAGAGAGCAGCCTGTATCATCCAGAGGACTTTTCTCACCGGCACAACTCAGGCTCATCAACGGTTGAATTGCTGTTGCAGTCGCATAACGTGAGAGCGAGACGGGCGACTTTCGCCGATGCACCTCCGCGGCCTAACTTTGACCGGACTTCGCCAAGCTTTGCAACAATGGCGGAATGATAGCTGTGATCGGTAAGCAGCATTCCAATCTCGGCGGCAATAGCTTCCGGATTTGCCTCGTCCTGAATCAATTCGCGGACAACGGTTTCACCCGCTACAATATTGCAGAGGCCGATATTGTTGATTTTTACCAGTCGTTTTGCCAGCTGATAGGTAAGTGGTGAGAGTCTATAGATAATTACCATTGGTGTCCCCACCAGTGCTATTTCAAGAGTAACCGTGCCGGAAACCGAGATTACCGCGTCACAGGCCCGGATCATGTCATGGATCCGGTCGCGGGTTATGGTGACGCCAAGGTCCGCTGCCGCAAGCTGGGCAACAATGTCATCTCCCTGCAACGTGGATGCGAGCGGCAGGATAAATTGAATGTCCGGAAATTGCTTTTTCAGTGTACAGCCAGCGGCGATGATGACCGGCAGCAGCCGTTCTATCTCATTACGTCTGCTGCCGGGAAAGAGTCCGACTATATGCCGCGACGGATCAAGATTAAAACTTGATGCGGCAGCAGAACGATCTAAAACAACATTGACCAGATCAAGCATGGGGTGTCCTACAAAAGACACCGGCACTCCGGCTTTCTGGTAGAAGGGTGCTTCGAAGGGGAGTATCACGGCCATATGATCGACAAGCAGGGCGATTTTTTTGACCCGTCCCTGGCGCCAGGCCCATATCTGCGGGCTGATGTAGAACAGTACCTTGACGCCGGCCTTTTTGGCAACTTTTGCCAGGCGAAGATTGAAGCCGGGGTAATCAATAAGAATCAGCAGATCCGGGGGGGTATTCAGGAGAATCTGCTTCAGTTTACGGAAGGCCGCTGAAATTACATCAAAGTGCTTGATTACCTCTACCAGTCCCACGACAGCAATGTCTCCGGAGTCCACCAGAGTCTCCACTCCGGCTTCGCGCATACGGACTCCTCCGATTCCGGAGAAATGAAGATCGGGGTCGAGCTTTAGAGCCTCCCGGACGAGATCAGCACCGTAGATGTCGCCCGATGCTTCACCGGCTACGATCATGATACGGCTCGCGTTTATTGCGGGGTTGCTGCTCCTATCCAACCAGTGCCTCTCGAATGGTCTGCGCGACCAGACGAACTGATTCCTCAGACATTTCAGGGTAGACCGGCAGTGACATGCAACGACTGGCAACATCCTCTGCAACCGGAAGAACAGTGTCGGCGTATGCTGCGGCAAAAACGTCCTGCTTATGGAGCGGTATGGGGTAGTAGACGGCAGATGAAATCTGTTTTTCAGCCAGTTTAGCCATGATGACATCTCGTCGTTCAGTCAATACGGTATACTGGTGGTAGACGTGAACGCCGGTGCCATCCTCATGCGGTACAGAAACCATGTCGCCGAGCAATTCAGAGTAAAGGTGTGCAACACGGCGACGGCCGCTGTTAAACTGGTCAATCTTCCTGAGTTTTACCCGCAGGATAGCTGCCTGAATGTCGTCAAGACGACTGTTGAAACCGATCACACTGTGGTGATAACGTATCCGGCTGCCATGGTTGCGAAGCACTTTGATCTGCTCTGCCAATTCATTGGTAGCGCAGGTGACCAGACCGCCATCACCGTAGCAGCCAAGATTTTTGCTGGGGAAGAAGCTGAAGCATCCCAGTGCTCCGAGAGTGCCGGTCATTTCACCACTTATCGAAGCGCCGAATGATTGGGCACAATCTTCAATCAGCAGCAAGCGGTGTTTGAGGCAGAGTGCTTTGATTGGCGCCATGTCAGCCGGTTGTCCAAAGAGGTGAACCGGAATCACCGCTTTCGTACGGGGGGTAATTGCTGCTTCAATCAAGGCAGGGTCAATGTTGAATGTTTCGGGATCTATATCGACAAAAACCGGAGTGGCTCCTGCGTAACAAATTGCTTCAGCGGTGGCGATGAAGGTGAAGGGGGTGGTGATAACCTCATCACCCGCTTTTATTCCGGCCGCCAGAATTGCGAGGTGCAGGGCATCGGTGCCGGATGCACAGGAAATGGCATGTTTGGCGCCCAGATATGCAGCGGTTTCCTGCTCAAAGGAGGTTACGTTTGGCCCCAGAATAAATTGACAGCTCTCAATTGCGTCGAGTACGGCCTGATCAATCTCCGGTTTCAAGGTGTGATATTGGGTTTTCAGATCCACCATGGGTATCATGAAGGTCTCCTGTTAAGACTGAGATTGATTTTAAGAGCTGTTTCCAGTGCCATTCGACCGGCACGACCACTCACTTCGGGTGCTTTCCCTTCACGAATTGCACAGAGGAACGACTCAATCTCGTTCCGCAGAGCATCTGCCTCACCCAGTTCCCGCTCTTCAACCTTTACGTTGGGAACACCCGGAAACAGCTCGCCGGCTCCCTGCTGGGCCAACAGTATTTTACGGTTCTGAAAGTCAAGGGTAATGTATGCGTTGCGCTGGAAGATCCTCATTTTACGCTCGCTCTTGAGGCTGATGCGGCTGGCAGTGACGTTGGCTACGCAGCCGTTTTCAAAAACAATGCGGGCATTGGCGATGTCCTCTTCGCCGGTAAAGACCGGTGCCCCGACGGCATCGACCCGTTCTACCGGTGATTTAACAATATGCTGAATGATCTCTATGTCGTGGATCATCAGGTCAAGAACCACGTTTACATCTGTGCCGCGAGGTTTAAAGGGGGCGATGCGCACCGACTCAATGAAAAGCGGTTCCTGAAGCACTCCATCGAGAGCTTGAAGAACCGGGTTAAAGCGTTCCAGATGACCGACCTGAAAAACCAGTTTGTTTTTCTCCGCCAATGCAATCAGTTCATCCGCTTCTTCAATAGTGACGGTAATCGGTTTTTCGATGAGGACATGCACACCCGCCGCCAGAAAGTCACGTGCTACCGCATGGTGGAACTGCGTAGGGACAACAACACTGACCGCATCAACTTTGCCGATCAGGTCACGATGATCGCTAAAAGCCTGAGTCCCCAGTGCCGAGGCAATCTCTGCGGCACGTTTTGAATTATTGTCCACTACTCCAACCAGCTCGACATCCGGAATAGCGGAATATTTCTGGGCGTGGAAGTTACCCAGGTAGCCCACACCGATAACAGCAGTCCTGAGCGTGCTCATCCGCGACAGATCCCGCGTTTTGAATTTTCAATAAAGGCCAGCAGATAATCGACCTCGGGGCACCCTGTGATCTCCGATTTAATTCGGGAAACCGCATCAGCCTGCTTCAATCCGGCCATGAACAGCGCTTTATACGCTTTTTTGAGATTGTTGATGGTCTCCGGAGAGAATCCCCGACGCTTGAGGCCTATCAGGTTAAGACCACGCAGTTTGGTGTCGCGCCGTCGGGCAGAGGTTGCTATCGAATAGGGAAGGATGTCCAGGCTAACCATTGTACCTCCGCCAATCATGGCATTCATTCCAATGGAGGTGAACTGGTGAACGGCAACCAGACCACCGATAATGACGTTGTCTTCGATAGTGACGTGTCCTGCCAGCGTGGCAACATTTGCCATGACGACACCATTGCCGATCCGGCAGTCATGAGCGACGTGAGCATAGGACATAATCATGTTGTTATTGCCGATGACCGTTTCAGCGTGACCGGTAACGGTTCCGCGGTGGATGGTGGCAAATTCACGAATCATGTTGTTGCTGCCGATCCTGGTCCAGCACTCTTCACCTCGGTACTTGAGATCCTGCGGCGGTGCTCCGACTGAAGACTGGTGGAATATCTGGTTGTTTTCACCGATTTCAGTCCAGTCTCCAATGACAGCATGAGCGCCGACTTTGGTCCCTGTACCGATCATGACATGTTTGCCGATGATGGCATATGGACCAACTTCTACGCCTGCAGCCAGGTGGGCAGTTGGATCTATTATTGCGCTCGGATGGATCATGATGTTTCTCCTGTAAGAGCCCCTCACGGCGGAGGGAGCAGATATTATTAGTAAGCTGGAAGTCGGTTTCTGCGTTTACGTAGCAGAAACTGATTTAGGTAGCGCACTTATCCTGGAAGTTCAGGGCTTCGCTGAGTCCGCAAAAGTGGCTTTGAGATCCGCCTCGGTTACCAGTGCGTCACCAACAAATGCTTTGCCGGCTACCCCCCAGATTCCCCTTCTTTGCATTGTTGTTGTTACCTCAATGCGCAACTGATCACCGGGAGACACCGGTTTGCGGAAACGGGCATTGTCGATCGCCAAAAAGTAGGTTACCTTGGCGCGGGTTGCTTCATCGGAAGCCAGGTATGCCATGATACCGGCCACCTGAGCCATGGCTTCGATGATCAGTACACCCGGCATGACCGGATGACCGGGGAAATGCCCCGGAAAAAACGGCTCATTGATGGTAACATTTTTGATGCCTACGCAGCGTATGCCCTGCTCCACTTCAACAATCCGGTCAACCATCAGAAAGGGAAAGCGATGGGGAAGGATTTTCATTATGTCGTTGATATCCAGTTGCATGTTATTTCTCCTGACAGATAAGGTTTGATTTTTCTAGTTCTGCAATACGCTTTTCAAGTGTTGAAACTGTTTTTTTCAATTCCGGCAGTCGGGGCAAAACCATGGAGTATTTCAGCCATTCCCTGTGTGGAATGGTCGGAGAACCGCTATAGGCAGCGTTTGCCGGCAGCGAGCCAGTGACACCGGACTGGCCGCCGACCAGTACATTGTCGCCGATAGTGATATGGCCGGCAATACCGACCTGCCCTGCCAGAGTAACGTGATTTCCTATTTTTGTACTGCCTGAAATGCCTACTTGAGACACGATCATGCAGTCTTCGCCGATCTGGCAGTTGTGAGCAATCTGCACGAGGTTGTCGATTTTTGTGCCGCGACGGATACGGGTAACTTCAATCGCAGCCCTGTCTACACAGCTGTTCGCTCCGATTTCCACATCATCTTCCAAAACGACGATCCCAATCTGCGGAATGGGGTAGTAACCGCTGCCGTCCGGAGCATATCCAAAACCGTCAGAACCGATCACGGCACCCGGCTGAATGATGCAGCGATTTCCGAGCCGGCAGCGTTCACGAATAACTGCGTTGGCATGGACTGTACAATCTTCACCGATGGTAACGTTGTCGTAAATCACCGCACCGGAATAGACCACTGTACGGTCGCCGATGACTGCATTTCTGCCGACGCAGGCTCCCGGATAAATACTGACGCCAGTGCCAATAACGGCGGTATCGCTGACGATTGCTCCCGGAAGCACTCCAGCCGGTTCATGAGGCGAGGTGTAAAAGAGTGTCAGCAGTTTTGCAAAACCGAGATATGGATTTGACACTTCAATAGTGGTACGTCCATAGCGATCTCCACCGGGAGCCATAAGCACAGCGCCGGCGGATGTTTCTGCAACTTTTGAAGCGTACTTCGGATTCGCAAGAAAGGTCAGTGATTCCGGACCGGCGTTTTCAAGGGCTGCCAGACCGGAAATCAGAACCGCTCCGTCACCCTGTACAACTCCTCCCAGAAATTCAGCAAGCTCTGCAACTGTTCTTGGCTGAGCCATGTCGTTACTTCTTCCTGTTGGAATTAAACAATTTCAGAATCTCTTCAGTCAGATCAGCTTTATCGTCAACGAACAACATGCTCTCGTTTTTAACAAAAATAAACGTGTACCCTTTCTGTCGGCCGAATTCCTGGATAACCTTCTCCATTCCTTCAAAAATTTTCCGGGTGAGTTCCTCGTCTTTTCCCTGCAATTCATCCTGTGCATCTTTGGTGAAGCGTTGGAAATCTTTCAATCTGTTCTGGTAATCTTTCTCTTTTGAAGCACGAGCGGAATCAGAGAGCAGCATGCCCTGTTTTTCCAGCTCATCTTTCAGCTTTTTGAGATCTTCCTGTTTTACATTGATCTCGTCCTGATACTTTTTGACCTTGGCAGCCAACTGCTCTTTAGCTTCTTTTCCTGCCTCGGAACCATTTAAAGCCCGTTGCATGTCGATATATCCGAATTTCTGCTCAGCTGCAAAAACAGAAGTTGACATAATGCACGCCGCTACGATACCTGCCAGAATACTGTGTTTCATGAATACGTCTCCTTATTATAGTGGTGGTGAGCGGTCAGGCTCTTATAACTGGATAAAAGCATCAACCCCCCTCAATCCCCCCTTATCAGGGGGGAAGTTTGAAGGCTCTCCCTTGATAAGGACCCTCTGGGGCCTAAAGGGAGCGGGGAGGGGTTGATTAAAACATTGAACCAATAGAAAATTCAAGCCGTCCTTTTGTGCTGTCGATGTCACTGCGTGGATTGATCGGAATTCCGTATTCAAGGCGAAGTGCCCCGATGGGGGATGCCCAGCGAATCCCATACCCATAGCTCATCAACATTTTATTGATAATGGTTGATTTGTCAGAAAAAGAATTACCGTAGTCGAAAAAGACAACTCCCTTGATCCCGGCCTCCGAGAGTAACGGCAGAGTTAATTCGACATTCCCGTAGAGTTCCTTGTTGCCGCCAAGATAGACTATTGTGTCACCGTACTTCGGAGTGGCGGGATTTGTCGGTGAAACGGTTCTTGTTTTGAAACCACGCAGTGAGTATATGCCGCCCAGATAGAACTTTTCATCAATCGGGATGGTCTGACCGACATCCATGATATATCCAAGGGTCACTTTTGTAGAAGCGACCAGCCTCTTGTAGAGCGGTTGAAAGTAGGTGTGATCAGTTATGAAACGGGCATATTTATTATCGCCGCCCAGGCCGGCATACTCGGCTGAAAGAGAGTTGATCATGCCGTTCGACGGATCAAGCCGATAGTCGGTACTGTTGTAGGTGATGCTGCTTGATACGGCACTGGTAGTAGACTTGCCGACGGGATAGTTGCCTGGATCTACCGTGTTGAACGCCGTATATGAGGTGCTTGGCTTGAAAATATCTTTTATTTCATACTTGTACATCAGGAACGTTCCGAGAAAGTCACTGATCGGGTAGCCCCCTTTTATATCGGCCCCGACGAGTCGCTTTGTGTAGTCGGTGTACTCACGCTCTGAACGGTAGATGTCACCCCCCAGCGACCATTTGGTATCCAGAAAATACGGGTCAGTGAGACCGAGAGAGTAGGTGTTTGACGTTTTTCCAACGGAAGCGGAGAAACTTGCTTTCAGACCCAGGCCATACAGGTTGGCCTGCTGAATCGAACCCTGGGCAATAAAGCCGTCCAGAGTGCTGTAACCACCGCCGATACTGAACGTACCGGTTGGTTTTTCTTTTACATCGACATTTACATTCAGTTTGTTGCTGGCGCTCCCTTTTGCCGTTGCGATATTCGCTTCTTCGAAAAAACCGAGGTTCATCAGATTCTGCTTGCTGCGCTTTAAGCCGGTAGCACTGTAAAGTCCGTTTTCAGTTATGCGCATTTCCCGCCGGACAACTTTGTCACGGGTTTTAGGGTTTCCGGCAATATTTATCCGCTCAATTGATACCAGCTCACCTTTTTCAATATCAAAGGTCAGATCAATGATCTTTTTTTCGTTGTCCAGGCGGGTCTGAGGATTGATCGTCGCGAAGGCATATCCCTTGTCGCCGTATACATCGGTGAGGACTCCGATATCTGCGCGCAGAATGGAACGGTTAAACAGTTCGCCCGGTTCGCTCTTTAATTTCTTTCGCAGTTCTGCAGTCGGCTCCAGCAGTTCTCCCTTGAAACCGATTTCGCCGATCCGGTATTGTTCCCCCTCGGTAATGCCAATGAAGACATCCAGACTGGTTTTCTCTTCGTTAAGCTTTATAGATGGTTCACCAACCTTGATATTGATAAAGCCGTTATTGAGGTAATGATCGGCAAGGAGGAGGGCATCATTTTTAAGTACCTCTTCCTTGTATGTACCTGCGCTGGTCAGCCAAGACATGAACCACTCTTCTTTGGTTTCCAGTATCCTCTTCAGTTTGCTTTCGCTGAATGCTTTGTTGCCGTCAAAGTGAATCTCATTTATGAGGATCTTTTTCCCTTCAATAACGGTAATAATTACCGAAAGGTCGCCGGTTGGGCTTTTTTTTGTCTGAGTCTGTACGTCAGCCAGATAATAGCCCTCATCGCCATACATTTTTTTAATCTTGGCGACGCTTTTGGCCAAATCTTTTGATGAAAAAACGGAATTTTGACGAAACTCAAGCGCTTCCTTCAGTTTCTCCGTTGAAATTTCCTTGTTGCCCTCAAACGTTGTCTCTCGAACGATTGGTTTTTCCTGAACTGAGTAAATCAGGATGACTCCTTTGTCCGACTCCTCTTTCAGAACTTGAACATCCTGAAAATGGCCCAATTTATAGATTGCGCGGATATCTGAATCAGTTTTGTCACCGTAGAGGGTATCTCCGGCGTGCATAGTGACAACGTTAAGAATGGCCGCAGATTCGATGCGCCGATTCCCTTCTATCCTGATTTCTACCAGTTTTTCGCCTTCAGCAAAGGCGAGTGTTGTGCAGAAAAGAGCTGCCAACAGTATGGATGGTGTTACAATTTTGAAACTGGGCACGCTTCCCCCGAAAATCATGTAGTTTTGTCCAGTCTGCCGTCTACCAGATGAATGGTAGTCCCCATCGCTTGTGCCAGTCGTTCGTTGTGTGTAACGATTACCAGAGTTAATTTTTTCTTTGTCTGCAATTCTGTCAGTATCGCATGAATATCATCACTGGTTTTCATGTCAAGGTTGCCGGTCGGTTCGTCTGCCAGCAACAGTTCAGGTTCCAGCACAAGCGCCCTGGCAATAGCGACCCGTTGCTGTTCCCCGCCGGATAATTCTCCAGGTCTATGGGTTGTCCTCTGCCCGAGGCCAACATCGGAAAGCAGTGTTTGAGCCATGTCAATTGCTCTGCTGCGCGGTACCCTGGCGATCAAGGCCGGCATCATGACATTTTCGAGTGCGGTGAATTCAGGCAGCAGGTGGTGAAACTGAAACACAAAGCCGATGCTTCGATTTCTGAATGCTGCCAGGGCCCGCTCGTTTTTTTTGAAAATGTTATCACCGCGAAAATGGACTGTCCCGGCAGTCGGGCGGTCAAGTGCGCCCAGAAGATGCAATAACGTGCTTTTCCCTGCTCCGGATGCGCCGACGAGAGCCGTCGTCGTTCCGGTCACCAGGTCAAGGTCGATTCCGCTGAGCACTTCAAGCGTATTCGTGCCTGAGATATATGATTTGCCGAGCCCACGCACTTCAAGCAGGTTATTCATACCGCAGCGCCTCAGCAGGAAGCATCCGGGAAGCCTGCCATGCCGGATACAGTGTAGCCAGAAATGAGATCAATACTGCTGTAACTGAAATGAGCAGTACATCGGCCGGAACCACTAGTGAAGGAAAGCGGTCAAGGTAGTAAATATCCTTGCTGAAGAAATTCTGTCCGGTTATTTTCTGAATAATGTTGATGATTGGTTCCAGGTTAAGGGCAACCAGAAGTCCGGATGCAACTCCAAGTAGTGTGCCGATAACACCGATTATTAATCCCTCAAGCACAAAAATCTTCATGATGCTCGTGGCGGTAGCCCCCATTGACTTGAGAATAGCAATATCTCTGGTTTTTTCCATGACCACCATGAAGAGTGTTGAGGCTATGCCAAAGGCAGCTACCAGAACAATCAGAGTCAGAATTATAAACATGACGATTTTTTCGGTCTTAAGTGCAAACAGGATGTTTTTGTTCATCTGCATCCAGTCGCGCGCGTAGAAGTTTATTCCCATTTCACGGTTTATATTTCGGGCCAGCTCATCAGTATGGTACACATTATCAACTTTGAGCTGTATTCCGGTAACAGTATCTCCGAGATCAAAAAAACGCTGGGCCTGGTCGATGCTGATGTACGCCAGAGTCGAGTCATACTCAAACATGCCGGTGTTGAAAATGCCGGTAATTTTGAATGGTTTCATACGCGGCATCATGCCGAGCGGCGTAATATTACCCATCGGCGAAATGACGTTGACTTTGTCCCCCAGAAACAGGTTGAGATGTCTTGCCAGCTCTTTTCCGACCATCAAGCCGGGCATTGTGTCTGCCCCCTGGCCCATTTTTGGGTCAAGACCGTTGATGTTTCCCTCGACAACGGACTTGCTGAGACGTGTGACCTGACGGTCAGAGGCGACATCGATTCCCCGCAGAACCACACCGGATACATTCTTGCCGGAAGAAAGCATGACCTGGTTGTAGATAAAAGGAGTTGCTGCCTGGACCCCTTTGAAGCCTTTCAGTTTTTCAATTACCGAGGGATAATTCTCCATCGGTGCTCCGCTTCTGATGACAACAATATGGGCGTTCGTGCCCAGTATCTTCTCCTTCAAGTCATTTTCAAAGCCGGTCATGACAGCCAGTACGACGATCAGTGCCATGACACCAAGCGCGACCCCGGCAGTAGAGATAAAAGTGATGATCGAAATAAACGTTGTTTTTCGTTTGGCTTTCAGATAGCGCAAACCGATGAAGAGTTCAAATGACATTGGCTATTTGGATTCCTTGCGAAGCTGCGGAAACAGAATTACATCCCTGATCGATGGCGAGTCAGTCAGCAGCATTACCAGACGATCGATGCCGATTCCTTCACCTGCCGTAGGAGGCATTCCGTACTCAAGAGCCCGTACATAATCTTCATCCATGTAGTGAGCTTCTTCGTCGCCCTTGTCTTTTTCAGCAACCTGAGCCAGAAAACGCTCTTTCTGGTCGACCGGATCGTTTAATTCGGAGAACGCATTGGCTATTTCACGTCCGCCGATGATCAATTCAAAACGATCGACAATTTCAGGGTTATGGTCGTTCTTGCGTGATAACGGTGAAACCTCGGTCGGGTAAGCGGTGATAAAGGTCGGTTGAATCAGTTTGTGCTCAGCCACCTCTTCAAATATTTCCATCAGAAGCTTGCCGTACGTAATCCCATCCGGAAGTGCCAGGCCGATGCTGCGGCCATATGAGAGGGCAAGGTCACGATCGTCGAGCTGTTTCGCCTCTACATCGCCATACTCCAGGATCGCATCACGTACAGTTAAACGTTTCCAGGGCCGCTGAAAACTGATGGCAAGCCCCTGATTGGTGAAATCAAGCGTTCCAAGAATATCCTGAGCGACGTGGCAGAAAAGCTCTTCGGTGAAGTCCATCAGATCTTCGTAGGTGGCATACGCCTGATAGAATTCCATCATAGTGAATTCCGGATTGTGGCGTACGGAAATTCCCTCATTCCGGAAATTACGATTTATTTCAAATACCCTCTCCAGGCCGCCGACAACAAGACGCTTCAGGTACAGCTCCGGTGCTACGCGGAGGTACAGTTCCATATCGAGAGTGTTGTGATGAGTGATAAACGGCCGCGCTGTTGCACCGCCAGGAATCTGGTGCATCATGGGTGTCTCAACTTCAAGAAAATCACGGGTGGTCATGAAGTTGCGGATCAGGTTGACGATACGGGAACGTTTGAAGAATATTTCCCGAGCTTCAGGGTTAACTATCAAATCAACATAGCGCTGACGGTAGCGGGTCTCAACATCGGTCAGGCCGTGGAATTTCTCCGGCAGGGGCAGGAGTGATTTGACCAGCAGTCGTATGCTTCGGGTATGGAGGGAGAGTTCGCCGGTCTTGGTGCGGAACGGATAGCCTTCGGCGCCGATGATATCACCGATGTCGAATGTCTCGAATACTGCAAATGCTTCCTCGCCGATTTCGTCTTTTTTGACGTATAGCTGGACACGCCCCTTTCTGTCCTGGAGCTGAATAAAAGCGGCTTTGCCAAAAGATCTGCGTGCCAGAATGCGACCTGCAACGCGTAAGGTAACATCTGCGGCGTCGAGTTGCTCTATGGAGCCGTACGTGGCGTCAATATCTGCTGACGTATGTTGCGGTTTGAAGTCATTGGGGTAGGGATTTATGCCCGCCTCCCAGAGCGCATCAACCTTTCGGCGCCTTTGGAGCAGGAGTTCACTGAGTTCTTCCATGATGGTAGATTCAACCTTTCACGTCAAAAATAAGGTGTTGGTATGCGAGAAAACAATTTCATGCAGAACATACATTGTTTACGCACGTAGCCTGTGTGCCAAGGTTCAAAAACAAGTAATAGAAGTATCGTCAACCACCGGTCAGGTCAAGAAAAAAGGACAATTTAAAGCTGCTGCTGATACCTGCCTACTGATTTTCCGGATTCTTTTTTGGCCGTTTCGGAGCAGCAGTACGTTTTGCCGGTTGCGATTTTTCTGCAGCAACAGCCAGAAGCGGTTCGACAACGGATTTGCTTGTTTCAGAATCTTTTTTGGCGGCTGTCCGCCGCGGATTTTTCTGTGCCGGAGCCGGTTCGGGACTGGCCACGGATTCAGCCGCAGGTTGATAGGTGATGACTTCCCCGCTGGTGACTGCAGACTGTTTCTTGCGTGGAGACCGGGCACGTTTCGGCCGGGATCCATCACTTGTTGCATCTGGAGAAGTCGAGACAGGAACAGCTGGTATCGACGCAACAGATTCAGGCTCAGTCGGAACAGCTTCTCTTGCTGAATGATCCGGATCTTTATGAATTTTACTGCGGCTACGACGTCTTTTCCGCTTTTTTGGCTGCACGGATTGATCCGCTGGAGCGTCACCGGTTTCCGAAATAGTGAGTTGATCAGTTTCAGTCGTAATCTCACCCTGAGAATCATCGTCATGTTCTGATTCTGCTTCAGTCTGTCCGATTGTTATCGCATCCGGATGAACGTCCCCGGTCTTTTTCTTCTTTTTACGACGTTTCCGTTTTTTGCTCCCCTCGACTGGAGTGCCGGTCTCAGTTTTCTGTTCCTCACCCGCACTAGTCAGTGAGGCGGGGGCGCGTGGAGCTGCAGGTTTGTGAGCTTCTTCCGCCTCAGCCTCGCTTTTGAGAACATCCTCGATGTGCGGATTTTCACGTTTTATAGTTTCAAGCTCAAGTTGATTGAGCAGGAATGATGTCTTGCCTTTAACGGTCACTTCGATCTCATAATCATTTTCAATCTGGGTCAGCTCACGTTTTTTCCTGTTAAGCAGGTAGTACGCCACTTCCAGCGGCAGCCCGCCACGGACTTCGGCAACAGTTCCCTTTGCGGCTGCAGCGTGAACCTTGCGCAGAAAAGAAACAGCCATCGCCTCAACAGATTTGACTTTTCCGCGACCCTCACAGTGCGGACATTCGAGATGGATGGCATCATTCAGTGTCTTGGCAATCCGTTGACGGGACATTTCCATTATGCCGAATTGCGAGATTCGTCCGACGTTGACCCGTGCTTTATCCATCTTGAGAGCATTTTTGAGAGTTTTTTCAACTTCGCTGTTATGTTTGTTTTCCCGCATATCGATGAAGTCAATGACAATCAGGCCGCCCAGGTCGCGCAGCCGCAGCTGCCGTGCGACTTCCTCAGCCGCCTCCATGTTGGCCTTGAAGGCGGTGTCTTCGATACCCCGTTCCCCGCTTGATTTTCCTGAATTGACATCTATCGAGACAAGCGCCTCGGTCGGCTCAATAATCAGCGAACCTCCGGATGGCAGCGGCACCCGTTTTTCATAAATCTGGTCAATCTGCTCTTCCAGCTGAAAGCGGGAAAAGATCGGACGTTTCTCCTTGTGAAGCTTAACCCGTTTTTCACAGGCCGGCATGGAAACCCGGAAAAACTCCTTTGCTTCGCGGTAGGCCTCTTTGCTGTCAACCAGAACTTCATCAACGTCATCGGAAAAGTAATCCCTGATTGTGCGAATAATCAGGCCGCTGTCGCGATAAACCTCGCCGGCACCCTTGATTTTGGCAGCCTCCTGCCTGATTGATTCGTAAAGTTCAGTCAGGTTCGTGAAATCTTTCTGCAGTTCGTCAGAAGTCCGGCCAACGGCCTCAGTGCGCATGATGTAACCGGTGCCTTCCGGTATTTCCATGCCAGCGACAATTTCCTTCAGCTTTTTCCGTGCACCTTCCTGTTCAACCTTGCGGGAAATACCGGAGGAATCACTGCCCGGCATCATCACCATATAGCGGCCGGGAAGCGAAATATACGTTGTCAGGGCAGAACCTTTGTTGTCCCGCTCATCCTTTTCAACCTGCACCATCAGTTCCTGTCCGCGATGGAGCACTTCCTGAATGCGCGGGAAACGTTTTCGCTTATCCTCCGGAAGATCATCACGCCATTCAAAGTAATCGGGATGCAGCTCGCCTATCTGGAGAAAGCCGGGTTTAGCGCGGCCAATGTCGACAAAGGCGGCCTGCAGCCCCGGTTCGACACGAAGAACAGTGCCCTTGTATATGTTGCCTTTGATCTGTTCCTTGCCGCTGATTTCAATGTTCAACTCCATCAGGCGACCATCGTGCACTATGGCCACACGGGTTTCCTCGGGGTGCATGACATTAATCAGCATTTTCTTGCTTACGGGTGTACTCATATTAGTTGATAACCTTTCAGGTGGTCGGTGCCGGTTTAGATGTAAAACGGGCGGATTATATCCCTTTTAATGCCGAAAGCAAAGAAAAAGGCGGCACAGGGTAAATCCCCGTACCGCCATGCTGAAGCGATAATGCATCCCGAATTACATCATCCATTTAGCCAGAAGAGGCACGATCAACAACGAGACGATGTTGATGATCTTGATCATCGGATTGATGGCCGGGCCGGCGGTATCCTTGTAAGGATCCCCGACGGTGTCGCCGGTAACGGCAGCCTTGTGGGCTTCGCCACCTTTGCCGCCGTGGTGGCCGTCCTCGATGTACTTCTTGGCATTATCCCAGGCGCCGCCGCCGGTGGTCATGGAGATGGCAACGAAGATGCCGGTGACAATGGTGCCGACGATCACGCCGCCCAAAGCTTTGGGACCGAGGGTGAAACCGACGATAACAGGAACAAGGATCGGGATCAGGCCGGGGACAACCATCTCTTTCAGAGCGGTCTTGGTGACGATGTCAACGCAGGCGGCATAATCAGGTTTGCCGGTGCCCTCCATAATACCCTTTATCTCGCGGAACTGACGACGTACTTCAACAACAACAGCACCCCCGGCTTTGCCGACAGCATCCATGCATTGTGCGGCGAAGTAGTAAGGGAGCATGCCGCCGATGAAGAGACCGACGATGATATACGGGTCGGAGAGATCAAATTTGATGATCTCCTTACCGGCAAGGTGCAGTGCGTGATTCAACTCGTCAACGTAGGATGTGAAAAGAATAACAGCGGCCAGACCGGCAGAGCCGATAGCATAGCCCTTGGTAACGGCTTTGGTTGTATTGCCGACGGCGTCAAGTGGGTCGGTCACGGCGCGAACTGAATCGTCAAGTTCAGCCATTTCTGCGATACCACCGGCGTTGTCGGTGATCGGGCCATACGCATCCATGGCGACAACAATACCGGTCAGTGACAACATGGAGACAGCTGCGATAGCGATACCATAGACCCCGGCACACTGGAATGCGACGATGATGCCGGCAGCAATGACGATCACTGGAGCGGCTGTTGATTTCATTGAAACGCCCAGTCCGGCGATGACATTCGTGCCGTGGCCGGTTGTAGATGCCTGTGCAATGTGCTGTACCGGACCATACTCTGTTGCAGTATAGTATTCGGTAATCCAGAAAATAGCGCCGGTTACGACGAGGCCGACTATGGCGGAAATGAAGATGTTCATGGCGCTGAAGTTAGCACCTGCAGCGTTGGTGAGTCCCTGGGGGAACATCTGGACGGTTACGAAATAAAAGGCTATACAGGCGAGTACAGCTGATGCGATCAGTCCCTTGTAGAGAGCGGTCATGATCTTGCCGCTGCCGCTCAGCTTTACGAAGTAGGTGCCGATGATGGAGGTAACGATCGAGATGCCGCCCAAAATCAACGGATAGCTGACGGAGCTGGCATTGCCGGTAAAGGTGATGGCACCAAGCAGCATGGCGGCGATCAGGGTTACGGCATAGGTCTCGAACAGGTCTGCAGCCATGCCGGCGCAGTCGCCGACGTTGTCACCGACATTGTCAGCGATAACGGCAGGGTTACGGGGGTCATCTTCGGGGATGCCGGCTTCAACCTTACCCACCAGATCCGCGCCAACATCGGCTCCTTTGGTGAAGATGCCGCCGCCGAGTCGTGCAAAGATGGAGATCAGTGAACCACCGAAGCCGAGGCCGACCAGTTGCGTGACCACATCCTTGACCGGGGCTCCCGGCATGAGTTTCAGCAGAATCATATAGTAACCGGCTACACCGAGAAGGCCGAGGCCGACCACCAGCATGCCGGTAATGGCTCCGCCTTTGAAGGCGACGTTGAGGGCTTTGGTGATGCCGGATTTAGCAGCCTCGGTCGTACGCACGTTGGCACGGACCGAAACGAACATACCGATGAATCCGGTGAGACCGGAAAAAAGTGCGCCGACTGCAAAGCCGACGGCAGTTTTGGCGCCGAGAGTTGCAAACAGAGCGATGAACATAACCACGCCAACCATGGCTATGATTGTGTACTGGCGTTTCATGTAGGCGCCGGCCCCTTCCTGGATCGCCGCGGCGATCTGCTTCATCCGGTCATTGCCCTGAGGCAGACCCAGAATCCAGTTTGCCGTAACCAGACCGTAAACTACGGCTGCAGCAGCACAGACCAGGGCAAAAACAATTGCATACTGTTCCATTTTCTATTTCCTCCTGTTAATATGAATAGCCAATCGGTGGCATTCTTACGATATGACCCAAAAACGGTAGATAGTTAATGGAATGACTTGTTTTTGTCAAGTTTTAATCCTCTGACTTCTCCCGCTGTTTTTAAAAAGATGCTGTTTGAAGCTGAAGTCGCTGATACTTGTCAAGTGAATTCACACGTGGTATATGTTCGTCGTATTTTTTTTTAGAGGGGGAATCAGTATGAATTTTATGAATGCCATGATGCTGCTGTTTGTCGTATGTCTCGCCGGATGCGCTTCACAGGGTTCACTCGAAAACGTTCGCAATGATGTCGATACGATGAAATCCCGGCTTTTTACTATTGACAGGGACCTCTCGACTGTTCGTGAAGAATTGAAAGTCAGTGTCGGAGCGGTGGAAAAGGGTTTTAAGGATGATGTGGCTGCCGTTCGGAAAATGTCTGCTGACATTCAGGCCACAATTGACAACACTAAAAATGAAATGCAGGCGCTGAACGGCAAACTTGACGATACCACTCTCGCCGTAAAAAAACCTTCGGAAGATTTAATGCGATACCGGGAGGATGCAGAAAAGCGTGTTATTGCCCTGGAAGAACATGTACTGAAACAACAGGCCGCTCTCGACTCCCTGACTAAAAAGATGGCAGAAATGACCAAGGCAAAAAATGAAGAGGTCGCCACACCCGATTCCCTTTACCTGAAAGGTCTTGATTCGCTCAAAGCCGGTGATGTTGTTACTGCTCGCGAGCAGTTTGCCAGGTTTCTCGAGCAGAGCCCAAAACATGACCTGGCTGCAAATGCTCACTACTGGATTGGTGAAACGCACTACAGTGAAAAAAATTATGAATCCGCGATTCTGTCTTATCAGGATGTCATCAAAAATTATCCCGGCAAAGAGAAAGTGGTTGCTGCCATGCTAAAGCAGGCGATGGCTTTTAATGAAATCAAGGACTCAAAGAGTGCCAAATTTGTATTGAAAAAACTGGTGGAGGGTTTTCCAAAAAGTGAGGAAGCCAAAAAGGCCAAGGATATGCTGAAGGTAATTAAATAGTTATTTCAGGTTGGAAAAGTAAAAAAAGGGGCGGTGCCGAAAACGGGCCGCCCCTTTTATATGGAAAACAGGTGAAAATTTATAACACACCTTTTGTTGACATAACTCCATCAACACGGGGGTCAAGTTGACAGGCGCGGTCCATCGCCCGGGCAAATGCCTTGAAGCATGCCTCAATGATATGATGAACATTTTCGCCGTACATGACGTTGATATGCAGGTTCAACCCGCAGTGGTTGACAAAGGCCTGGAAGAACTCCCGGGCCAGTTCTACGTCGAACTCGCCGATCTTCACTTTTGGTAGATTGACATGATACACCAGATACGGTCTTCCGGAAATGTCAACCGCTACACTGGCCAGTGTCTCATCCATTGGTATGGTGCTTTGACCATAGCGGCAAATCCCCTTTTTCTCACCTAGCGACTGTTTGAACGCTTCGCCTAAGACGATTCCGATATCTTCAACCGTATGGTGAAAATCGATATCGATGTCGCCGCACGCTTC
>VFJW01000084.1 GCA_009885845.1 Geobacter sp.
AAACCCCGATCACACCCGGCTTCGAAGCGCTGGTATTCAAGGCGTCGCGCGGCATCGAGGATATCTACGAGCTGACCTATATCCGCAAGGATGGCAGCCGTTTTCCGGCGGTCGTGTCGGTCACGGCGCTGCGCGATGAGCAGGACGCCATCATCGGCTATCTGCTGATCGGCACCGACAACACTGCGCGCAAGCAGATCGAGGCGGAGCAGATGCAGCTTAGTCAGCGACTGCGCGACCATCAGTTCTATACCCGCTCCCTGTTCGAATCCAACATCGATCCGATTATGACTACCGATCCGACCTGCATCATCACCGATGTCAACAAACAGATGGAGGTCCTCACCGGCTGCACGCGCGACGAACTGATCGGTGCGCCGTTCAAGAACTACTTCACCGACCCGGACCGGGCCGAAACGAGTATTAAACTGGTGCTGAGTGAAAAAAAGGTCACCAATTACGAGCTGACCGCGCGCGCCAGGGACGGCAAGGAAACGGTGGTCTCCATCAACGCAACCACCTTCTACGACCGGGACCGGAAACTGCAGGGGGTGTTCGCGGCAGCGCGAGATGTTACCGAGCGTAAACGCCTGGACCAGGTGCTTCAGGAAAAGAACATCGAGCTGGAGAGCGCCAGAGCCGTGGCGGAAAAAACCAATCTCACAAAATCAGATTTTCTCGCTAACATGAGCCACGAGCTGCGAACCCCGCTCAACTCGGTAATCGGATTTTCCGAAGTTCTGCAAGACCAGATGTTCGGCCCGATCAATGAAAAACAGCAGGAATATGTAAAAAACATCCTTACCAGCGGCAGACACCTCCTCTCGCTGATCAACGACATCCTCGATCTCTCCAAGGTGGAGTCGGGTAAGATGGAGCTTGAGCTGAGTCATGTTTTGCTGCGCGAATCACTGGAGTCGTCAATGATGATGCTTCGGGAAAAAGCAATAAAAAGCGGGATAACACTCCGCCTTGATCTTGCCCCGGAGGCTGATGTACTCATAGAGGCAGACCAGAGAAAGCTGAAACAGATCCTCTTCAACCTGCTCTCAAATGCAGTCAAGTTCACCCCTACTTCCGGAACGGTTGACGTGAGTGCGGTGAGAGACAGAGATTTCATCGAAATTACCGTTGCGGACACCGGTATCGGGATACGAGAGGAAGATGTTCCGAAGCTTTTCCAGGCATTCACCCAGTTGGAATCGGTGTATACCAAGGGATTCGAAGGGACCGGCCTCGGACTGGCCTTGACCAGGCAGCTGGTGGAACTGCACGGCGGCAGAATCTGGATGGAAAGTGAGTTCGGCACGGGAAGCAGCTTCAGTTTCACTATTCCGATCACGCAGGCAGCTGCCAGCAAGTCATCCGCTCACCGGCAGGATCCTGTTTCCGCCGGCGGCAACACCGTCCTGGTGATTGAGGACGATCCGCTGACTCTCGCTACTCTGGAAAACGCCCTGCTGCGTAAGGGGTACCGGGCGCTGCGGGCGAGCAGCGGGATGGAGGGGGTTGAGATGGCCCAACGCAATTCTCCCGACCTGATTGTCCTTGACCTCGTAATGCCCGGCATGAACGGATTCGATGTCGCCGACCGTTTGTTGTGCAGGAATGCAGCTGCGCAGGTTCCTATCCTGGTATTGACCTCAATGGACCTTTCGGCTTCCGACCGGGCACGTCTGACAGGAAAAGTCTGGAGGGTCGAGGGAAAAGGAAGCCTGTCGACGCATGAATTTCTGAGTCTGGTGGAAAGTGCCGTTGGCCAGCACTAACACTGCGATCAAGGAGAAAATACAATGCAGAACAAGATACTGATCGTTGAAGACAATGAAAACAACCGCTGCCTTTTTCGGGATATCCTGACCTTTCACGGCTATGAAGTAGCGGTAGCTTCCGACGGACAGGAAGGAGTGACCCTGGCCAGGAAACTGATGCCGGATCTGATCCTGATGGACATACAAATGCCCGGGATGGACGGCATGACAGCCAGCGCTATTCTGAAAGGGGACCCGGCGACCAGCGGCCTGAAGATCATCGCCCTGACCTCCTTTGCCATGCAGGGCGACCGGGAGAAATTCCTTGCGGCCGGATTCTACGGGTACCTCTCCAAGCCGATCAGGACTCGTGAACTTCCCGGTCTGGTAAAACAGTGGCTGGAGGTGGAACCGGTATGAATAATCGTACGCAGCGAATCCTGTGTGTTGATGACGAACCTCTTAATATCAGACTGCTCGAGGCCATGCTCTCTCCCCGGGGATATACTGTGGTATCGGCGATGAATGGCCCGGAAGCCCTTGAAAAGATCAGATCAGAGCGGATAGACATCTGCCTTTTGGATGTGATGATGCCGGAGATGGATGGTTTTGAGGTTTGCCGCCGAATCAAATCTGACGATCTGTACCGGAACATTCCGGTAGTGATGATTACCTCTTTTGCTGACGTTAAAAACCGCGTCCGGGGGATCGAGGCCGGGGCCGAAGATTTTATCTCAAAACCGTTCGACAGTGCCGAGGTGCTGGCCAGGATAAAGATGCTTCTGCATGTAAGGTCGCTGAACGAGCAGTTGCAGAATGCGCATGACCAGCTTGAGCAAACAGTGCATGAGCGGACACGTGAGTTGACCAGAGCGAATATTCAACTCACCGAGGAAATAGGAGAGCGAAAAAAAGCCGAAAAATCACTCCAGGGTACGTATGTAGAAATAAAAGGGTTGAAAGACCGGCTCCAGGCCGAGAACATATACCTGCAGCAGGAGGTTGCACAGCAGTACAACTTCGGTGAGATCATCGGCCAGAGTGATCTCCTTTCGCAGGTATTCCTGCGGGTCGAGCAGGTGGCGAATATGAATGCGACCGTTCTTCTCCTTGGCGAGACCGGCACCGGCAAAGGGGTGGTCGCACGCGCCATCCACAACAGCAGCTCCCGCAAGGACCGGCCACTGATAACAGTCAACTGCGCGACACTCCCTGCGACCTTGGTGGAGAGCGAGCTCTTCGGACGGGAAAGGGGTGCGTTCACCGGATCCGATGTCCGGCAGATCGGGCGCTTTGAACTGGCAGACGGCGGAACCATATTCCTCGATGAAATCGGCGAAATGCCGATGGAGCTGCAATCGAAATTGCTCCGGGTCATCCAGGACGGTGAGTTTGAACGTTTGGGGAGCCCCCGCACCATCAAGACCGACGTGCGGATCATCGCGGCTACCAACCGGCAACTGGATCAGGAAATCCGCAGCGGAAGGTTCCGGGAAGATCTGTATTACCGGCTCAATGTATTCCCCATCACGATGCCGCCGCTTCGGCAGCGCAGGGACGATATCCCGCTTCTCGTCAATCATTTCGTAACCAAATTCAACAATAAAATCGGCAAGAAGATAGAGACCGTTTCAAAAGACACCATGAACAGTCTTCAGGAATACCACTGGCCCGGTAACGTGCGGGAGCTGGAAAGTGTCATCGAGCGGGCGGTAATCATCAGCCAGGGAACTGCGTTACAGGTAGTGGACCGGCTGGAAGCGCTCGGGAGCACAGAAGAAACGGTCGGACATGACGTCAAAGCACTCGTTGCGCTGGAAAGAAACATCCTCCTCCAGGTTCTCCAGAAAACCGGTTGGCGAATCGAGGGGAAAAAGGGAGCAGCGATGCTCCTTGGTCTCAACCCCAGTACCCTCCGCTACCGGATAAGGAAATATGGCCTCTTCCGGCAATGATATACCCGGCGGGTAAAACTGCCGCTGGCAGGAGAAACAGATGAATCAACAAATTGCGCGAATTCTGTGCGTCGATGACAATCCACTTAGCAGCAGCCTGCTGGAGGCCATGCTCTCTCCCCGGGGATATGATGTGGTATCGGCCTTGAATGGCCCGGAAGCACTGGAAAAGATCGATTCACAACGGATCGACATCTGCCTGTTGGACGTGATGATGCAGGGAATGGATGGTTTTGAAGTCTGCCGCCGGATCAAGTCCGACGATCTTCGTCGAAACATCCCGGCAGTGATGATTACCTCCTTTGCAGACAGGGAAAACCGTATCCGGGGGATCGAGGCCGGAGCCGAAGATTTTATCTCCAAGCCATTCGACAGCGCCGAAGTACTTGCCAGGATAAAAATGCTTCTGCATGTCAAGTCGCTGAATGACCGGCTCCAATCCGCCTACAATAACATAGCCAAGCTAAGTGCTTTCGGCGAGCGGATCATTACCAATTTTGATCCGGATACGTTCGATTTTTTTAAAAATATTGACAGCATGGTGCATGAGATCATCAGAAGGAGATCCGATCTGATCGATAGTCCCGAGATTGTTGTTATCGGAATGGTTGGTCAGGAAGATGCCTGTCAGTGGTTACGCTATGATTCAAAAGGAACGGATGTCAAAAAAAGCACGTTCAACATGGATCTTGACGATAATCCTGCATTCTTCCCCTGCGGGAAACCGGCAGTGGTTTTTTATAATGAATCCGACCCGGAGACGGCATCATCACCCCTTGTCAGAGAACTAGAAAAACAGCTGATCCGCGTATCGAATCTGGTCGGCTACTCTACTGACAGCTTCTGCCTCATTGCCCTCAATTATGGCCGTGCGGTTACCACTCATGATGCGACGGTCATAAACAGCGTTGTCATACAGAGTCTCTTCCTGAGATCCCTCGCGGCCCAGATCAGGGATACGGAATATGCCGAGAACATTATCGAGACTGTGCGGGAGCCGCTTGTAGTATTGAATTCCGATCTGAAAATACTCATAGCCAACCAGAGTTTTTACAGCACCTTCAAGGGAGCGCCAGAGGATACAATCGGGAAGTTCATTTACGACATCGGCAACCGGCAGTGGGACATCCCGGAACTGCGGGTACTCTTCGAAGAAATCCTCCCCCATGATACAGTAATCGATGGTTATGAAGTTGATCATGATTTTGTCGATATCGGCCGGAAAATTATTCTGCTCAACGCCCGGCAGATTTTTCGAAAAAACATCGGATCACATATTATCTTGCTGGCCATGGAAGACATCACCAACCGTAAAGAAGAAGAAGTAACGCTCCGTCACTTCAGCACTCACGATATATTAACCGGCCTCTATAACCGGGGGTTTTTCGAGGAAGAGCTGAAGCGGCTTGCCCATAGCAGAAAATTTCCCGTGAGTGTTGTGATGGCGGATGTAAACGGGCTGAAAATCGTCAATGACTCGCAGGGGCATGCGGCCGGGGACAATCTGATCCGGCTGGCGGGACGGATTATTCTGGAAGCATTCCGGGCCGAGGACATAGTTGCCCGGATTGGTGGAGACGAATTTGCCATTCTTCTCCCGGGAATGGACAAAAATGTTGCAAAGGATGCAATCAGGAGGATTTTGAGTTGCCCCGAAATCATCAGTGGTCAGGTGAGCATCGCTTTCGGAGTCGCTTTCGCAGAAAGCAAGGATCAACTTGCGGAAGCTTTAAAACTCAGTGACGAACGGATGTATCGGGATAAATCCGGACAAAAGAAATTATAGCCACCGGGAAGAGGAATTGTTATTAATACTATTGAAAACTGTCCTTACACAGAAGCGCTCATATGCAGGCTTCCATGTGACCTTCTCCATAAACTTTCCCGGTTTTCATAAGAACATATTCTGCATTCCCGGCGGTGTACTTCACGGTGCCGGGATTGTCAGTGATTCAGTTGCCGTAGAGGCGTTCTCTGCTGAGAGAGAGGATTGTCTGCCGTCTGCCGCGCAGCAGTGCGATCCAACATATCGTCCATAAAAAAAGGCCGTCCGGAGACGGCCTTTAGTGTTGATTGCCCGGTAAAGTTACTTATGGATATACATGGTCAAGACCATCGGCATAGGTAAGGGTAATCGGAAGTAAACCGGATGCATTTACGGTGATATTGCCGTTACCGGTATTGGTAACTGTCACCGCGGCACTGCTGGTGTTGTTGATGGACACGACGCCATTACCGGTGTTGGTCACAGTCAGCAACTGACCATTGTTGGTGATATTGATGGTACCGGTTCCGTTTTCAGTAACCGCAACGTGGCCGCCATTATTCTCTACGTTGATAATGCCGCCGGTTGCTGCAGTTGCAACGACATCAGCGGCGTGGGTACCGGTAACGGTGACACCGGGTGCAGTCGGAATAACCGGCGGATCAACGACAATCGGTGGTTCAACCGGTCCTGAGGCAACTCCGGGGACGTTGACGGTGGTGTTCACCAATGTTGCAGATGCATGCATGACCAATGCTCTGCCGTTCAGTGTGACGACGTCGACGTTACCGGCGGTTGAGGTCGAGATGCCTGAAGAAGCTATGATCGTTCCTGCCATGGTACCGCCACCGGCTGCGTTAATTGTTGCTGCGCTGCCGACCTGCCAGAATACGTTTTTAGCCTGAGCCCCGTTGACGAGATGTACACTCTGGGGAAATGCAGCACCGGGGCCACCCACGAGAAGTGAAGTTGCCATCTGGAAGACCCAGATTGCATTCGGATCGCCCTGTGCGTCGAGGGTAAGATCCCCGCCCTGTATGGCATATGTGCCCGGTGCGGATTTGTAAACGCCGGGGGCGAGGGTACGGTTGCCGAGTTCACCGGCGCCGCCTCCCAGTGACGAGACATCTATCCCGCCGGGAAGAGCCGCAGGAGACAGGCCTGTAAAAGCAGTTTCGATATCGAGTGCGGCAGCAGCTGCAATGGCGTTTGGTACGGAACCGGCAGGTGCAACAGCGGTATGAACCGTTCCGTTAACTCTGCCGATGTTTTTTGGTGTTTCAGTAAACACTGCGTTCAGATCATGGAAACCGGTGACCAACGTGGTATCGGCAGTAGTACCGATATCTCCGTTGATTACCGTATAAAGCCCCTGATTGGTCATGCCGGCACCGCCACCGAAAATACCGAACGGTGCGGCAGATCCGAGGGTCACCGGGGCTGCGGCTGCCGGCTGGCTGAAAGCAAACAGACTCAGAAGCGACATACATGCAAGATACGATTTTGTTCCGGTATAACTTTTCATAATAATCTCCTTTTTTTATCTATGAATCAGAACTTATCCCTACTGCTTCCGGTATATCCCTCTTCTCATATCCCCTTATGTGCTGCTTTGACCGTTGTCATCTACAAACCGTTTTTCGA
Organism: Geobacter sp.; assembly: GCA_009885845.1. Lineage (GTDB taxonomy): Bacteria > Desulfobacterota > Desulfuromonadia > Geobacterales > Pseudopelobacteraceae > JACRCG01. Next base: position 7,116 of record VFJW01000084.1, read on the forward strand.
AAAGGGATACAAATCGCTATTCGGCCGGATGATCATGTTGCCCATGTAGGAGCAAGTAGCCTGCCAATAACAGGATACATAGTTAGAAATTGTATTGTTAAACAATAACGGTATGTTGAGTATGATACGAAAGAGGTCGTTAATTGCGGGGAGGCATATTTCGCCACAGAATTTTGCGGTTATTTGTACTAATCCGCAGAATACTGCAGGCTTTTTGTGGTTAAAACTTCCGGGAACCCTTTTTTGGCGAATATCTCTGTATGCTGACATTTCAGCATCGGGAACTCCGACGTTTGAAGCCAATCGTCCGTCGGGACGGTGCGTTACTGCTCCACTTCTGCGATAGTATTGGAATATCCGGGGGATGAATATTTGTGGACATAATTCAGATTACATATTACCTTTCAACAAGGAGCCTGATATGTTTGAAAAAGGTATTGAAGAAGGTTCAGGTTTTTTGAACAGCTTGGTTGCTAAATACACTTTTTTTGATGTCTGGCATTTTTGAAACTCCATGCGGCAAATATGCGGCATCAATAATGAGCAACCTACGTTATTCATTGTCGCATTATGAACAAAGCAAAAAATTAGCCCGCAACACCATTAATACTCAATTAAAATTGTTGTTCTTATTTGTTTATGGAAGGATTTGGGGATGTAGCTCAGTTGGGAGAGCGGTACGTTCGCAACGTACAGGCCGTCGGTTCGATCCCGTCCATCTCCACCAAACAACTATCCTTCAATCGCCTTAAACGCCCCAACCTCGCGAATATCTACCGACCTGTTTTCCTGCCTGATATCCTCTGTCTTTACTAAGTAGCAACTGTGCATGATCTTTTTTCTATTGTACGTATTTAACCGGACAGCATTAATATTGTGATTGCAAAACGTCTGAAAGCATATTATTTTGTAGAGACTTTAGAATCATGTTCTACGTCAAAGAGTATTTATATTTTAATGAGATGCCTGATTATTCTCATTGCATTAAAATGATCGGCTACAAGATGGTTTTAGAAATTATGTGTGGTTGCAATATAATCAGGAGGAGTTATGAGAAGGCTCACAATTTTCTTTTTAATGCTGTTCATATGTGCAGCGCCTTGCATGGCATCAGAACACGATGCCACACAGCGTGCAATTGCAGAATATACAAATGAAAATTATGAAGAAGCTCTCTCGTTACTTCTGGCCATCAGAGGCAAGGAAGCTTCCGATCCGACCGCACTGTATTATATCGGGCTTTGTCACAAACAGACCGGCAACTATGAGGCAGCGGCAACAAGTCTCGCTGCAGCGCTGAAAAGCAGATCTGCGGTCAAGGATGCTTCTCTGGAGCTCATCGCGGTGCTTATAAATCTGGAACGCTACGAAGATGCAATGGAATGGGTTTTGTGGGCGGAGAAAAATAAGGTCAGGCCAACCGAAACCGCCTATCAGAAGGGGATGATTCTTTCCAAACTTAAAAGATATCAGGAAGCCCGTCAGGCACTTGAAAATGCCAGAAATGGAGTGCCGGAAAATGATCAGCAGGTTGATCTTCAAATTGCAGTTGCCCTGGCTGAAGAGGGGAAAATCCAGGAGGCGCGCGCCAGCCTGAAAGCAATTGTGACGCGTTATCCCGGTTCGGAGGTGGCTTCATTCGTTCAGGAGTACGAACAGAGTCTCGCCGCTGCCGCACTCAGGAAAAAATGGAGTATCGTCGCCAACCTGAATTATCAGTACGATGACAATATGTTCCTCAAGTCAAAAGTCCCGGGGGCTTCCACCGAAACGCGCAATGAAAACAGCGGCGGCCTCAACGAAAGCCTGCGGATCGAGTACGATCAACCCATCAGCGAAACCTGGTCGAACAATTTTCAATATGCGGTACAAAACGCCTCCAACTTCCGGACAAGTTCCTACAATATGATTAATCACAGTGTTACCTATAGCAACATCTGGCAGACCGATCAGCTTATTATTGCTCTTCCACTTAATCTGAGCCAGACACTGCTGGACAAAAAAGGGTATTCGTACCAGTACGCGTTCAAACCGGCCATAACGATTCCATTCACATCCGAACATATTGGCCAGGTTTCACTGGGGGCGTCACGGCGCGAGATGCTGCAGGAGGCGACCTCGACCGAACAAAATCGGAATGCCGTTATCTACAGCGGTCAATTGTCATATATCACTCTGTTTGCGGGTGACAGGGGGATGTTGAACCTTCATCTGGACGGTGCATACGAGCACACGGAGGGGTATGAGTGGCGCAACACTACCGCCAAGGCCGGTATTGACCTGCTGTTACCGGTAACAGAGAGCACACGCCTGATTCTTACCACCGAAGGAAGCATTCAGGAATATTTTGAGAATTCCAGCGGACGCAAGGACTCCATAATAACCGCCTCCGCCGCCATCAACCAGAAGCTCTCGTCATACCTGTATCTGAATGTGCAGTACGCCTACACCAGGGCTCTTTCCAACGTCGATCTGTACGACTATCAACGAAATGTAATTACATCCGGAATTGAACTTCGCTTTTGAGGAGGCGGTTTTATGTCCATGCTTCGCTCTGTAACCTTGATTATTTCCTGCTCCGCTCTGCTCCTGACAAACCCTGACGGCGTTTTTGCCTCGGTAATAGGTGTGTTACGGAATGTCTCCGGTCCGGTTGACCTTCTGTCGGCAGGAAAACTGCCGGCAAAAGCAGCACAAAACGGCCTTGAGGTTTCAAGCGGAGACTTTATCCGGACAAAAACCGGAGGAGTCGCCGAGGTGGCCTATAAAGACGGAACCGTACTGCGCATCGCCCCGCGCAGCAGGATTGACATAGGAGAACATTTTTCAGCTGAGAGCCCTAACTCGAGTGAAGTCAAGCTCACCCGTGGCAAAGTGCAGGCCATCGTTGATCTCAAAAACAGTCCCGGTGGCGGCGCGAAAAAATTCGAGATCCGCACTCCCAATGCCATAGCCGGGGTGCGCGGCACTACCTTCATCGTCACTCACGAGCGGGGAGTAACCAACATCCTGCTCCGCTCCGGTTCGCTGTATTCTTATAACCCCAACCGTCCACAACAAACCGTCACCCTGCAGCCGAACACCGTCACCACCATCACCGGCAGGCATGCACCATCGACTCCTCGTCCCGCAATGGAGCGTGAGATTAAAACCTTGGAAGGGGGGTTGACTCAGGCGCCAGCACAGAGTGGGACGCAACAGGCGGGCAGTCAGCAGGGCACCAGGCAGCAATCCGGCGGGCAGCAAAGCACGGATGGCGGGCAAACCACCGACTCCGGAACAACAACGGCGAGCAGTAACACGACCGGCGGCTCTTCAAGCACCGGCGCCGCCACGGACTCAACTTCCGGCGGTACAACCACATCAACGACCGGAACGACTTCGGACAGCTCCAATGGTTCCGCCACATCAACAAACGGAACGACGACAGGAAGCACTAACGGCACTGCCACCACGACAACCGGAACAACTTCTGACAACACCGCAACATCTACAACAGCAACCAACGGCACTGCTTCTGGCGGCACTGCATCAGGCACGGCCACAACAACTGCCGGAGCAACTCCGGACAACGCTGCATCAAGTAACGCCGCACCTGCCGGCACGGCTTCAACCAGTACAACGACGACTTCCACAACGCCTGCAGTCAGTACAGCAGCAACCACTATATCAACTCCGGAGAGCACTACAACAGTTACCTCCGCATCAATCGGGACAACTTCGCCCGTCACCACTTCAACCTCAACCTCAACCTCAACCTCAACCTCAACCTCAACCTCAACCTCAACCAGCATCCCAAATACCGTGACCGCACCAGTTATGACTTCACCCACTATTACTACAAGCCTGGGCAACACCATAGTGTCGTCAATGACAACCCTCTCACAGACCGGAACAATAACTCAAACGTCAAGCATATCAACGCCACCGGCAACAGTGATTGCTCCGATTACAGTGACCAGCACGATTAATACAACAATTACTTCAACACTGCCACCGCCACCACCGCCACCACCACCACCGACGCCGACCACGGTTGATGTGAAGGTAAAGATTAATTTTTAACCGACATGAAACGCATTTAGCAGGGAATTGGAGAGCGTACTTATGACAAAATCTATAAGAAGCCATTTCCGTCGATTACTTTGTATATTTTCGCTTCTGACTTGTTGTGTGATGGGTACGCAAAAGGATGTTCAGGCAGCCGTATTCAACAATATGTCCGGCATGTCGACAGCGCGTCAGAATCACACCGCCACTCTGCTGGGCAACGGGAAAGTGCTTGTGGCCGGCGGTTTCTCCAGCGGTGTATTTCGCAACAACGCAGAACTGTTTAACCCTGCTACAGGGAAATACAGCGCGGCGTTTAACTCGATGAGTTCTGCGCGCGCATACCACACCGCCACCACGCTTCCCAACGGCAAAGTATTGCTCGCGGGGGGGTATAACGGAACAGCAGAAACCTCCACTACAAGTTTGTATGATCCGGCAACTGGTCTGTTCAGCGACACGGGAGCCCTTGGTACTGCCCGGCGCAATCATACTGCTACGTTGCTGAAGAACGGAAAAGTGCTGATTGTCGGGGGTATGACATCCGGACCTTCTTATCTTGCATCTGCCGAGATATATGACCCTGTTGCCGGGACCTTTACCGGGACAACTGGCACATTGGGCACTGTACGAGCCAACCATACCGCCACCCTGCTGCCGGATGGTAAAGTCCTGATCGCCGGTGGCGCGAATGGTGTCGCGCTTGGCAGCGCAGAATTGTATGATCCAGTTGCAAAGACATTCAGTTCAGCAGGAATCTTTGATTTAGGCGGCGTACGCACCTCCCACACCGCTACACTGCTTCCCGACGGCAAAGTACTGTTGGCGGGCGGCAGCAATGGAATAATTTCACTGATCAGCGCGGAGATTTATACTCCTGGCTCTGGTTTCACCTCCACAGTTAACGCCATGAATCTTGCTCGTATGGGGCACAGCGCCTCACTGCTCCCTGGAGGAAAAATCCTGATAACAGGTGGATGGCAGGGCAGCACTATTTATGCCTCCAGCACCGAACTGTACGATCCGGTCGGTGAAACTTTTACGACCGTTGCGAGCATGACCAGCCAGCGATCTGATCATACCACTACCCTGCTTCCGGAAGGCAGATTGTTGGTTGTCGGCGGATACAACGGCTCCACGCAGCTAAATAGCACAGATATTTACACCCACACAAACGGAGTCATTACACCAGCAGCTGGACCGATGTCTTCCTTTCGTTCAGAACACACATCAACCATACTTCCTGACGGTAAGGTATTAGTTGCAGGTGGGTCTGACCCCTATGCGGTTTTTACTAACAGCTCGGATATCTATGATCCGGTAAATAAAACATTTGCATCAGGGCCGCTTATGGCCGATGTCCGCCGGTATCACACCGCAACCCAGCTTGCAAATGGCAATGTGTTGGTAGTCGGTGGTGAAACTAACGCTGCTGAAGTTTACGCAGGTGCGGAAGTATTTAATTTTACAGCGCCGGTTTTTTTACCGGCCGGGCCGATGATCACCAATCGTTATCTGCACTCCGCAGTTATGCTGTCCGACGGCAGAGTGCTGATCATAGGGGGCGCAACAACTTTTACATTGGATAGTTCAGAAATCTACGACCCGGCAACATCGACCTTCAGCGCATCCGGACTTCTTAATACCCCCCGTATGTACACAGCGACTACACTTCTTCCAGATGGCGATGTCCTCGTAACTGGAGGGCATGATGGAACCGCTGCTGTTATCACAGCTGAACGTTTTAGTGCTGGTAGCTTTTCATATACCGGAAGCATGACAACACTGCGTGCTTCACACTCTTCAACCTTACTTCCGAACGGAAAAGTACTGATTGCAGGCGGTAATGACGGTACCAACCCTCTTGGCAGTGCCGAACTCTTTGATCCAGCCACTAACCTGTTCACACCAACCGGATCGATGCTTTTTCCCCGCTATGCCCATAGCGCTACACTTCTTTCTAATGGCAGGGTTTTGATCTATGGAGGGTTTAACGGCGCCTTTTTGAACAGCTCGGAAATTTATGACCCGGTTTCCGGGACCTTCTCAGCTGCGGGTGCGTCGGCGAACGGACGTTCAGGACATTCGGCTTCACTGTTGAATGACGGCACAATTCTGCTTACCGGTGGCAATGACGGTTTGGGCTTCCCCTTCGACAGTTACACAAGTGCCGATCTCTTTGATCCCGGCCTTGTTATCGGGACAGGGCGGCGATCTTCAATATCGACTCTTACAATACCTGCCGGCACTCCTGCCCGCCTCAGCATTACAGGGCTGCTCTTCCAAGGGGATTCTGAGGCCTCCGGTGGTCAGGCAAACAGCTCAGGCACAAATTACCCGCTCCTGAAACTCACACGAATCGACAACGGCCTTACCGCATTTCTACCATCAAATC
>VFJW01000146.1 GCA_009885845.1 Geobacter sp.
ATGCTTGATACAGTGAAAGCGGGCGACAAAGTGAAATTCAGGGTCGAAAAGGATGGCGGCGCGTTTGTTATTACAGAAATTCAGTCAGGCAGCAAATAACCACTGCTCGTATGTGCTCAGCATATATTCTCACTAATTCCGGAGAAATGAATTAGATGCATTAAGGGTGTTGATAGAGGAATATGCTACGCACCTGTTGAATATTCTCTATTCAGCCAAACAAGCATCAAAGTAAAAATGTTACAAAGCAGTAGGTTAGATGTTGGCACTGCAAATGCATTAGCAAATATGTCCAGCAACCACGCCTAATCAAAGGAGAATCCGTAACATGAAAAAAGGATCGTTACTTGTCGGGTTGTTAGTAATTGTAGCTATGCTGTCAGGGTGCATGGCGTTTGATCACGCCACTCACCGTTACGACGACGGCAACAGCAACAGCAGTCGCGGTGGTCACTCGCATCATTAATCCAGGTAACAACAGAGCCTATATGTATTAGAACAACTGACTGCAGGGTCATAAAACATCTATTTTAAACACAATTAAAAGGAGAATTGGAACAATGAAAAAAATGACCGTAGTACTAGCTGCCATCTTTGCCCTCTCGGCCTCGACATCCTCTTTTGCCGCCACGGACCATAGTGGACACGGTGGTGGCTCACATGACAAGGGGCATGGCGGCCATCAAGGAGATATTGCCCATGAAGAAGTGGTCGATGGCGTGAAAGCAACCTTCAAAGTCATGAGCATGAAAGAACACATGAAGGCAATGAATATGGAAATGCCGAAAGATATGAAAGAAACCCATCACATTGCCGTCGAGTTCAAGGATGCCAAATCGGGTAAGGCGCTGATTGTGGGTGATGTGAAGATAAAAGTTCAGAATCCTGACAAAAGCGACCAGTCCAATGATCTGATGGGAATGCAGGGGCACTTTGGCGCCGATTTTGATCTGTCAAAAAAAGGGAAGTACGGCGTAATGTGCAAGTTTCAGCTGAAGGATGGCAAAATTCGCAGCGCAAAGTTTTGGTACACTGTCAAGTAACTTAATTTATCATCTGCTAATTAAACTGGGGTGGTTCTCTTGTGGACTATCCCGGTTTGCGGTTGAAATGTTGTTTGCTTGAGGTGAAACGGCACTAAAAATGATCAAAATTGAGGAGATTGCATGAAGATATTGCTTCTAATCGCTCTGCTGCTCTCAGCAGGCATGTTATTGGTAAATCCAATCGAAGTATCAGCCCATGGCAAGGATCCCCGTGGTGGAACTGCAGATGCTCAAATGAAAAAGCTTCATGACATGATGCCGGTTTTTTCGGTTGCTTCAGCTGAATGTGAGTCGGCTCTTGATAAGGGTGATATGGCTGCGGCTAAGGGACCTGCTAACAGAATTCTGGCGGCTACTTCTGATCTGAAAAAGTGTAAACCTCATAAAAATGTCAAACAGCATAAAAAATTCCTGGAACTTGCAACCAGCTTTGAAAAAACGGTAACTTCCACAGCTGATTTTATAAATAACGATGACCTCCCCGGAGCTAAAACAGCATTCAAAAAAGTTGAGGAAGCCTGTGCGGCGTGTCACTCCAGGTTCCGTGATTGAGTAGAACCGGCCGCTAAATCTCTTCGGGCCAGTTCATTTTGAATCAAAATAGATATTAAGACGTCTTACTCATCAGGAACAAATTGGTGCTAGTTCAGCGCCAATCAATAACAATCTGTTAGTTATCTATGTAGTCTATGCACGAGTCACATGGATGGAATTAAAAAATCAAGTGTAATCGTAAGGATAGGCGTATTCAAAATAAAACCCTGCACAAATAAAAAAAAGCGCACTTTTCTTGTTGACACGTAATTAGTAATAAGAGTATAAATTCGATTCCTTGCAGTTAGGGGAGATTCAATCGCTACTGACCTGAATGGAGATGTCGGTGAAATTCCGGCCCTACTAATTATTCCATTCCCATCCGAAGAAATGTCATAGCGACCAAAATGAGACATAGTCAGTAAAGTAGTCAGCATTGAATTTGATTTCATAGCACCCTTTTGAGCCAGAACGGCTTACAAAAACCACAATCAAATAAAAAAAGATTGACAAAGATTCTTATCTTTTGTTAGTTTGCGAATTCGCTCCTGTTTGGAGCTGTTTGATATTTTCGTATCTGGAGAATTTGACGACCATGCCAACAATTAACCAGCTGATCAGGTCAGGAAGAGAAAGTAAAAAAGATAAATCAACGGCCCCCGCTCTGAAAAGCTGTCCGCAGAAGCGTGGAGTGTGTACGAGGGTTTATACAACTACACCAAAAAAACCAAACTCTGCTCTCCGAAAAGTTGCCAGGGTGCGTCTGACAAATGGTCTTGAGGTAACTTCATATATTCCGGGTGTTGGCCATAACCTTCAGGAACACTCTGTTGTTCTTATTCGCGGTGGTCGAGTAAAAGACCTTCCTGGTGTTCGTTATCACATTGTACGTGGTACGCTTGACTCGGTTGGTGTAAAAGGCCGTTTACAGAGTCGATCCAAGTATGGCGCAAAGCGTCCGAAATAATACTGAACCTGTTTAGTTGAGGGGAAATATATGCCGAGAAGAAGAGAAGTACCTAAAAGAATAATTCTGCCGGATCCAAAGTTTAACGACAAAGTCGTTGCCAAGCTCATTAATACTCTTATGCTTGCAGGTAAAAAAAGCGTTGCCGAGTCTATAATGTATGGTGCGCTTGAGCTGGTTGCGCAGCGCGCAAATGATGAGGCAGTAAAGGTACTAAAAAAGAGCCTCGACAACATCAAGCCTACTTTAGAAGTAAAATCGCGCCGTGTTGGTGGTTCTACCTATCAGGTGCCAATCGAAGTTCGTCCTGAGCGCCGTATGTCTCTTGCAATGCGTTGGTTGATCAAGTACTCGACTGCCCGCAGCGAGAAAACAATGAAAGATAAGTTGGCCGGTGAGATACTGGACGCTTTTAACAATCGTGGTTCAGCAGTTAAGAAACGTGAAGATGTACACAAGATGGCTGAAGCAAACCGTGCCTTCGCCCATTATCGCTGGTAATTAGTATTATTTTTGGAGGATTCAGTGCCCCGCTTAGCACCACTTGATAAATATAGAAATATCGGCATCATGGCTCACATTGACGCTGGTAAAACGACTACGACCGAACGTATTCTTTATTACACCGGCGTGTCTCATAAAATAGGTGAAGTTCACGAAGGTACTGCAACAATGGACTGGATGGAGCAGGAGCAGGAGCGTGGTATTACTATCACTTCTGCTGCAACTACCTGTACATGGGATGATCATCGTATTAACATCATAGATACTCCTGGGCATGTTGACTTTACTATTGAAGTTGAACGTTCTTTGCGCGTACTTGACGGCGCTGTTGCAGTGTTTTGCTCTGTTGGTGGAGTTGAGCCTCAATCGGAAACCGTATGGCGCCAGGCAGATAAGTACGGTGTTCCGCGAATCGCATTTATTAATAAAATGGATCGTGTTGGAGCGGATTTTTTCCGCGGCGTCTCGATGATAAAAGACCGCCTGAAAGCTAACCCGCTTCCAATCCAGTTGCCGATAGGTAAAGAAGAGAATTTCAAGGGAATTATTGACCTTGTCACAATGAAAGCTATTTTGTGGGATGATGAGACCTTGGGCGCTACTTTTCGCATCGAAGAAATCCCTGCCGACTTGCTCGATGAGGCTCTTGAATATCGTGAAAAAATGATTGAAGAAGTATCCAGCCATGATGATGCTCTTATGGAGAAGTATCTTTCTGGTGAAGAATTGAGCGAGGCTGAAATTAAGGCTTCTATCCGTGCATGTACTATCGGAATTAAATTCTGCCCGGTTATATGTGGCTCATCTTTTAAAAATAAAGGCGTCCAGAATCTCCTCGATGCTGTTGTTGATTACATGCCTTCCCCAATGGATATTCCTCCTGTTAAAGGGATCGATACAGATAAAGGTCTTGAAATTGAGCGTTATGCTTCTGATTCAGAGCCGTTTTCTGCACTTGGTTTCAAGATTATGACTGATCCGTTTGTAGGTCAGTTAACGTTCTTCCGGGTTTATTCCGGTGTTGTTCAAGCCGGGTCGTATATTTACAATTCAACTAAAGGCAAACGCGAACGCATTGGCCGTATTCTTAAGATGCACGCAAATAAGCGTGAAGAAGTCAAAGAAGTTTATGCGGGTGATATTGCTGCCGCTGTTGGCCTGAAGTACACAACCACAGGTGATACTCTGTGTGATGAAGATAAAGCGGTAATTCTGGAGTCTATTGAATTTCCTGAGCCGGTTATCTCCATTGCCATTGAGCCCAAAACAAAAGCTGAACAGGAAAAGCTTGGATTTGGTTTGCAGAAACTTGCCAGTGAAGATCCGTCATTCCGCGTTAAAACAGATGAAGAAACCGGGCAGACTATTATTTCCGGTATGGGTGAGTTGCATCTTGAAATCATCGTAGACCGGTTAATGCGTGAATTTAAAGTTGAAGCAAATGTCGGTAAACCCCAGGTTGCGTACCGTGAGACTGTAACCAAAAAGGTTAAGGTTGAAGGAAAATTTGTTCGCCAGTCTGGCGGTCGTGGTCAATATGGTCACGTTTGGCTTGAAGTTGAGCCGCAGGAAGCCGGTAAAGGTTATGAATTTGTTGATGCGGTAAAAGGTGGAGTTGTCCCTCGGGAGTACATTCCAGCTGTTGATAAAGGCATCAAAGAAGCGCTTGATAATGGTGTATTAGCCGGATTCCCGGTCGTTGATGTCAAAGTTACATTGATTGATGGTTCATATCATGAAGTTGACTCCTCCGAGATGGCTTTTAAAATTGCAGGATCGATGGGATTCAAAGAGGGTTGCTCTAAAGCCGGCCCGATCATTCTTGAGCCGATCATGTCAGTTGAAGTCGTTGTGCCCGAAGAGTACATGGGCGATGTAATCGGTGATCTTAACTCAAAACGTGGTCGTATAATGGGCATGGATTCACGTGCGGGCGCACAGGTAATCAGTTCCATGGTTCCGCTTGCACAAATGTTTGGATACTCAACAGACCTCCGTTCAGCAACACAGGGTCGCGCTACGTATGCAATGACCTTTGATCATTATGAGCCAGTGCCGAAATCGGTTGCTGAAGAAATAGTTGCAAAAGTAAAGGGTTAATTTAACTCAAATTCGTAACTCAGGAGGGCCTTTCTCATGGCAAAAGCAAAGTTTCTACGTAATAAAACTCATGTAAACATCGGCACGATCGGTCACGTTGACCATGGTAAAACGACACTGACTGCTGCGATTACTAAAGTTCTTGCCGGCAAAGGTCAGGCTGAGTACAAACCATTCGACCAGATTGATAACGCACCTGAAGAGCGTGAGCGTGGTATCACCATCGCAACCGCCCATGTTGAATATGAAACAGACAAGCGTCACTATGCCCATGTTGACTGCCCCGGCCATGCCGACTATGTCAAGAACATGATCACCGGTGCAGCCCAGATGGACGGCGCAATCCTTGTTGTCTCTGCAGCTGACGGCCCAATGCCTCAGACACGTGAGCACATCCTGCTCGCCCGTCAGGTCGGCGTACCGTATATGGTAGTATACCTCAACAAAGCTGACATGGTAGATGACGAAGAACTGCTTGAACTCGTTGAGCTTGAAGTTCGCGAACTTCTCTCCAGCTATGACTTCCCCGGTGACGATACCCCTATCATCAAAGGTTCGGCACTGAAAGCCCTTGAAGGCGAAAAAAGCTTTCTTGGCGAAGAATCCATTGAGCGTCTTATGGACGCAGTAGACTCATATATTCCTGACCCTGAGCGTGCAATCGATCGTCCTTTCCTGATGCCGGTAGAAGACGTCTTCTCGATCTCCGGTCGTGGTACGGTAGCAACCGGTCGTGTTGAGCGCGGCATTGTAAAAGTTGGCGAAGAAGTTGAAGTCGTCGGCATCAAGAACACCATCAAGACAACCGTAACCGGCGTTGAAATGTTCCGTAAACTGCTCGACGAAGGTCGTGCAGGCGACAACATCGGTGCACTTCTTCGCGGCGTAAAACGTGAAGATATCGAGCGCGGCCAGGTACTTGCCAAGCCGGGCTCCATTACACCACACACTAAATTCAAAGCAGAATCATACATCCTCACCAAAGAAGAGGGTGGTCGTCACACACCATTCTTCAATGGCTATCGTCCACAGTTCTACTTCCGCACGACAGACGTAACCGGTGTTGCTGAGCTTCCTGCCGGAATTGAAATGGTAATGCCGGGCGATAACGTTGCCATGACCATCAAACTGATCACCCCGATCGCAATGGATGATGGCTTGCGCTTTGCTATCCGTGAGGGTGGCCGTACTGTCGGCGCTGGTGTCGTCGCTTCAATTATTGAATAAAT
>VFJW01000081.1 GCA_009885845.1 Geobacter sp.
CCATCAAACTGATCACCCCGATCGCAATGGATGATGGCTTGCGCTTTGCTATCCGTGAGGGTGGCCGTACTGTCGGCGCTGGTGTCGTCGCTTCAATTATTGAATAAATCCATATAAATAAACGGATGCCGGCAAGACAGCCATCCGTGTCTGCTGAATACATACAAAAGGAAGCATATTTATGAGAGACATCATCACACTTGGTTGCACAGAGTGCAAACAGAGAAACTACACGACAACAAAAAACAAAAGAACGACTCCAGCAAAACTTGAATTCAGCAAGTTTTGCCGGTTTTGTCGCAAGCATACTCCTCACAAGGAAACCAAGTAGGCTCAATCGATTGTTGCAGGGATACAGGCCAGTAGCTCTAACTGGTAGAGCGCCGGTCTCCAAAACCGGATGTTGGGGGTTCGAATCCCTCCTGGCCTGCCACAATTTAATCTTTTTCATTTTTCAGAAAATGGATAGAGAACCATCAGCGATTCACAGTTAAGCTGTCAGGAGTTTTAGCGTGCAAAAAATCACCGCTTTTTTTGAGTCCGTAAAGCTTGAGCTTGAAAAGGTCACGTGGCCTACACGCAAAGAGACAATTGCAACGACAGGTGTTGTTGTTGTAATTGTAGTGCTGATTTCATTCTATCTTGGTGCATGTGATCTTGTGTTGGCCAAGCTGTTGCGTCTGATACTAGGATAAAGGGTCCAGATATGTCCATGAAATGGTATGGAGTACATACATATTCAAGTTTTGAGAACAAAGTACGCCTGAATCTACTTGAAAGCATCAAGAACGAGGGCATGGAGAGTTTCTTTGAAGAAATTCTTATACCGTGCGAAACCGTTGTTGAGCTTAAAAAAGGTGAGAAGAAAACCTCCTCACGAAAGTTTTTTCCGGGCTACATTCTGGTTAAAATGGAACTGACCGATGAGACATGGCATCTTGTGAAAGAAACTGCCAAAGTTACGGGGTTTGTTGGTGGCAACACCCCCTTCCCTATCGCAGATGAAGAAGTTGATAAAATAACCCGCCGCATGGAAGAGGGTGCAGAAAAGCCCCGTCCCAAGGTTTTATTTGAGGTTGGAGAAACTGTGCGTGTTGTCGACGGACCCTTTCTTAATTTTTCAGGAGTTGTTGAAGATGTTAAGCCAGACAAGGGCAAGCTTCGTGTAACTGTTACTATTTTTGGTCGTGCAACACCTGTTGAGCTTGAATTCATGCAGGTAGAAAAGAACTAGCTAATTACTCATTCAGTCATTTATTTCAGGATAACAGGCACACGCTGTCTTATAAAGGAGCACATTTATGGCTAAGAAAATAACCGGATACATCAAATTACAGGTACCAGCAGGCAAAGCTAATCCTTCGCCTCCAATCGGACCCGCCCTCGGTCAGCATGGCGTCAATATCATGGAATTCTGCAAAGCATTTAATGCGAAAACACAAGCCGATGAGGGCACTATTACACCTGTTGTAATTACGGTATATGCCGACAGATCATTCACTTTCATTACCAAGACGCCCCCAGCGCCTGTTTTGATTAAGAAGGCTCTTGATCTTAAGAGCGGATCTCCGATACCAAACAAGACTAAAGTCGGCAAACTTACGAAAGCTCAAGTTGAGGAGATCGCCAAAAAGAAAATGCCTGATCTCAACGCTGCTTCGCTCGAAGCTGCAATGAGAACCATTGAAGGTACTGCCCGTTCAATGGGCGTTGACATCGCCTAACCGGCACACGAGATATTAATCAAGATTCCTAGAGAGGTTGTACCATGTCAAAAAGCGCAAAGAAGCATTCTGAGGCAATGTCTAAAATTGACAGGAACAAGGTGTATCAACTTGGAACTGCCGTTGATGTTGTAAAACAGACAGCGTATGCAAAATTCGATGAGACTGTCGATGTCGCCGTTAAATTAGGTGTTGATCCTCGGCACGCTGACCAAATGGTTCGTGGAGCTGTTGTTCTACCTAACGGACTCGGTAAAGACGTCCGCGTTCTTGTTTTTGCAAAAGGCGAAAAAGAGAAAGAAGCCCTTGATGCCGGCGCAGATTTTGTCGGGTCTGATGATCTTGTTGCCAAAATTCAAGGTGGCTGGTTTGATTTTGATACAGCCATTGCGACTCCTGACATGATGGGTGTCGTCGGTAAAATCGGCAAGTTGCTCGGCCCTCGCGGACTCATGCCGAATCCGAAGGTAGGAACCGTAACCTTTGAAGTTGGCAGGGCAGTTAAGGAATCAAAAGCGGGTAAAGTCGAATTCCGTGTCGAAAAAGCCGGCATTATTCATGCCCCGGTAGGTAAAGTTTCTTTTGATGC
This sequence comes from Geobacter sp., assembly GCA_009885845.1. Taxonomy (GTDB): domain Bacteria; phylum Desulfobacterota; class Desulfuromonadia; order Geobacterales; family Pseudopelobacteraceae; genus JACRCG01. The sequence continues at coordinate 2,314 of VFJW01000081.1, forward strand.
TGAGATGCTCAAAGGTAATTTACTCGCACTTGTAGAAGCGCTTATCAAGGCAAAACCATCTGCTGCAAAAGGCACATACATCAAGAAGATTTCTCTCTCATCTACCATGGGAGCTGGTATTAATCTTGATGTCAGTGATGTAACGGCACAGATATAGTCTTTATAGTTTAGCCAAAGTCAAAGACAGCAGGCGCGTTATTGCGCTTAATCCAGACATTGGACCTGCCGAGACTTGGGTACCGCAAATATTTTTGCGTTCCTGACTTTGGCGGGGCCCTGCCCCATATACCAAAAGAAAGGAGGAAGTCGCTTGAACAAAAATAACAAACAGGAACTCGTAACCGAGATGCATGAGCGACTGACACGCGCCAAGGCGGTTTTTCTTGCAGATTTTCGCGGGATGAACGTAGGGCAGGCCACAACGCTCCGAAATGAGCTGCGTGCTGCGTCAGTCGAGTACAAAGTATTTAAAAATACTTTGTTTGACCTGGCTGCAAAAGGCACTGACATTGAGTGCATCAGCCCGTTTCTTACCGGTCCGACCGCTGTAGCAATCAGCTATGACGATCCGGCACAAGCTGCAAAAGTACTGTACAAATTCGCAAAAGATCCGCTTGGCAAGTTTGTACTTAAAGCCGGTGTACTCAGTGGCAAAGTGCTTGACGCAAAGCAGATCCAGGCTTTAGCTGACCTACCCTCGCGGGAGGTTCTCATCGCCAAGATGCTCGGATCCATGCAGGCACCTGCAACCAACTTTGTTGGTGTACTTGCCGCTCTGCCCGGCTCGCTTGTCCGTGTTCTGGATGCTATCCGTGTCCAGAAATCTGTAAACTAACCACGTAGTTCATTCTATATTAAAAAAATATCCGGAGGATTTACCAAATGGCTATCACTAAAGAAGACGTAATCAGTTTTATCGAAAAAATGACTGTTCTTGACCTTGCTGAGCTTGTGAAGGAACTGGAAGAAAAATTCGGCGTTTCTGCTGCTGCCCCTGTTGCAGTTGCTGCCGGTCCTGCTGCTGTTGTTGAAGTAGCTGAAGAGCAGACCGAGTTTGATGTCCTTCTGAAAGCATGTGGCGCAAATAAAATCAACGTTATCAAGGTTGTTCGTGCGCTGACAAGCCTCGGCCTGAAAGAAGCAAAAGATGTCGTAGACGGCGCACCAAGCACTGTAAAAACCGGAGTTTCTAAAGCAGAAGCTGACGATGCACTTAAGCAGCTTTTAGAAGCTGGTGCTGAAGCATCTATCAAATAGCACTCAGAATTGTTGTCATTATGAGAGCCAAGGTCGCCCGGAGCGGCCTTGGCTTGTGCTGTTTCGGCATGTTTTAGTTGCCATATACTTCTGATATTCCAGCACGTTTTATATAAATCTGGATCCAGTTACGATACCCGCCAAAGGAGAAGCCATGGCTTATTCTATCGCCAATAATCACCTCTTGCGTAAAAACTTTGCCAAGATAAAGAACATAATTGAAATCCCAAATCTGATTGACATACAAAAAGATTCTTATCGGCGTTTTCTCCAACAGGAAATGTCCGCTGAATCACGCTTGAATACAGGGCTTGAAGCCGTATTCAGGAGTGTGTTTCCGATTAAGGATTTCAGCGAAAGCGCTTCTCTCGAGTATGTATCATACTCGCTTAATAAACCCAAATATGATGTTGATGAATGTCATCAGCGCGGCATGACGTATGCTGCACCGATGAAGGTTAAAGTACGTCTTGTAATCTGGGATGCCGGCAAAGATTCAACCGTCAAGGCAATCAAGGATATCAAGGAGCAAGAGGTCTACTTTGGTGAAATCCCACTGATGACCGATAATGGGACTTTTATCATCAATGGCACCGAAAGGGTAATTGTAAGCCAACTGCACCGTTCTCCTGGCGTATTTTTCGACCACGACAAAGGTAAGACTCACTCAAGCGGCAAGGTGCTCTACTCCGCTCGCGTAATACCTTATCGCGGTTCATGGCTGGATTTTGAATTTGATCATAAAGACATCCTGTTCGTTCGTATTGACCGTCGGAGAAAGATGCCGGCTACTGTTCTACTCAAGGCCTTGGGTTATTCAGTCGAGCAGCTTCTTAACTACTATTACAAAAGTGAAGAGATTTTTATCGGATCTGATTCTATTTCCAAAAGTGTTGAGCCTGAACTCCTGACACTTCAAAAGACAATTATTGACGTAACTGATCCAATTAATGGTGAAGTTCTTGTCAAAGCTAACCGGAAATATACAAAATCTTCAATTAAGAAAATGCAAGAGCGTGGCATTAAGTCTGTTCCTGCTACTGTTGAAGAGATTCTTGGCCGTTACGCATCATCTGACGTAATTGATCCATCAACTGGCGAAATTATCGTTGAATGTAATGATGAAATTACGCTTGATCGCTTTAATGACATCAAGGCACGAGGCGTAACCAGCTTTAAAGCACTGTATATTGACAACCTGCATATTACTTCGTCATTCCGCGACACGTTGCTGATCGATAAAATCAGCTCAAGCGATGAAGGTCTGATTGAAATTTACCGACGCCTCCGACCGGGAGATCCACCAACTCTGAAAAGTTCATTGGCTCTCTTTGACAACCTCTTTTTTAACCCCGAGCGGTACGATCTTTCTGCGGTTGGCCGACTTAAACTGAACTATAAGCTTGGCCTTAAGGTGTGGCAGGACTGCCTGGTTTTGAACGCTCCGTGCATGTTGAGCATTGAAGATGTTGCCAGCTTTGAATCTCTCGTTGCACGGCTAACAGACTCAAAAGATGCTTTTTCACAGTATCTTTTAATGAGACTTCCATCTGATATTGCCAAATCCCTTAAAAAGGTAGAGCCGGGGACATCTATATCCGACAAACTCAGAGATCAATTATTGCAAGAACTTAACAATATCATTCGAGATAATGACTTTTTCCAGAAAGATCTGTTTGCGCCGTTCGGACTCTCAAAAGCAACTTTAAAACTTTCAGAGGCGATTGAACATGGTGGTTTTGACGAGAATCGCCGACAGATCGAAATGTTGCGAAGAAACAGGATGGTTTTTGAAGACCTGCTTCATACTGATATAAAAATTGCCGTCAAAAATGACATTCTTGAAATTGTACGTTATCTCATTGAACTTAAAAACGGGCGTGGAGCTATCGATGACATCGATCATCTCGGAAATCGTCGCGTTCGTGCCGTTGGTGAACTGCTGGAGAATCAATACCGCATCGGGCTTGTCCGCATGGAGCGAGCCATCAAGGAGCGGATGAGTCTTCAGGAGGTTGAAAACCTCATGCCTCATGATCTGATTAATTCCAAACCGGTTTCCGCAGTAGTAAAGGAATTCTTTGGTTCATCGCAATTATCCCAGTTTATGGATCAGACCAACCCGCTTTCCGAAGTTACTCATAAACGCCGGCTCTCGGCTCTGGGACCAGGCGGTCTGACCCGTGAACGCGCAGGATTTGAAGTTCGCGACGTACACCCTACTCACTATGGACGAGTCTGCCCGATCGAAACACCAGAGGGCCCGAACATCGGTCTGATAGCTTCTTTGTCGACGTATGCCCGGATCAATAATCATGGTTTTGTGGAAACACCCTACCGTATCGTCCAGGAAGGCAAAGTAACCAATGAGGTCCGCTTTTTCTCTGCGCTAGAGGAAGAGGGGCATGCAATTGCTCAGGCAAATGCCGAGGTCGATGCTGATGGACGTTTCGTCAACGATTATAACTCTGCACGTAAAAGCGGTGAATTCATTCTTGTCCATCGTGATGAGATCGCCTTGATGGACGTTGCCCCGATCCAGTTGGTATCGGTTGCTGCTGCCCTGATTCCATTTTTGGAAAACGATGACGCCAACCGTGCCCTGATGGGTTCAAACATGCAGCGTCAGGCTGTTCCTTTGCTGCGTGCCGACTCTCCTTTAGTCGGAACAGGCATGGAACGCATTGTTGCACGCGATTCCGGTGTTTCAATAATTGCCCGTCATAATGGCGAAGTGGAATCAGTTGATGCCGCTCGAATAGTCGTTAAGATTGATGAAAATGAGATCGATGAAAATGGTACCGGTGTTGACATCTATAACTTGATAAAATTCGCCCGTTCTAACCAGAATACCTGCATTAACAACAAGCCGGTTGTAAAAGTAGGCGACAAAGTTAAGCGCGGTGCGGTCATCGCAGATGGTCCATCAACCGACATGGGTGAACTTGCCCTTGGGCAGAACATCGTCGTAGCCTTCATGCCGTGGGGCGGATACAACTACGAGGATTCAATTCTCATCTCTGAAAAACTTATTAAGGATGACCGTTACACTTCCATTCACATTGAAGAATTCGAATGCGTAGCCCGCGATACCAAACTTGGCAAGGAAGAAATAACTTCAGATATTCCAAATCTTGGAGAGGAAACGCTTAAAGATCTCGATGAATCTGGAATCATTCGCATTGGCGCTGAAGTAAAGCCGGGTGACATTCTCGTCGGCAAAATTACACCGAAAGGGGAGACTCAGCTCTCTCCAGAGGAAAAACTTCTTCGGGCTATTTTCGGCGAAAAAGCCGGTGACGTACGCGATACTTCACTCACGGTCCCTCCAGGAGTTGAAGGAACCGTCATAGGAGCGAAAATCTTCTCCCGCAAGGGGAATGACAAGGATTCCCGCACTGAACTGATCGAGAAAGCTGAAGAGGACAAACTGCGTAAAGATGAACAGGATGAGATCAGAATCATTCGAGACTCAGCTATCGGCAAACTGAAGAGGCTATTGATCGGCAAAACCCTGGCGGTCAAGCTTGACGATAGCAAAGGCAATCTTGTCCTTGCCAAAGGAAAACAGATCACTGAAGAAGCACTTCAGAAACTCGCAAATTCATGCTGGAGTACCATCTCGGTAAGCGATGACAGTGAAACTGATGACAAAGTCCATCAGATACTTGAAACACTTAACCGCCAGATTGATCTTATTCACAACGTTTTTGAGGATAAAATTCAAAAACTGAAGCGTGGGGACGATCTGCCTCCAGGCGTAATCAAGATGGTGAAAGTATATATTTCTATTAAGCGTAAACTGCAGGTTGGAGACAAGATGGCCGGACGCCACGGCAATAAAGGTGTTGTCTCCCGAATTTTACCTGAAGAAGATATGCCGTATATGGAAGATGGACGTCCGGTTGAGATTGTTCTTAATCCGCTTGGAGTCCCGTCACGTATGAACGTCGGCCAGATTTTGGAGACACATTTGGGGTGGGCTGCAAAAGGTATCGGCTGGAAAATCGAGGACATGCTTGAAAAACAGACGTCTGAAGAGAACCTGAAGCTGTATCTGAAAGATGTCTATGGAGACGATGAAGTTGGCGCATTTATTGACAGCCTCGATCGTACGGAGTTGTTCAAGGTTGCTCACCGACTGCAACGCGGCGTAGCCATGGCTTCCCCTGTTTTCGAAGGAGCAAGCGAAACACAGATCAAGGCCATGCTCGGAAAAGCTAATTTACACTCTTCCGGTCAAGTCACTCTGTTTGACGGTCGAACAGGCGAACCATTTGACAACAAAGTTACCGTCGGAGTTATGTACGTACTTAAACTCCATCATCTTGTTGATGACAAGATTCATGCCCGATCAATCGGACCATACAGTCTTGTAACCCAGCAGCCGCTCGGCGGTAAGGCCCAGTTCGGTGGTCAGCGACTCGGGGAGATGGAAGTCTGGGCCATGGAAGCATATGGTGCGGCTCATGCCCTTCAGGAATTTCTGACCGTTAAGTCGGATGATGTTTCCGGACGTACCCGCATGTATGAAGCGATCGTCAAGGGAAAACATACTCTGGAGCCCGGACTGCCCGAATCATTCAACGTTCTTATCAAGGAACTACAGTCCCTCTGCCTGGATGTTGATCTGCTCGAAGGCGAAGAAGAACAATAAAGATTTCCTGGCCGAATACTGTATCAATCAGGCATGCGGCTTCAGACTAACGGAGGAAAGCATCGTGGAAGATTATTTCAGCTTTTTTGATAAACCAAAAGATCCACTCCACTTTTCAGCTATACGCATCTCAATTTCATCTCCTGATAAAATTCGTGAGCGTTCTCATGGTGAAGTAAAAAAACCAGAGACTATCAACTATCGCACCTTTAAACCGGAACGTGACGGTCTTTTTTGTGCCAAAATTTTCGGCCCGACAAAAGATTATGAGTGCAATTGTGGCAAGTACAAACGGATGAAGCATCGCGGCATTATTTGTGAGAAATGCGGCGTTGAAGTCATCCCCTCAAAAGTACGTCGTGAGCGCCTGGGGCACATTGACCTGGCTACTCCCGTTGCCCATATCTGGTTTCTGAAATCACTACCGTCACGTATTGGTAACCTGCTTGATATTACACTCAAAGATCTGGAAAAGGTTCTTTACTTTGAGGGGTTTGTCATCAGTGACCCAAAAAACACTCCGTTGCAGTTTTGCGAAGTAATGTCGGAAGACAAGTATATCAAGATGCAGCAGGAATACGGCTCTGACGCTTTTTCAGGCGGGATGGGTGCAGAAGCTATACGCGAATGCCTGAGAGCTCTTAAACTTGAAGATCTGGCCGTCTCGTTGCGAACTGAAATGGTAGAATCTACCAGTGAAGCAAAGCGCAAAAAAACTGCCAAACGGCTCAAAGTTGTGGAAGCATTTCGCCATTCCGGCAATAAACCGGAGTGGATGATTCTTGAATGCATTCCGGTCCTTCCTCCTGAACTGCGTCCTCTGGTGCCATTGGACGGAGGCCGTTTTGCGACATCAGATCTGAACGATCTGTATCGCCGCGTTATTAACCGTAATAATCGTTTGAAGCGTCTTTGTGAACTACAGGCCCCAGAAGTCATCATTCGCAACGAAAAGCGTATGCTTCAGGAAGCGGTTGATGCACTTTTTGACAACGGTCGTCGCGGTCGCGCCATAGCTGGCCCCAATAAACGACCACTCAAGTCACTTTCCGACATGCTGAAAGGGAAGTCGGGGCGTTTCCGCCAGAATCTGCTCGGTAAACGTGTTGACTACTCCGGCCGTTCCGTTATTGTTGTCGGCCCGGAACTTAAACTGCATCAGTGTGGCCTTCCCAAGAAGATGGCACTGGAGCTGTTTAAACCGTTTATCTATAATAAACTTGAAGAGCGCGGTTTAGTAACCACCATCAAAAGCGCCAAAAAAATGGTCGAAAAAGAGCGCCCGGAAGTCTGGGACGTTCTGGAAGAGGTCATTAAAGAGCATCCCGTTATGCTTAACCGTGCTCCGACCCTTCACCGCCTCGGCATTCAGGCTTTCGAGCCGGTTCTGATCGAAGGTAAAGCAATTCAACTGCACCCGCTCGTTTGCACAGCGTTCAACGCTGACTTCGACGGTGACCAGATGGCCGTACACCTACCGCTCTCTATCGAGAGTCAGGTCGAAGCCCGTGTACTGATGATGTCTACAAATAATATTCTCTCGCCTGCCAATGGAAAACCAATCATCGTACCTTCTCAGGATATGGTTCTTGGTGCGTACTATATGACTCGTGACAGAATTAACGCAAAAGGTGAATATTACCGGCCGACTGAGAAGGAGTTGTTGGCAGGTATAAATGTTTCCGGCTGTTTTTCATCGCCGGAGGAAGTGCGAATTGCTTTTGATGCCGGTGAAATTGATATGCAGGCATTAATAAAGGTCCGCATGAAAAATCTGGGCACCGATGAGAAAGCTCAGATGATTGATACCACTGCAGGACGCATACTATTGCGTGATGTTCTTCCTGCTGCTGTGCCGTTCTCCACGATAAATAAAGTAATGACCAAAAAAGAACTTTCAAACCTGGTCGACACTTGCTATCGCCTGTCGGATAGTAAGGAAACCGTACTTTTAGCTGACCGCCTCAAAGAAATCGGCTTCAAATATGCAAATCTGGCTGGTATCTCCATCTGCCTGGATGACATGGTTATTCCTGAAGGAAAACCGGCGATTATTGAGAGAGCCCATGGAGAGGTCACAGAGATCCAGAATCAATATACGGAAGGTCTTATTACCGATGGCGAGCGTTACAACAAGGTTATTGATATCTGGGCAAAAGCAACTGAAGAGATTGCCGACGAGATGCTTGACAACCTTTCAAAAGTAATTGTTACGGCACGTGATGGCAGCAAAGTCGAAACATCGTCATTCAATGCCATTCACATGATGGCTGATTCCGGTGCTCGTGGATCTGCGCAGCAGATTCGACAACTTGCAGGTATGCGTGGTTTGATGGCTAAACCTTCAGGCGAGATCATAGAAACCCCCATCACCGCCAACTTCCGTGAAGGTTTGACGGTACTTCAGTACTTTATTTCAACCCATGGCGCCCGTAAAGGTCTTGCTGATACGGCTCTTAAAACGGCTAACTCCGGTTACCTTACCCGCCGATTGGTCGATGTTGCACAGGATGCTATTATCACTGAAACCGATTGCGGAACATTGGACGGCTTGATTGTATCCTCTCTCACTGAGGGCGGGGAGATTATCGAACCGATTGGTGACCGCATTCTTGGACGTGTGGCACTTGACGATATTCACGATCCTTTGACGGATGAAATTCTGATTGAGATGAATCAGGAAATTGATGAATATCTGGTTAAGCGGGTGGAAGACGCAGGGATCGAAAAGGTTAAAATCCGATCCGTACTTACCTGCCAGAGCAAGCGTGGTATTTGTGCCAAATGTTATGGCCGTGACCTTGCCCGTGGGCATAGTGTCAACATGGGTGAAGCTGTCGGCGTAATAGCGGCACAATCAATTGGTGAGCCGGGCACACAGCTGACGATGCGTACCTTCCACATCGGTGGTACCGCATCACGTCATGCCGAACAAACGTCTCTTGAGGCGCGTGCCGACGGTATAATCAAATACATTAACGTCAATACTGTCATTAACAATGATGGACACCATATCGTTATGAACCGCAATGGCGAGATCGCCGTAATTGACGACACCGGTCGCGAACGTGAAAAGTACACCGTAGTGTATGGTGCAAAAATCAAGATAGCTCCGGGTGGCGTGGTCAAACAAGGTGCTATATTGTCCGAGTGGGACCCCTACACCATGCCGATTCTTACCGAATTTGGCGGACGGGTCAAGTTTGCTGACATTCTTGAAGGCGTTACGATGGAGGAGCAACTCGATGATGTAACCGGTCTTTCCCGTAAGGTCATTATCGAAACCAAGGATACAGACAAACGACCTCGAATCGCCATTAAGGATACAACTGGTGAAGGTGGCGGGACTATCGGCCGTTACTTCCTTCCGGCTGGTGCGAATATTTCTGTTACTGATGACACTATCATCAGCGCCGGAGATATTATTGCCAAGATACCGCGTGAAACAACGAAAACCAAGGATATTACCGGAGGTCTGCCGCGGGTAGCAGAGCTATTTGAAGCGCGTAAACCGAAGGACTTTGCGGTCATTACCGAGATAGATGGCCGCGTGTCATACGGTAAAGATGCCAAAGGCAAACGAAAAGTAATTGTTACTCCGGAACTGGGCGAACCGAAGGAGTATTTGATTCCAAAGGGCAAACATATCAGTGTTCATGAAGGTGATCATGTTCGTGCCGGCGAACCGCTTATGGACGGTTCGTCAAATCCGCACGATATTCTCCGCGTTCTGGGTGTTAAGGAACTTGCAAAATATCTTGTTGATGAAGTTCAGGAAGTGTACCGCCTTCAGGGCGTAAAGATCAATGATAAGCACATTGAAGTTATTGTACGTCAGATGTTACGGCGTGTGCGCATCAAGGATACCGGAGACACAAACCTTCTTGTGGATGACCAGATTGAGCGTTCGATATTTGAGCAGGAAAACGAAAAGGCTTTCCGTGACGGGAAACGTCCGGCAGTTGCCGAACCGCTTTTGCTCGGAATTACAAAAGCATCGCTTTCTACTGAATCATTCATATCAGCCGCTTCATTTCAGGAAACAACTAAAGTTCTGACACAGGCCGCGATTGAAGGTAAAATTGATTATCTGCGCGGTCTTAAAGAAAATGTCATCATGGGTCGTCTGATACCGGCAGGAACCGGAATAGCTCGCTACAGAAATTTACGATTGCAGGCTGAACCGCAAGTTTCTAGCGAAGGAATAATGAATGAAACGGTGAGTGACGTTGCCGGTGAAGTGAGTTTAGAAGCAGCATAAGTTGCGTTTCAGCAGCTTTACATAAAATAACGGCCGGGGAGTTATATCTCCCGGCCGTTATTTATTATTACGTTTCAGATTTTAAGCACGGACTTGCTTGCTCCGCATAATTAGAAACCACACCCGCCACCATTTTTTTGATGATATTTCTGATGATATGCTTCTGCCTCCCAGAAAACAGCTGCCGGTTCGATTTGAGTCGCAATCTCACGTTGAAACATGTGCCTGTTTTCTAAATCATTCCGGGAATCAACAGCAGCCTTATGCTGCTCCTCCGAATAATAATATATCGCTGAACGGTATTGTTCGCCGTAATCAGGCCCCTGTCTGTTTATCTGGGTCGGATCATGGCACTCCCAAAACACCGTGAGAAGGTCATAATAGCTGATCTGAACTGATTCAAAGGTGACTTCTACCGCTTCAGCATGACCGGTATTGTAATGACACACATCATGATATGTCGGGCTGTCCGTATGTCCTCCACAATAACCTACACGGGTTGCAACAACCCCGGGAACAGACGAGAAGACATCTTCTACTCCCCAAAAACAGCCTGCTGCAAAAACAGCAACCTCGAGCATGTTCTCCCTCCGAAAACAAAAAGGGCCCAAAGGGCCCGGTTTGAATCTACATCAGTTTTTCCATCTCTTCTTCGGAGATATCAAAGTTGGAATAAACGTTTTGAACATCATCGTTGTCTTCCAGTTTATCCATTAATTTAAGCATACTCTCGGCCTGTTTCCCTTCCAGCTTGACTTGAGTCTGGGGGATCATAGTAACCTCAGCATTTGTATGCTTAAACCCCTTCGCGGACAATGCTTCACGAACCTCAATAAATGAGGCAGGTTCAGACGTGACTTCAAAACAATCATCCTGTTCGACAACATCCTCAGCACCAGCTTCAAGTGCAGCCTCAAAAAGTTGATCAAAATCAACTGACTTGTCATACCCGATCAGTCCTTTTTTGCTGAATATCCAGGAGACACAGCCCGCCTCTCCCATATTACCGTTGCTCTTTGAAAAGATACTACGGATATCTGAAACAGATCTGTTACGGTTATCTGTCAAGACTTCGACCAGCACAGCTGAACCGCCAGGACCATAGCCTTCGTACACGATCTCCTCGTAGATAACCCCTTCCATACCTCCGGCACCCTTCTTGATGGCCCGCTCAATGTTGTCTTTCGGCATGTTTTCAGCTTTGGCCTTATCAACAGCAGTACGCAACCGGGGATTCGCAGCAGGATCAGCTCCACCCAACTTTGCCGCAACAGATATTTCCTTAATAAACTTGGTAAACAGCTTGCCACGCTTTGCATCAGCTGCACCTTTTTTATGTTTGATAGTACTCCACTTATTATGTCCCGACATTGATGAAACTCCTTTGGGCAAGCATATTATATCTGCATATTTTACCTAAAAAATTAGCAATATTAGCATGTAAGGCCATATCTGTCCAGTTTGAAGTTGCGGGATACCATCTGCTGTCAAATCACAGCCACGAAATATTGCAATTACTTCCTATCGATTAAATTCAAGATTCTAAAATAGAGGTTGACAGTATAGTAAAATATTCGCTATATAGATTACTTAATTGATAAATGGCGCGTTATCCAAGAGGCTAGGAGCCGGTCTGCAAAACCGTTAACGTCGGTTCGAATCCGACACGCGCCTCCAATCTAACCGAATTCTTATCCAACGCATTAAATAGAAAAGGCCATGCTGACAAAGCACGGCCTTTTCTATTTAATGCGGTAAAACAGTTCCAAATGAATCCGGATTATTTGGCATTCTCATCGAGGAAATAATTCAACACCAGTACAATTTCACGAATTTGCTTCTTATCCATTTCAGAATTCGGCTTACGCAGCATTTTTATTCCGTAGGCCTTCACCGCCTGCTTGTTAAACGGCTGGCCGGTTATGGGGGCCCTCCCCGTTTGGACAGCAATTACAGTACGCTCCATCGTATGGCACTTAATGCATTTTTCCTGCATGAGTAAAATTGATGCCTTATACATCTCAGGAATCCCGTCAGTACTAAAATTCATCTTAGAACCCCGTCCTGTGACCTTTACTCGTGCTTCAGCGGACAAGGACGCTACAAGAGTAATGAGTGCGGCAAACAAAAATATTTTTTTCATGGCAACTCCTTAGTGCAATATCTTGCAACTCTATATCATAATTTAAAGAAAGTACCAGACCTTAATATCAGACAGGTATTAAAAACTGAACGTTGCACCTACAGTTCCGACCCGGTTAACCACTTTAGACGACAGAAGCTCATATTTGTATTCAGTTGACAGCTTGAAATTCTCAAGTGGCACGTACGCAAGGGTTGCAATAAAGCGCTTGGTGGAGAAATTAGTAAACAACGTCGAGGAGGAATCGCTAATTTCCCGTAGGTATTCAAGACGGCCAGCGACAATTAAATTCACCAGAATAGTAAACTCAGCTTCACTCGAAACAACTTTTGAAGTAACTTTCGGTCCGGTCGTAGACAGCGAAGGAGAAACATTGTCATCGACTCCCCACCCACCAAGTGTCCGCAACCTGAAACTCTTGTACTGCAGTTCTGTATCGACTCCAAACCTGCGATAAGTATTACGTGGAGTGCCACTGACGCTGGAACCATTTTCGCCGGTATAGCCGTAACAGCCGATAGTAAACGCCAGGAAGTCGAGAATATTTTCGTCTTTTGACAGGTCAATGTCAGACTCATTCCCCATGTAATCAGCACCACCTATTTTGTAGGAAATATGCCCGTATCCATCTTTGGCATTTTGTCCCTTGCGGTTTACTAACCCGCCAGCAATAAAGAGGCGTTTTGAAAGTATTGTATTTAGCTCAATGATATCCTGAGGCTGTTCAGCCTTGAACATAGATTCCTGTCCAACAGTATACGTATAGGGCAGATAATTATTAGTTGCTGACAGCTTGTTGTTGGTCTTCCAGAGTCCAAGCTTTGGTTGTGCTCTACCAATTTTCAGATTAATGGGTGTATCGAGAAAGTTGCGGGCCTGAACAAACATTTCGTTGATATCGGTTTTGTTATTTGAAGGCATTGTGCTGGTATTATAGGTTCCAGATGGTGGCTGTTCGCTGTACGCGACATAGGTGGCGAAAAAACCGATTTTTTCACGGAAGTTACCGGCAGCATGCATCTTCAGTGAACGCGCGGAATAATCAAACTCGTTGCCATCATTGATATTCTTCTTATCTCCGAACGCATAATTAATTGAACCGGTAAAGGAAATCGGCAAAATCTCGGGGATCCCGGCGAGTACGAGTCCTTCTGGTTTTGCATCTTCCGGATTTTCGATAGCGGTTGCAGCGGCCGGAGCTGCCGGAGCCGCTGTCTGCTCTGCACCATCGGCAACCAAGGCACCAGCTTTAAGCTTACTAAGTTGATCAGCATCACCTTCGCCCATTACCTTTGAAGCGGAAACGTTAGACGATGCCGGTTTCTTTGCGGCAGCCGGTGCAGCAGCGGCAGGAGCCTTCTTCTCTCCACCCTTTGCCTTGCCCACATACACGTAGGAATTTTTGAGGAAAGCATCGCCGTACTCGTTGAGTTCCGGTGCAATAGTATGACAGGTGGTACACTCAACCTTGTGGGCACGGCTGAAGGCCGGTATGGCGTGGGCCGGAGACGCTAAAAGCAAAGCTGATACAATGACGGTAAAAAAAGACAGCATCTGATTGATTCTATTCCTGACCATGTGATACCTCCGTGCAGCCAATATTAATTAAATTCATTTATTGTCGCTCCGTAGATGTGCCTGTAGTTGTACTATTACAAATATATGCGTAGGCGGATGCGTTAGATGATGCTAAATGGGCGCAGGTGCTATAAGGAGTAGCATTATTTGACAAGTAATCAATGGAATCATACAAGAGTCTTTTTGCATAAATGGAATTATGTGCATAAGCTCCGTAATCAGTATTGAGGAGGACGTAATTATAAGCGGTTCCCATAGTGTCCGGCCCAGAACCGACTCCAAACTTTTCCCAGTTGGTTACATTTGTTCCAAGTCCTGCGGTAGTTTTAATACCCCCTCGACCGTAATACATGCCATTGCTGTTAAGCAAGGTTTTAAGCACCTCCAATGCTGCAAAAAAACCACTCTTAGAAGCATTCATGCCTGATACCGTTAATGCCGGCAATCCGGGTGCGACAGAGGGGTTGTTGCCATGACATTTACCACATTCCGGGCTCACAATACCTGTAACCTGTCTCTGCCACAACACTGCATTATCAGCCAGCGACACCGGCAGGAACGTGTGGCGAGCAGGTTTCAAATGGCAGGTGACACATGGACCGCTCGTGCCGGTACCATAATTGTTGGCAAGACCAATCGAGCGATGAAGATGCGGATAAGTTCCCTGACTAGTATAATCCCTGCCCTGATACTCGTATCCGCTAATTTGAAACAGACTGGCTCCGGCAGTCAGATAATGTGAGGAAATGAATGTTACACCTTTAAAATCCACCAACTGAGTCGCAGCCTTCTTGATTGACTCACCACTTTCACGACCGACATGACAAAGCAGACACAAATTGGATGCTGATACATCGGGAAACGTTTTTGAAACTGAAACATGGCTTTGTGCACCCGCTGCCTTAGCTGCATTGGTCAAGCCTGCAGAGTAATTGTAGAAAGTCGTGATCTGGCCTACAGAGCGTAAATTGTAACCGTATGCAGAGCCTGAACCATTATCATGGCATACATTACAACCGGTCAACTCACGGGATTTGTCTGTAGCAGAAACAGTGAGCGGCTTAACATCAATGAAACCACTTTCTATGTATTTGATTGGACCGGTTGAAGTATGGCAACGAACACATGTATTCCCGTAATTAATGCTATCCGGCAAATTAGAGCCATAGGTTTTAAAATCATATTGCGTTCTGGCGCTTGTCGTCGTATCACCATGACCGGATTGCGCCCAATCCTGACGTTGTTGTTTGCCACTTGACGTGTCATGGGGATTGTGACACTTACGACAATTTTGTATGTAATTGGTTGCTACATAATTTGCTCTCTTGCCGGTACTAAAATGCGTAAAAGCAGTCGTAGGCGCCGGGTTAACACGTCGAATTGAGGAAGAATAAGTCAATAGATTGAACCCATCAAACTTGCCTGGCCGTGGATTAACCTTGGCATGACAATTAGCACACATATTGCTGGAATCAGGATTCAGCAGCGGATTAGACGCCGCCCCCCCTGCAGTATGACACTTGCTGCAGGAAGCAGGATGCAGGTAACCACTACCATGGCAATCCTGGCAACTGGCACCGTTAGTTGTGCTGTTATGCGTCGAAGCGGTCCAGTCAGTTACGATGTTCTGTCCAGTGCCGGGTGTTTTCCAGCTGGAACTTTCATGGCAGCCGATACATGTCTGGGATTCGTGTAACGTGTTTTTGGCAGCGTCCGGATCGGACCCACCTCCGCCACCGCATCCAGCTAGCAGAACCAGACCTGAAAACGTCAGAATGGTGATAAACGCCTTTTGTTTCATTATATAAACCTCCTGAATCCGAAGGAAACTCATTCACGCATAAAATAAAAGGCGGAGAATCCAGCCCTGGTTTATTATTTCAGTAGCCGGTACATATACATAAATGCTCCACCAACCGATACACCGGATAACAGACCGGCATAGCGACTCACATCCTGTGAAAGCTGAACACGCACGATGTATTCTTCAATATCAGATGTTTCTTCCGTCATAATAGCAATAATATCCTGCCAGTCTTTATCCCACTGGAATATCTGCAGATACAGGTCGGAGCCTCTCCAGACAAAAATACAAAGAAAAACTATTCCAAAGGCAATGAATCCTTTGGAAATATCTGAATCCTTGATGGCTGCGTAAATTTTTCGAACAATTTCAATGTTCATAACGCAGAGAAAAACCCAGATCGCATTTTCAACCATTTTAAAGTTTCGGATCGTATTGGGGCTGGGAGTCGGGTTGATGATCAGAAAAAACCCGGAAATGGCAACCACACCAAGAGTGCTCAAATATACGACAAGCTTGTTTCCTGATATTTCAAAAGTACGGCAGAATACGTAATATTCGAGAAACCCGTGAGTAATCGTCATAATTGCCACTGTACCAATTATATAGTGGAAAGCGGTAAGTTTCTGGTAATGCGCCCACGGGTTAATACCATATGCCTGACTGAGAAATATCAGAAAGAAACCGATCGAGATACTTGTCCAGACACGGGCATTACCCAAACTGAAGTAAAAACTGATGGCGCCGGCCAATCCCCAGAAAATAACCTGGACAAGGTCAAACGGATTCATTTGGGTCAGCAGTTCAAAAAACTTTTCCATTATATCCTCCAGTACGTATCGATAAAATTAAAACTCAGATTTGCCGATAGAAATTGCTGCCGAAAGCTTCTCCATCATCAACTTGATATTCGTGCCGCTGACGAGAAGTTTTGCCGCCCGCTCTACACCTTTCATAAATTTCTCGGTTCCATCGGCATCAATGAGGCATGAATTCCCGCCATTGTCTGAAATTTCCTTGTCTACAATACCGCGCCCAACCCTGCCGACATACTCCCCTACAATTTCTTTTACCGTGTTTTCCAACTCCGCAAGTTTCATCGATACTACTTTTTTTTCACGCTCCTGACGGTCAAGATTTGTTTTGTCAATTTCAGATTTATGAAGAGCAACACTGGTATCCCATATTTTCTGGATATTTGTCACTTCTAGGAGGTTCGAATCCATTAATTCATCGGCGCTTTGAGTAGAAAACAGGTCAATCTTGGCGCCAGGCAGTCCGGCTATTTTTTGCGACTCAGTGGATGAAGTTTCTATATCACTTGCTCCATCATGGAAAAAACCGAGAGGATTTCCGTCTTTATAAAAAATCATGGCTGAATGCTCATCGGTGTAGATGCGCAGACAGCCATTCATTTGATCATCTTTTACCTTTTTCAGGAGGGAATTAATATCGATCAGCTTGAGATCCTGGGCTTTGTAGAGGGTTTCACCTTCAAGAAGGGCATGAATACACATAGTAAGATCTTTGGAAAGCTTATAAACATTCAGGGCACCGCTCCCTGTCGTCACCATGAGCTCTGCAAGAGCTGAGAGCGCCTCAAAACCAGCCTCTCGCTTGCCATTCTGCCCTTCTACAAGCACACTGACCAATTTCCCCGCTTCAAAAACCAGGATAGCGGTACTCGACTGGAAAATAAAACTTGCGTAGCCGGTAAAAGTACCATTACTCAATTTCGTTAGCACATCTGGAAGATTCAGTTTCGAAACAGCCAGATTTTCAAATAAAGGGTTGCCCTTGGGGAGAAGAAACATCTGAGCCTCCTGAAATAACTCGTATACTCAACGGGCTGAAACTAATGCAATTTACGAGGCATGTCAAACCTTTACTGTCGGATATAATTAAGAAATATCTTCTTTGAAGTTAAAATCATGAATATATGCGGCAAATAACCGTGGTCATTCAAACTTTCCGGTGATTTTACGTTATCGGCCACACATTTTCGCCGTCAATAAACAGCCTCAACATCTTAAAATATAAAACAAAAGGCACGGAGTGCAGCCTGAGCCTGTTCCCGTGCCTTTTGAAAAAGAAATAATGTTTACAAATTATGTGCCATAAATTAAAATTATACTGTTTGAGCATCCACAACAGCAATGGCAGCCATATTGACAATATCGTCAACACTGTCACCACGCTGCAGAACATGAACCGGTTTATTCATTCCCATCAGAATCGGTCCGATCGCCTCGGCACCCCCCAGGTGATGCAGCAGTTTGTAGCAGATATTTCCCGAACTCAAGTCGGGGAAAATCAGAATATTGGCGTTGGTTTTAAGCTTTGAAAAGGTAAACCCTTCGAGCAGTTCCTGGACTACAGCTGTGTCAGCCTGCATTTCTCCTTCCACTATCAGACCAGGTGCTCTCTGTTTAACTATCTCGGTGGCCTTGCGCACTTTATCAACCTGTGGATGTTTTACCGACCCAAAATTTGAAAATGATAGCATGGCTACTCGCGGCTCGATATCAAGCATACGGACCTTCTCTGCAGCCAGAATTGCGGTTTCAGCAAGTTCCTCGGCAGTCGGATCGATGGTCACTGTCGTATCAGCAAGGAAATATACGCCCTTTTTGAAAACCATCATATAGAGGCCGTGTACACTGGAAAGACCTTTCTGCTTCCCGACAACTTCCAATGCGGGACGGATCGTTTCGGGATAGTGTGTATCAATACCACCCAGCAATGCGTCGGCATCTCCCATGTGCACCATCATGGAGCCAAAATGAATCCGCGATTTACGACGCAGAAGGCGCTGAGATTCTGACAGAGTCAGCCCTTTGCGCTGGCGCAGATTGTAAAGCGCATCGGCATAATTTTCAGTCAGCTCTGAATCTCCCGGATCAATAACAGGAACATCCAGCTCGATATTCAAGTCTGCCAACTTTTGACCGATTTTCTTTTTGTCGCCTATCAGAATCGGCCTTGCAATTCCCTCTTCTACCAATTCTTTTGCAGCTCTGATAATCTTCTCGTTGTCGCCTTCCGGAAATACAATCGTTTTTGGATCACTCTTGGCCTTGTTGATGACCATACGCATAATCTCTTTCGATTTGCCTTGAGTCGATTCAAGGTGTTCTATATATTTAGCCATGTCTTCAATCGGCTGGCCGGCAACTCCTGTCTCCATAGCAGCCTGTGCAATAGCCGGCGCAACGTGGAGCAGTACTCGGGGGTCGAACGGCTTGGGGATGATATAATCGCGGCCGAAGGCAAACTTGACATTACCATACGCCTTGCTCACTGAATCAGGCACCTCTTCGCGGGCCAGGCTGGCCAGGGCTTTGACAGCGGCCAGTTTCATCTCTTCGTTGATGCAGCTGGCGCGGCTATCCAGGGCGCCGCGGAAGATGAAGGGGAAACCGAGAACGTTGTTGACCTGGTTGGGATAGTCGGAGCGGCCGGTGGCCATGATGACGTCATTCCTTACAGAATGGGCGTCTTCGGGGGTGATTTCCGGGTCAGGGTTGGCCATGGCGAAGATGATCGGGTTAGGGGCCATGCTGGCGACCATTTCTTTGGTGAATGATCCTTTGGCAGAGAGGCCAAAGAGGACGTCAGCACCGTTGGCGGCTTCTTCCAGCGTACGGAAGTGAGTGTCGGCTGCGAAGAGTTCCTTGTAGGGGTTCATGCCCTCGACTCGCCCCTTGTAGATGACACCCTTGGTGTCGCACATGATCATGTTGTTCGGTTGTACACCGAGGGCGATGGCCAGCTTGGCACAGGAGTTGGCGGAAGCGCCTGCTCCATTGACGACGATGCGGATGTCTTCGATCTTCTTGTCAACCAGGTGCAGAGCGTTGATCAGGGCGGCTGAGGAGATAATGGCGGTGCCGTGCTGATCATCGTGGAAGACCGGAATTTTCATGGTCTTTTTGAGGGTTTCCTCGATGTAGAAGCATTCCGGGGCTTTAATGTCTTCCAGATTGATGCCGCCGAAGGTCGGCTCAAGCAACTGGCAGGCTTTGATGATTTCATCCGGATCTTCGGTGTCCAGTTCGATGTCGAAGACATCAATGTCGGCAAAACGTTTGAAGAGAATACCCTTGCCTTCCATGACCGGTTTGCCGGCCAGGGCGCCGAGGTTACCCAGTCCCAGCACAGCGGTGCCGTTTGAAACTACTGCCACCAGGTTGCCCTTGGCTGTGTACTTGTAGGCATCCTCAGGGTTCTGCTGGATGGCCAGGCAGGGCTCGGCTACGCCGGGAGAGTAGGCCAGCGACAGGTCCGCTGCTGTCTGGCAGGGTTTGGTAGATATTACTTCGATTTTGCCTTTGCGGCCGCTTGAGTGATATTCTAGCGAATCTTTATACTTTGCCATTTTCCAATCTCCATTTTTTAGTTTAGTTAAAAAGCAGTTCGGCTTTTTTGAAACATTACAACACAACTTTTACTAAAAGTGAAAAATAATAGTCTCGTTGAAAGTCTCTTGTCAAGAAGTTAATCTTGGCAGACAAAAAAACGACCACTCAGTCACTATTGTAATTGCTAGCCGTCTTCATAGCGGTTGATACACTTTAAACGCTGTGATATAGATCATGGCACTTTAGAGCCCAGGTGACCATTATGATAATGATTGACCGTCTGATCGAGCAGGCACTTCTTGAAGATATTCATACCGGCGACATAACTACCCAGGCTGTGGTGCCGGGAAAACGACCCGCATCTGCACGGTTGATTGCGAAGGAACCTCTTGTGGTGGCAGGTCTTGCTACCGCTGGCCGGGTATTCAGCATTCTTGATTCGGCCAGCAGTTTTAAGCCATGCCTGAGTGATGGTGAAAAGGCGTCGGCCGGGACCATTTTAGCAACAGTACATGGAGAAGCTTCGCAGCTTTTGATGGGAGAGCGAGTTGCGCTTAACCTGCTTCAGAGAATGTGCGGCATCGCAACGCTCACCTCCCGCTTTGTCGAAGCGGTCGCAGGGACCAAAGCCCGAATCGTCGACACCCGTAAGACAACTCCGGGACTGCGGCAGCTTGAAAAATATGCCGTGCGGATCGGAGGCGGCATTAACCACCGCACCGGTCTCTATGATGGCGTCCTGATCAAAGAAAATCACATCGTTGCTGCCGGAGGCATTTTCGAAGCGATCCGCAGGGCCCGCGCCTACATACCTCACACATTGAAAATTGAGATAGAAACAGAAACTCTGACACAGGTTGATGAAGCCATCGCAGCAGGGGCTGACATCATAATGCTCGATAACATGAATCTCGATGATATGCGGATCGCAGTAAACATCATTGGCGGTCGGGCACTTGTTGAGGCCTCTGGCGGAGTCAACCTGCAGCGCGTACGGTCAATTGCCGAGACCGGCGTGGATATTATTTCGGTAGGAGAATTGACTCATTCGCCACGGGCAATGGATATTTCAATGCTTCTCGACCAGGCCTAACAACCGGGAGAATATGAATGCACCAGAGAACCGCTGCCATACTGCGACTGTTCCGCACTAAGTCCGGATATATCTCCGGCGAATTTCTCAGCAGAGAACTTGGTGTATCGCGGACTGCAATCTGGAAACATATAACCGCAATGAGAGCCACAGGCTATCGAATCGAAGCGGTGTCGTCACGCGGCTATCGGCTTATCTCTTCGCCTGATATTATTAATCCGCACGACGTAGCAGCATTGTTGGCGGGCACTACAATCGGTGCACCGCTTGAGTATTCAGACAAGACCGCCTCTACTAATGTCGATGCCTTTCGTCTGGCTGAAAATGGAGCTATCGAAGGCGCCGTTGTACTGGCGGATGCACAGACCGGCGGCAAGGGGCGACGCGGCAGAGTATGGGCTTCTCCTGCCGGAGTCAATCTGTACTGTTCGATAGTTCTGCGACCTGCTATAATGCCGCACGAGGCACCTCAACTGACATTTCTTTCTGCAGTGGCTGCTGCACGGGCAATTGAGCTGACAACTGAACTGACCGCTGAAATTAAATGGCCCAACGACGTACTGGTCTCCGGGAAAAAAGTGGCAGGCCTGTTAAATGAAATGAGTGCGGAAACTGACGGCATAAACTTTGTTATTCTCGGTATCGGCATCAATCTTAATATGACGGCAGACCAGTTGCCCGATGATTTACGCCATCCGGCCACGTCCCTTTTTCTGGAGTCAGGAGTTCGGGTTGATCGTTCGAGTTTTGCCGGCACCATGCTTCGTGAACTGGGCCAGTTGTATGCGGACTTTCTTCAACACGGCTTCGGACCGGTACGTGAGGAGTGGCAGCGCCGCTGCAATGCTGCCGGCCGTGAGGTAGTTGTCAGCGACTCCGGAACCGAATGTACCGGAGGTCGTTTTATCGGCATAGATTCCGATGGGGCAATGCTGCTCCGCTCCGACGATAACAAACTGCACCGAATCACCTGCGGGGATGTGAGGGTAATCTGAATGCTCCTGGTAATTGACGTCGGCAACAGCAACATAGTGTTGGGTGTGTATGACGATACGCAGCTTGTCCGCAGTTGGCGGCTTTCAACCGACAAATCCCGTACCTCTGATGAGTACGCAGTGCTCCTTCACAGCCTGTTTGATCAGGCAGGACTGGGCTTTTCAGAAGTCAAGGCTTCCATTATATCTTCAGTCGTTCCACCGCTGACCGGCGTCATGGAGGCTATTTCCCACGATTTTTTTAATCTAACCCCCTATGTTGTCGGCCCTGGGATCAAAACCGGGATGCCAATCCATTACGATAATCCCCGGGAAGTCGGAGCAGACCGGATTGTTAATGCTGTGGCTGGGTATGAAAAATATAAATGCCCGTTGGTAATTGTCGATTTCGGAACCGCCACAACCTTCGATTACGTCAATGGCAAAGGGGAATACTGTGGCGGCGCTATTGCGCCAGGCCTCGCTATTTCTGTAGAAGCGCTCTTTCAGCGGGCCAGCAAACTACCGAGAATTGATATAATCAAACCACCTCATGTCATTGCAAAGAACACCGTCAACTCGATGCAGGCAGGAATTTTCTTTGGCTACGTCGGTCTTGTGGACGGAATTGTCGAGCATATCCGGGCCGAATCACATGAAGAGTTTCGGGTGGTCGCTACCGGCGGCCTGGCTTCTCTGATAGCTCCGGAATCGAAAACAATTAATGAGGTCGATGAGAACCTGACTCTTGACGGTCTGAGGATTTTGTACGAAAGAAACCGTTGATCAGATATTTTCCACGAAATACACGAAGTGATTTTGTACGGACAGCGAAGTCTATATTGCACACAAGGAGGCAGTTCTATGGGACAGTTTGAAACCAGCAAGATCCGCAACTTGGGTATCATCGCACATGGTGGTGCCGGTAAAACGTCGCTTTCAGAGGCAATTCTGTTTAACACCGGAATGATCGACCGACTCGGTCGGGTTGATGACGGTACTTCAACTATGGATTTCGAACCGGAGGAGATCAAACGAAAAATTTCTATCACCTCGGCGCTTGATCATTGCGAGTGGCAGGGACATTCCATCCACATCGTCGACACTCCCGGCTATGGCAACTTCATTGCTGATACCCGTGCCTGCATGCGTACTCTTGACTGTGCGGTAATCATTCTCTCGGCAATATCGGGAGTCAAGGCCCAAACAGAGGAAATCTGGGGCTGGGCAAATGACTTTGAAATCCCACGCATCGCATTCGTCAACAAACTCGACCGTGAACGGGCAAGTTTCCTGCGGGCGATTGATGATATGGAAAAAATGTTGGGGGCACGGGGTGTCGCTATCCAGATGCCGATCGGTCTTGAAGACGCTTTTGAAGGGATTATCGACCTGATCACCATGAAGGCCTGTTATTACGCAAAAGATGGTTCAGGAAAATATACTGAAGGGGTAATCCCTGCTGAATGCGCTGAAGAAGCAGCACGTCTGCGCGAACAGATGGTCGAAACGGTAGCGGAGGCCTACGATGCTCTTACCGAAAAATACCTGGAAAACGGCGATCTTACTACAGAAGAAATTATAGATGGTCTCCGGGTCGGCACAATGCGCAATACTTTCACTGCCGTCCTCTGCGGAGCTGCAACTGCCAACATCGGCGTATCTCACCTGCTGGATGCAATCTGCGCCTACCTCCCCTCACCGCTTGATCGAACCAGAGCAGTCGGCATTCACCCTAAAACAGAACAGATTATCGAACGTGCTCCGGATGAAAAAGAGCCATTCTCAGCACTCGTTTTCAAAACGACTTCTGACCAGTACACCGGGAAAATAACCATTTTCAGAGTATACTCCGGGGTACTCAACTCTGATTCAACGATATTTAACTCAACAAAAGGGGTTGAAGAACGAATCGGCCAGATTTACGAACTGGAGGGGAAAAAGCAACATCCGATCAAACAGGCTGTTGCGGGGGATATTGTTGCCGTTGCCAAACTCAAGGAAACCGTAACCGGCGATACGCTCTGTGATCCTGCCAAACCGATTATCTATGAACCGGCAAAACAGCTTCTGCCGGTGATTTCTTACGCAATCGAGCCTAAAACCAAAGCAGATGAGGACAAAATACATAGCGCACTGCACCGGATGATTGA
This sequence comes from Geobacter sp., assembly GCA_009885845.1. Taxonomy (GTDB): domain Bacteria; phylum Desulfobacterota; class Desulfuromonadia; order Geobacterales; family Pseudopelobacteraceae; genus JACRCG01. Next base: position 26,595 of record VFJW01000081.1, read on the forward strand.
AGAAGAACCGACGCTTGAGTCGCACCGCGACCCACTGACCAAGGAATTTATTATTTCCGGCATGGGGCAGGTGCATCTTGAGGTAATCGTTGAAAAAATGAAGCGCAAATTCGGCGTGGAAGTTCTGCTTAAGACTCCTAAGGTGCCCTACTTTGAGACAATTCGCGGGACTGCAAAAGTGCAGGGAAAATACAAGAAACAATCCGGAGGACGCGGACAGTATGGCGACTGCTGGATTGAAATGTCCCCGACTGGTCGGGGTGAAGGATATGTTTTTGATGATAAAGTTGTCGGAGGAGTCATTCCGCGCCAGTATATCCCTGCTGTTGACAAAGGAATTCAGGAGGCCAGCGTGGATGGTTTTCTCGCCGGCTATCCGGTCGTTGACTTCAAAGTTGCCCTTTATGACGGCTCTTTTCACACCGTAGATTCCTCTGAAATGGCTTTCAAGGTAGCTGGTTCAATGGCATTTAAAAAGGCTATGGAACTTTGCAAACCGATTCTGCTTGAACCTATTACAAATATGAAAATTACGGTTCCTGACGAGAATATGGGTGATGTTATAGGTGATCTCAACTCACGGCGCGGCAAGGTTGTAGGCGTGGAACCCAAAGCAAATTCACAGATTATCCGGGCGATTGTACCGATGTCGGAAGTTTTGGCCTATTCCAATGACCTCAAATCTATGACGAGTGACCGGGGATTGTTCAGCACGGAATTTTCTCATTATGAAGAGGTGCCTTCGCATCTGTCTCAAAAAATAGTTGCCGAATCTCTGGCAGAGAGAAAAGATTCCCATCACTAAACGGCAGATCCGACTATCGGGATACATGCATTAACGAAGTGATTATCAGCCGGAAAAACGCTACAAATCACTTTTTACTTGAACTTACATAGGGAGGTTTTTCATGGACTTTAAATTCAGTAAAAAAACGGACGACTCTCAGCAGCAGGAAGCACCCGGTGAAAAAAAGAAGCAGAGTGCTCTTCTGGTACTTTTGCTGATACTGGTCGGAGGTTTTACGTACGTCTATTTTTTTACCGACCTGATCAAACCACAGGAAACTCAAAAAATTGCCGATTCCCCCGCTCCCGCTTCCGCACCGCAGGATGTCAAAATACCGCTGCCGGCCCGCGAGGGTGATCCTGCAAAAGCTACGGCGAAACCGCCGGAAAAGGTGGAAGAGTCGAAAACCGCACCGGTTCCGGCATCAAAACCGGTTACCGCACCGGCGACACCCGCAGAAACTCCGGCTGCCAAGCCGGTTGCTGCGCCCGCAAAACCAGCAGAGACTCCTCCTGAAAAGACCGTTACAGCGCCGTCAAAACCAAAAGAAGAATCAAATAATACAGAGGCGACAAAACCTGCCGGCAAACAGCCGCTGCCGCCGCGAGCTTCTGATACAAAGGGACACAACATAGTTGCTGCCAAGGCTGAAGTAAAAAAACCCGCAGCAGAGATAAAAAAACCAGCAGTAGTAGACAAGAAGAGTACTGCACCGGATAGTGTGAAAAAGCCGGTTCCTGCAAGTCAGAAGAAACAGGGAACTGTTGCAAAAGCCAAACCATCAGCATCAGACTCGTGGACGCTCATTGTCGGCAATTACGTTCTCGAAGGTGCTTTGTCAGCGGACATGGGGCGCATACGAACGGCCGGTTTTAAACCAGTTGCAAAACCCTCTGAACGCAAAAAAACGACTATGAACCGCCTGTTTGTATCGGAATCCGATAATCGGGCAACAGCGCAGTCTACAATGGCATTGCTTAAACGTCATACCTCCGATGTATTTATTATTGATCAGGGGGGACGGTTCGCCGTATATGCCGGGTCATACTTACAAATTGATGCTGCAAACTCTGAAAAAGAGCGCTTGAAAGCTGTCGGCATTACTACAACCTTAAAGCAGATTGATATAGCAATACCATCTCAGAGTCTGTCAATTGGCCCTTTCAAAAACAGGAAGGAAGCTGACGCTGCCCTTAACAAGCTGAAGTCAGCCGGAATAAAAGCAACTCTTTCGCAGAAATAGCCCCAGATGGCAGAAAAAATAAAACTAACTATATCCCCGGCTGTGGCGGCATACGTCCGACCGGGGACTTCTCAGGAAATCAGGCTCGCCGGGTGCAAAGCAGCGGCCGGCCTGGAAACACCGGATCATGTGATGGTTTTGTTCTGTCTCTCAAAGGATTCTGACCTTGCCGTACGCACGACCGCCATCTCCAGTCTTTCGGAATTGCCAGGTAGTGTAATCAGAGAGTACATGGATTCTGTTCAACCGCATCCTCTGGTTCTTGATGCCCTTCGGTCCATTAGTCTTAATTATCCCGCCCCCGCTCCGATCTCCGATATTTCTATTATCGCAGATACTTTAGATATCAAAGACGTAGAAGACGAAACAGCTCAAAGCGAGCAGGGCGCTGAGATTGAGGGCGAAGATTCCGCCAATGAAGAGAGCGAGGAGTTTCTCAGTAAATATAAAATGGCCCAGCTTATGGGCATCGGCGAAAAGATAAAGATGGCGCTTTCTGGAGATAAAGAGTGGCGCTCTCTTCTTGTAAAGGATGCAAACAAACTGGTTTCAGGCAGCGTCATAAAAAATCCTCGAATTACCGAGGGAGAAATTCTGACACTTATTAAAGCCGGGATTCAAAATGACGAGATCATGCGGTTGATCTGTGCCAACAAAGAATGGATAAAAAGCTATAAAATACGAAAAGCGTTAATCGAGAGCAACCGGACATTGATTCAGAACTCTACCAGATATCTGGGTACTATGAGCGAGAAGGATCTGGCCTATTTTGCCAAAAGTAAAAATATCCCTTCAGTAATATCGACCATGGCTAAACGGCTTCTGTTGAACAAGAAAAAGTAAGGAGCTCGTTATGGCGCTCATTAACCACGCCAAAAAAGAGATCAACGCAAAAATAGTCTATTACGGGCCACCTGGATGCGGTAAAAATTCCGCTCTCACCTATATTTATTCCAGAATAAAGCCTTCATTGCGAGGCGTCCTTCGAACTGTTCCCGCCGGATCTGACAATCTTCTGTTTTTTGATTTCAGTCCGTTTGAATCACCGCTGCCAAATGGTTATCGAGTTCGTCTCCATGTCTACACACTTACCGGAAGCGTCACAAACCCTGCAACCTGGAAAATGACTCTTAAAGGTGCCGACGGGATTATGATTATTATTATTCCTGATGCTGCGCACGAATCAGAAAACAGAGAGAGCGTATCACAATTGCGGGATTTTCTGTCTGCATATGGAGTAGGTCTTCACGAAACTCCTGCAGTTCTTCAATTTAACAGCGTTACCAAAGAGAATAAACCGGTTGATATAACAGAAATTGCTGCAGCACTCGATCTTGACACCCTGGAAACCTGCCGTTTCAACGCTGGCAACGGTGAGGGCCTGCTCGAAGCCTTGACAACACTTTCTCGCCAGGTACTTGACCGGATTACAACAAAAAATGAATGCGATGAAACAATTTCTCTTCCCAACCAACTTTCAGAAAGCGAGGATGATGAACCGACTCGGGATGAAATTTCAGCAGTTCCCGATCACCTGCCTCATTCTGAAGTCCATCCTCAGGTTGTACTATTACCACATGAGGTCATTTCCGAAGGGAGAACTATCCGGATCCCACTGGAAATTACTCAGGGCGGCGCTCTGCGGAAGATGATTGTGACGGTGGGAGTAGCGCTGGAATAACCGCAGAATGAGCATCTGAAAACACACATCACAACAGGGACGACACATTACTCAATTCCACTATCACGATCAACTTGTATACCGATATTTAACATGCTATAAGCAAAGTTACTCAGAAGTTTTATAGGGGGTTGAATAATGGCAATAATCACCATATCACGCGAAATGGGTACAGGGGCTCATCAGATCGCCCTGGAAGTTGCCCAGAGACTTAAATACACCCTTATTGACGGACCTCGAATTAAATCGATTTCATCCAAATACGGTTTAACTCCGGAAATACTGCAAATGGTTGATGAAAAACCGCCCTCCTACGTAACGGCAGAGGATCGAAAGCGCGCGGCGGCATTGAATACCATAGAACTGATCATCCTTGATCTTGCCCGTAAAGGGAACGTTATCATTTATGGCAGAGGCGGCCAGGATTTACTGAAAGAGTGCAAAAACGTTCTCCGTCTCAGGTTCATAGCTGACTTCGAAGAAAGAGTGGAGCGCTTTGCCGAGCGAGAGTGGATTGATCCTGATATGGCTCGTTCATTGATTCGCCGTAGTGATCACCAGCGGGGTGGTTTCATTCACTACTATTTTGACCGTGACTGGCTTGATCCAGATTATTATGATGTGACCTTTAATACGTCCCGTCTTTCGGAGTCGACAATTATAGACTGTATTATTGCAGCAACCAAAGAACCTGCTTTAAAAGAGTCTGATAAATCCGCTGTTACTGTAATTGACAGTGTTATCCTGTCCAAAAAAATTGAGACAACTCTTCTTAACGCCTCGGTTTTAGAGGATTATCGACCTTTTACAATTTCGAGCGTAAAGGGTGCGGTAACAGTCAGCGGCTATATTGTTTCCGAATCCCAGAAAAAGGCGGCCATTGCTATTATTAAAGCAGTCAAGGGAGTTACATCGGTCAAAGCAGATATTGTCGTGGTTGACTACAAAGCATACAAAGAAGTGATGTAGGCGATTACCTCCTCACGCGTTGTATCCGTTCATACAGGGGGGCGAGCAGGGCGCTGCCAAAGTGCATACCTTCTCGCCCTCTTCCAATTTCCAGTCCCTCTTCTATTCCGTGAAAATCTGAACCGGCGGTCACCAAAAGTCCGCACTCCTCTACGGTACGCCGCAGAAATTCAATCTCAAGCGGCCAACCCATATTGTTATAAACCTCAATGCCATCAAGACCTGACTGCTGAAGTTCAGTTATAATACGACCGAGAGTTCCGGTCTCTTTAGATATACTGGTCGGGTGAGCGAGCACAGCAACACCGCCGATACGATGAATTTCAGCAATCGCTCCATCCATCGGCCAATAGCTTTTGGGGATATTGCACGGCACAAGATACCGCCGAAACGCATCCTCAACAGAATCTGCATATCCCTGTTCCAGCAATGCCCGGGCAATATGCGGACGACCAACGGCATCCCGTGCATAAGCCTGTACATTATTACGGTCCAAAGGAAATCGTCCCTCGGCATGCAAACGTTCGTTCACACGTCCAAGTATCTCATCGTTTCGACCTTCACGACGCTGCCTGAAACCTTCAAGACTCTGCAAAAACTTTTCATCATTATAGTCAATTCCATACCCCAACAAATGTACATCTTGCCACTCATCAAACTGCACAGAAAGCTCAACGGCAGAAAGAACTTCAATATCAGCGATAGCACCCGCAGCGGTTGCTTCCTCAACCCCTGCTACTGAATCGTGGTCGGCAATTGCAATCACCCCCACATCCAGTTTCCCGGCCAGGACAACAAGCTCGGCGGGTGTATATGCGCCGTCCGAATAACTGGAGTGTATGTGCAAATCGATCTTCATTGGCAGCATAGTAACGCGCCGAGGCCAAAAAGTAAAACCGCTATTGCAGAGAGGTTCAGCATACGGTAGAATCGGCACAATGAAATTTAAAGAGATACATGCCGTTATTGCGACACTGCGTGAAGAATACAAAGGGTGGAAGACTCCGGCAGTAACCATAGTTGCCCAGTGTAACGGCAGTCCCTTCAAGGTTCTGATTTCCTGCCTCATTTCACTGAGGACCAAAGATGAAGTGACCGCCCGGGCTTCTGCCCGGCTTTTTACTCAGGCGCAATCCCCTGAAGAAATGGTGCTGTTGACTGCAGAAAAAATTGCTGAATTGATCTATCCCGCAGGATTTTACCGAGTTAAGGCGGACCAGATAGCACTGTTATCCCGCCGTCTGACAGAAGAATTTCATGGAGCCGTACCGGATGAAATCGACCAGCTGCTGCAGTTCAAGGGGGTCGGCCGAAAAACTGCAAATCTGGTCATGACCCTTGGCTTCGCTAAGCCGGGAATTTGTGTAGATACCCATGTTCACCGCATATGCAACCGCCTCGGCTACGTTTCAACCAGAACCCCTGATGAGACTGAAAAGGTCTTGCGGTCGCAGCTCCCCCCTGAATACTGGATTGAGATCAACGACCTGTTAGTCGCTTTCGGCCAGAATCATTGCCACCCGGTTTCGCCACGCTGTTCGACCTGCAGAATAGCTGATGTGTGTGAGCGGGCTGGCGTCGTCGTTTCCCGTTGAAGTTCAGGGAAAAAGTCGCCGGCATGAATTTGATTATTGCCAGCCGGCACGAACTCATATAAATTGACAATTAATTTAAATTTCAACTACCTACAGGAGGTATTGCATGCTTCATAAAATAGGATTTATCGGACTGGGCACAGTCGGACGACATATGGCGGTAAATCTCGCCAAAGGAAACTATGAACTGACGGTGTTTGACACCGAGACCGCTGTCATGCAGGAAGTGGCGGCTTCCGGAGCCAAGACGTCATCCTCGGCACTCGAAGCGGCAAAGGGCCGTGATCTTGTTATTGCTATAGTTCCCGAGGGTGATGAGCTGGGGCCGCTCTTTTTCGGCGAAAACGGCATACTGGCCGGGATCGATGCCGGTACTATTCTGGCTGATATGGGTTCGCATTCTCTTGAAACCACCATGAAACTGTCGGAAGAGTGCGCCCGGAAACATGTCCAGTATCTCGATGCGCCGGTGTGGGGCAGCAAAGACCACGCAGTCAACGGGCTCATGACGATCATTACCTCCGGCGACCCTGCCCTGGCGGGAAAATGCCGCGAACCGTTCTCCTTTTTCGGACTCAATACGATCCATGTCGGCCAGGTCGGCGACGCGACCAAGATGAAGTTCATCGTTAACATGGTCCAGGCCGAACTGGTACAGGTACTCGCTGAAGGTCTGGTACTCGGGGAAAAAATGGGGTTCAACGCCGACAAGATTCTGGAAGTTCTTGATACACGCGGGGTGGCATCACCGCTGTTCCACCAGAAGGGGCGCTCCATGGCCCGGGGGGATTTCTCCCGCAGTCTGGCTCTCAAGTATGTCAACGACCAGCTACATATGGTTATGAATGCCGCCAGACTGGTCGGCCTGACTCTTCCGGCTGCCGAGTCGGCAAGCAAGGTGTATCAGGCTGGAGTTGATGCCGGTCTCGGCGAAGAGGATTTTTCGGCCGTCATCAAAGTTCTGCGCAAGTAGCACCCGGCACCGGAATATTCACACAGGGCGCCCGATACGTTGGGCGCCCGTTTTTTTAGTACGTTGCAGACATCATGAGGTTCAGGATATCTGCGGGGGATTGTCACATGAGAGTACTCGGCATAGACCCTGGTTCACGCATTACCGGCTACGGCATCGTGGAAAAGGTCGGGAACCGCCTCGTACACATTGATAACGGTGCCATTTTCACCGATACCGCCGTTGATTTTCCCGGGCGCCTGAAAAGGATATTTGACGGTCTTCTGGAAGTGATCGCCCGTTACCGGCCCGATCAGGCGGCGGTCGAAAACATCTTCTTTGCAACCAACCCCCAGAGTGCCCTCAAGCTGGGACAGGCCCGCGGCGCTGCCATTGTCGCAGCGGTTCACTGTGGTCTGCCGGTCTCCGAATATACGGCACTCCAGGTCAAGCAGGCGGTCGTCGGTCAGGGGCGGGCTGAGAAAGAACAGGTACAGAAAATGCTCAAGGCCTTACTTGGATTGCCTGAAATTGCACAAGCTGATGCCTCTGACGCCCTTGCGGTTGCGGTCTGCCATATCAATTCTCACAAGCTGATTCAACAAGCCGGCCCTGCTGTTTCAAAACGGCAGACGTCCTGGAGGAACTATAAACCATGATTGCACTGCTGACCGGAAAAATAGCTTACAAATCACCCGATCATATTATCCTTGATGTTAATGGCGTCGGATACAGGGTGATGATCCCGTTTTCCACCTATTACGAACTGCCTGAAACCGGCGAGGTTACTCTGCATATTCATACCAGCGTACGAGAGGATGCCATCCAGCTTTACGGCTTCCGTACCCGACTGGAAAAAACCTTCTTTCAACTGCTCATCTCTGTATCAGGTGTCGGCCCCAAACTGGCGCGCGACATTCTTTCCAACATCCAACCGGCAACATTGGCGCAGGCGCTTGGGACAGGAGATATTCTCAAGCTTTCTTCTATCCCCGGGATCGGCAAGAAAACCGCCGAACGGCTGATACTTGAATTGAAGGACAAAATCGGCAAACTTGACATCTCTACTTTGCCACAGATAGGTGGGCGTGGCATCCCGACTGAGGATATAGTTGATGATGTGATCTCGGCACTGATCAACCTGGGGTATAAGGAACCGCAGGTCAGGAAGGCGATGGGTGGGCTTGATGCCAGCAACGGAGCCGGTGTTGAGGAATTGCTGAAACAGGCGCTGAGAATTTTGATGAAGTGACTGGCAGAAGGGAGATCGCCTACCAATTCTCGCGGAAGGAATTTTACAAAACAGCCGAATCAAGTTCCAGTAACACATTACTTACAATTCAAACAAACAAAAAAGCACCTACAGAATTAACTGTAAGTGCTTGAAATATCTGGTCGGTGAGACTGGAATCGAACCAGCGACCCCCTGCTCCCAAGGCAGGTGCGCTACCAGGCTGCGCTACTCACCGACGAAAGAATGACTGTATAGCATGGCAAACATTACAAAGCAATACATTAATTACCTGCCCGTCATCATTTCCCGTTCCAATGTAGTGCGCCATTCCTTTTCCAGGGTATCAAAATTCACATTGTAGTCTTTAAGTGCCGACGCGACAGATTCATTAAAAGCGAGTCCTTTCCCCAGACCCGACAGGATCTCCTTGATCCGGTGCCACCCGTATGCGGTGACCATGTAATTGACCAGCGAATAACTTTGCTGATACGCCAATGAGGCTGCTGAAGAAGAAAGTCCGCTGAAATTGGTTTCCAGCTTCTTGAAATCAATCAGCGCCCCCGTACGAACAGCACGCCCTAATTCCGGGAGAGGACGGTTCTGCTGCATGCGGCCGAACATTTCAGCTATCCCCTCATTCAACCAGAGTGGGCAGTTGCCACGGGTCAGCTCAAATACTATAACATGGGCATATTCATGATAAAGAACAGACCGTATCGTCGGGGTAACATCATTCAGAGCCCCGAACGGCAGTCGAATTTTGCCGTCATAGAATCCACCTGACCAGTCAGGGGAATCAGTAACCATTTTATAATCTGCACGTTTATAGATACCAACCGGCACACGGGATTCCGGGAACAGTCCAAGCTCTGCGCCAACCAGATTGGCAGCCGATTCAAGCACGTCAAGAATTGCGAGCGCAAAAACCGTTTCAACACCGGAGTCATAGGTGAGATCAAATCGGGAACTGTGGCCACGATCCATGTTTGACTCGACAGCATTTTCCTTGCGTGCTTTTGCAAGAAGATCGGCGATTTCCTTGCGGCCTGGAGAGAGCTTGAGCGCCTGCTCCCATAGTTCAATTGCATCCAATCGGCGATCGGATTCAAACTGCACGAGTCCGAGATAATAGAGTATCTCAATTGAATCCTGCTTGGCGCCCCGCGCTCGCTCAAGCTCATATCGCGCCACGTCATAATTTTTCAAGTGATAGTTACAGATGCCGCGCAGCAGGACATATCCGGCTTCTTCAGGGTAAAGTTCAAGAGCTTTGATGAAGTTTCCATCCGCCTGCTCATAGCGTTTCTGTTTGAATTGCTGATGGCCGAACGCAGCGTATCCTTCAGCCAGATTCCGTTTGAAGGTGATGTTAAGAGGAAAAAGCAGGTAGGCCGCCCGTAACTGCTCAATTCCCTTTTCATACTCCCCACGCAGCAGTAATTCTCGGCCATAGCCGCTGCGCATGACCGGGTCAGTGTCAATCGACTCCGCAGACACGGTGGACAACGCCAGAAAAAAGGCGCCGGAGACACTGAAGAGGAATCTCAAAAAAATTCTGGCGGTGATAGTCATTTACGGCCAAGAAATGAACGAATAGACTTAGCAATTCCATCACTGTCAAGTCCCAGCAAAGCGCGCAGTTCGTGCTGTTCTCCCTGGGGAATATAGGAGTCCGGATAGCCGAGACGCAGTACTCGTATCCCGCTCAGACCTCGCTGTTCAAGCAGCTCGAGGACCGCGGTGCCAAAACCACCCTGGACAGCATTTTCTTCTATGGTTATCAGAATTCCATGCTTCTTTGCCAGAGCAACGATCAATGTTTCGTCAAGCGGCTTGACAAAACGGGCGTTTACGACCGCTAGTGCAATCCCTTCGGAATCAAGGGCGTCAGCAGCCTCCAAAGCTGGATGTACCATTGTACCAAGTGCTAGAATCACTGCGGCATCGCCGTCACGAAGCAATTCGGCACGACCTACCGGCAGAGGCACAAACGTCTGATCCAGCGCAACTCCATAGCCGTTTCCGCGCGGATAACGAACTGCAGCCGGGCTTCCAAGGTTGATAGCGGTTACCAGCATATGTTGCAATTCGTTTTCGTCTTTCGGAGCCATCAGGGTCAGATTAGGAAGATGACGTAAATAAGACAGATCAAAGGCTCCATGATGAGTCGGGCCGTCATTCCCGACTACTCCACCGCGATCTATGGCAAAAGTCACCGGTAGATTTTGCAGACAGACATCATGGCATACCTGATCGTAAGCGCGCTGCAAAAAACTGGAATAAACGGCAAAAACCGGACGATACCCGCCTGCCGCCAAACCGGCGGCAAACGTGACACCATGCTGTTCGGCTATACCAACATCAAAAAACCGCTCAGGAAATTCTTTGGAAAACCGGGCGAGGCCTGTGCCGTCCGGCATGGCAGCCGTTATGGCGGCAATTCGCTCATCCTCTGCGGCAAGCTTACAGAGTGCAGCTCCAAAAACTGCCGTATATGAGGCGGCTCCCCCCTTCCCTTTATGCACTTTACCGCTCTCTATTTCGAACGGCCCGACCCCATGATACAGCGACGGATTATCCTCGGCCGGTTTATACCCCATCCCCTTTTTCGTCAGAACATGAATGAGAACCGAGTTGTCAAATTTTTTGACATTTTCGAGTGTTTCGATCAGCGCCGGCAGATCATGGCCATCAACCGGACCGATGTATTCAAAGCCGAATGCCTCAAAAAGCATGCCGGGTGTAAACAGCCCCTTGAACGACTCCTCCATCTTGCGGGCCATATGGAGAACGCCTTTTCCCATTTCCAGTCGTTTCAGAAAAGATTCCGTACTTTTTTTGAAACGGTGGATAAATTCACTCGAGGCCGTACGAATCAAAAAATTGGACAGAGCACCAACATTTTCAGCAATTGACATCTCATTATCGTTAAGAATAATGATCATGTCCTTATTAAGATGTCCGGCGTGATTAATACCCTCATAAGCGATGCCGCTGGTCATCGAGCCATCACCGATTACTGCGAGAATTTTTCCATTCCGGCCGTCCAGATCCCGGGCAACGGCAAAACCTGTAGCAGCTGATATTGAAGTGGATGAATGGCCGACATCGAAAACATCATGCGGCGACTCATGGCGTTTGGGAAAACCGCTGATACCGTTTAAAGTCCGCAATGTGCTGAAATTGGCGCGGCGGCCGGTCAGCAGCTTGTGCGCATAGGCCTGATGTCCCACATCCCAGACAATCTTGTCTGATGGAGTGGTAAAAACCTTGTGCAGAGCGATTGTTAATTCGACAACCCCCAAAGAGGGAGAGAGGTGGCCGCCGTTGGCGGCACAGGTTCGTATGATAACCTGTCGCAGGTCAGCCGCAAGCTCTGGGAGTCGGGAGACCGGAAGACGCTTGAGATCTTCAGGTACATGTATTGATTCAAGAATTGACATGAAATACGCCTGTATATGTTCCGGATTATATAGTTTCAGTTCCTGCGCTGCACAATATATTGAGCAATCGCCCGCAACGGGTCAGCCTCAGTGCCAAATATTTCCAGAGCCCGCAAAGCTTCATCCATCATTGCCTGTGCTTCTTCCCTTGCGGCAGCCACTCCTATTACAGCAGGATAGGTGGCTTTACCTCGGGCCTCGTCACTGCCGGCATCCTTACCGATTTCTTCGGTAGTCCCCTCAATATCGAGGATATCATCGGCAATCTGGAAGGCCAGCCCGGCCGCCTCGCCATAACGGGTTATCGCAGCCAACTGCTGCCCGGCAGCTCCGCCCAGCAGAGCTCCAGCAACAACTGATGCCTTGATAAGAGCCCCGGTTTTGTGAGTGTGTATATACTGTACGGTAGGAAGATCAATATTCTGATCACCCTCACTCTCCATATCAACCACCTGTCCGCCAACCATCCCGTATGATCCGGCACAGGATGCAATCTCATGGATGACGGCCAACAGGCCGGAAGGCTCGCACTGGCCGGTAATGCGGCGATCGCTGATCAGCTTGAAAGCCTCCGTCAAAAGTGCATCGCCAGCCAGAACTGCAATCGCCTCTCCAAAAACCTTATGATTAGTCGGATTACCACGACGAAAATCATCATCATCCATCGCAGGCAGGTCGTCATGAATAAGCGAATAGGTATGAATCATCTCCATAGCACAAGCAGCCGGAATCGCACGCTCGGAATCACCACCAACAGTCTGGCAGGCTGCCAGCATCAGAATCGGTCGAACCCGTTTACCTCCGGCAAAAACCGAATATCGCATGGCTTTATGGATGCTCTGCGGAAATTCCGTCTCCTTCGGAAGAAACCGATCAAGTGCCGTATCAACCCGGGCACACTCACTTTTTAAGTATACTTTCAGATCCATCTGACGTTCCTTTTTGTCAATCTTCACCGGATTCAAATGGCTCACGTTTCAGTGAGCCATCCTTCTGCTTCAAAACAATCTCAACGCGACGCTCTGCATCATCCAGCCTGCCTGAACAAAAGGCGGCATGTTTCACCCCTTCTTCAAAGGCTTTCAAGGAATCTTCAAGAGAAAGCGAGCCCGCTTCCAAACGTTTTACAATCTCTTCCAGCTTCTTCAGGGATGCTTCAAATTTATCAATTGCCATGATCAGTTTCCCTCAAAATCCTGTGGAGTAATTGTATACAGGTACGGCGTCAGGCGTCAAGTGTTGCCGGATTCAAGTGATTCTACCCGGCAACGGGCTTGACCTTTGTAAAATTTCAACAGCAGCTGTTCACCAGCTGCCAGTGTGGCGGCATCGACGGCCACCTCACCGCTGTTTCCGCGTGTCACAATGGCATAACCACGGGCAAGGGTTTTAAGAGGAGAGAGTACTTCAATGCGTGCAGCATTATCACCGAATTCCTGTCGGATATTTTCCAGTCGCTGTGTCAGCGAACTTTCCGCCCGCATTAACAGAAATGTAAGCCGATGACGCACGGAATTGATCTTCCCGTTCGGATCATTATGCTGCAGAGCATCCTGAAGACGTTCAAATCGGTCACGACGACGTGAGACCGCCACATGCAGGCCCAATTCGAGTCTCCCGTTCAGATCGTCCATCCTCTGAACAAGGTGCCCCAGCATAGTGCGGGGATCATGCAACGCCCTGCGCAGACTTCCCAGATGGCGATAATGAGAAGCCATCTGGTTCTCGACCGCTTTTCTCAAGCGATGGGAAAGTGCATCGAGCTTACCGTGGAGTTCTTCGGCACTCTCAATCACCATTTCAGCGGCAGCTGAAGGCGTAGGAGCTCGCAAATCAGCCACAAAATCACAGATGGACCAGTCAGTTTCATGCCCGACTGCCGAGATGATCGGAATCTTTGACCGATAGACTGAACGGGCCACAACCTCTTCGTTAAACGCCCACAGATCCTCCAGTGAACCGCCACCACGCCCGACGATAAGAACATCCACCTCGGCCAGACGGTTCATCTCATCAATGGCACGGGCTATCTCCAGCGCAGAGCCTTCTCCTTGTACCCGCACCGGATAAAGCAACAACTCCAGTGAAGCAAAGCGTCGCTTCAACACATTAAGAATATCATGAATAGCGGCACCGGTTGGTGAAGTAATTACGCCGATTTTACGGGGAAACCGCGGCAGAGGTATCTTGTGCGACCCGGCAAACAGCCCTTCTCCGTCCAGTTTTTCTTTCAGTTGCACGAAAGCGGTCTGCAGGGCACCAATGCCGGCCGGTTCGAGGTATTCGCAGATCAACTGGTACTCACCACGTTGATCGTAGACCGAAATACGTCCACGTGCGATTAATGCCATCCCGTCGTTCACGCGAAATTTCAGATTTTTTACGGAGCCCTTAAACATAACACAGCGCAACTGGGCACCGGAGTCCTTGAGGGTAAAATAGCAATGACCGGAAGAGGGGTAGGAAATATTTGAGACCTCGCCCTGCACCCAGAGCTGCTCGAAGTTTTCTTCAAGCACCCCACGCAATAAAGCGGTAAGACGACTGACGGTGAGGATTGTTTTTTCAGAGAAAATGTCCAAAGAGAGTACTCACTTAGGTATGAAAAGAATATATCGGAATTTCAATAATCATCTGAAGCACCGCCACCATCAAAATCACCGCCGCCACCGGAAAAGCTGTCGCCGCCAGATGATGAACCGCCGCCACCGAAGAAACCACCTCCGAATCCGCCGCCAAAACCACCGAATCCACCTCCGCCAAAAAGACCTGACATGAACATACTCAGAAGTAAACCGGCGAAAAGCCCAAACACTGCCAGGAGAATGAGGGTAATCATACCCAGGCCGGGGAAGGCGAAATACGTTGCCAGAGGGACACCAACTGCTCCGGCAGCCCCGCCTGCATAGCGGGATAACAGACCAAGCACCGCAACTGCAACGGCTGTCCCCAGCAGCAAAGTGATAAATGAAGGGGACGATTTCTTTGTAGCATGTTGTCGGGCAGATTGGCCGGTTCCCTTGAATTCACCTTTCGTGGCTGCGATAATACTATCGACACCGGCAGTTATACCTTGATCATAGTTGCTGTCTTTCAAATAGGGCCGCATGGTTTCTCTGATAATCCGACCCGCTGTTATATCAGGCAGAACCCCCTGCAGCCCCATACCGACCTCAATACGAACCTTGCGCTCCGCTTGAGCGATAACGAGCAGCACACCGTTGTCTCTCCCCTTCTGACCGGGTTTCCAGGCTTCAGCAACACTGATTGAAAACCGATCAATGTCATCACCCTGAAGTGAAGGCACGGTAAGAACCACCACCTGGCTGGACGTTTCGCGCTCAAAAACAGCCAGCTTTTGCTCCAGCCGCTGAAGTGAATCGGTCGACAGCATACGCGCCAGGTCATTGACGCGACCAGCCAGAGGCGGCACTTCTAAAGCCGGCAGATGTCCCGGCCACAACAATAGTAGCATTATCAGGAATACCTGTTTCAGGTTCATGGCGTCAGTAACGTTTCAGTCAGAACTTTACTTTGGGTGCCACCTTAGCCCCTTCTTCAGCCTTAAACGCCTCCTTGCGCTGCAGATGCAGCATCAGTGAATTCGTTAGTGAGTTAGGAAAGGTGCGGATGCTGGTGTTGAACGTCTGTACTGAAGCATTGTAACGCTCACGGGCGACATTGATGCGGTTCTCGGTCCCTTCCAACTGTTTTTGCAGGTCAAGAAAGTTCTGATTGGCCTTCAGGTCAGGATATTTTTCGACAACAACCATCAACCGTGATAGCGCACCGGAAAGCTCACCTTGTGCCTGCTGAAATTTATTCAGAGTGGCGGGGTTATTGAGAACATCCTTTGAAACCTGCATGGAACCAACCTTGGCACGCGCCTCAGTAACCGCCTTGAGAGTGTCCGCCTCATGTTTGGCATACCCTTTTACCACTTCAACAAGATTAGGAATCAGGTCTGATCGACGCTGATAGGATGATTCAACATTCCCCCAGGCTGCGATAACAGCCTCTTCATTGGCCTGCATGCTGTTGTAGCCACATCCAGACAGCAGTGCAATAACAGTAACTAACGAAAGTCTGACAACAAGTGTTTTCATGGTGTTTCCTCCCTGAAATGTGTGTGCTGTACTGTTCATATCTGTCAATCTTCTTTACTATACCGTATTTTCATTCCGGTCAGAACAACATTACAGATCAATGGAGTAATGTTGGCAAGAATCAATGGTAAATCACCGATGAGAATACCGTAAATCATCCACAGTGCAACTCCAAACGCCAACAGGAGCGGTTGCCAGACGGAAATATCCCGGACATGACGGGTTTGCAGCGTTTTAATCACCTGCGGAATGGAGGCAATACTGGTGAGAGTTCCGGCGATAAGACCGATTGTTGTCGGGGTCACGAACGCTTCCTCCCGTCAAACGCCGAACTGGCCCAGTCAATCTGCGTCAACATTCCCCGCAGTACGGTGACTTCACGACTGTCCAGATTCGCCCGAAAGAAGATGCGTCGGAGCGAACGCATCATATGCGCAGGATTTTGCTCGTTCAGAAAACCGACCTTGTTCAGTGTGGCATTAAAATGTGCAAAGAGCGTCTCCATCTCATCGGATCTTGCCAGTTCAAGTGGCCGCCCCCCTCCCGCTGATTCTGACGCTTTGCCAAGTTCATAGCAAAAAAGCAGTACGGACTGAGATAGATTGAGCGAACCATACTCATTGGAAGTAGGGATGGTGGCATGCCAGCGGCAGAGGGATAGTTCTTCCGTCGTCAGTCCATTGTCCTCACGTCCGAAAACGATTGCCGCCCGGCAATCGGGGGAGACCTGCTCCTTGAGGCAGGAGGCCACCTCTGCGGGAGAAAGAATTTCCTGGCGGTATTTGCCATGACGCCGGGTTGTGCCTACTGTCAAAGTACAATCTGCAGTAGCTGAAGCCAGATCGGGAAACACTTGGGCAGATTCGAGCAGATCCCTGGCGGCAACGGCGAATTTAAGTGCTTCGGAGTCGAAACGATCACACCCTTTTACGATCCTCAACTGATTGAAACCCATATTTTTCATGGCCCGGCAGGCCATGCCGATATTTCCGGGTGATTGTGGTTCAACAAGAATAATTATGATATCATCGGTCAAGAGATTGTCCTTCGTGAAGCTTGTACTGCCCGTATCCGTGCCAACCGTTCTCTGACAGGTTTTTTGAGATTCCAGACATGATAGGCATGAACACACCACGCAGTAAGAATAAAGCCAAACAGAATAAGTACAAGGTAATGTTCATAGTTGCTGACGTTGTCCAGCAAGAGCGAAGCACTTTTGCCGAACAGATAGCCCCCCAAAGAAAAAATGACTGCCCAGGTGAAAGCGCTAAAAAGATTAATCCAAAGAAAAGTGCGGGGAGCGAGATTGGTTATGCCAAGAATTATCGGCAGAATTATTCTGAATCCATAGGTAAAACGAGAAATAAACGCCACAAAATTCCCGTATTTTTCGATCATCTTGAGAGCTTCACGAAATTTGCGGGCAATGGAGTGAAAGCGTTTGAGCAGACTCCTTCCTTTGGAGCGGCCAAGGTAGAAATAGAATTGATCGCCGAGAAAAGACCCCGCCCAGGAGGTACAGATAACACCCAAAATATCAAGATACCCCTGAAAGGCCAGAAAACCGGCCAGGAGCAGGATTGCTTCACCCTCCAGAAAAGTACCGACGAACAACACCCAGTATCCGTGAAGTTCCAGGTATTCTTTGAGGATCTGCTGAATGTGCACGAATCAGCCTCTGATATGAAGCGGGTTAAACTGCAAGTCGACCGGCGATCTCTGATTTCATCAGATCGATCATTTCGTCAATACGGGCATGAGAGTCGCCCGCGACTGCATCAGCCTCTACTTGAGCGAGAAAAAATGAGCATTTCTCTGCATTCAGCAACAGCAAGGGACCACCCAGTTCCTTGATTCTCTTTTCAACAATAGAGCGACCCGTTTTTGACAGATATGCCGCAGCAACTTCAGATATATCATCAACAAGCTCACGTAGTTTATGTTCACTGATAGTTGCATCGGCAGTGCCGGACGCAGAAACTTCTTTCGGGAGATATGCAGCATTCCGGCTACAAGCAGTTTCCCATAACTTTTGGAGATTGACCATTTGCAGCAGATCGTATTGCATCAACTCATCAAGTGGTCTGGTTGAACTGATTTCAATACGTGCGCCGGGGAGGGCAGCTATCTTCCGGGCTTCATCCGGAGAGGATTCAATCGTACCGGAACCATCATGATAAAAACCGATCGGCAAACCATCCTTGTAAAACATCATCGCAGAACGTTCAGAGGTATAAAACCGCACGACTCCGTTAATACCCTGCCCTTTCAAGCGGGCCAGTATACCTTTGACATCAACCTGACGCACCTCTTCACCGTCAAAAAGACGGGTGCCGATGACCATGGCATGGGCACAGGCAGCGAGGTCTGTCGTCATGCGATACACATCTATTTCACCACCGGTTACTATTACCTTGTTAAACAGTGTCACTATCGCTTCAAAACCAGTCTTATCACGCCCGGAATCGCTACTTAAAGCACATAAAAGCTTCCCTTTGGCAAAAATCCCATAGAAATCAAAGTCCGGGGCCGAATGATGTAAATATCCGGTGAATCCACCATTACCGAGCTTTCCAAGCACATCAGGAATCATAATATTATTGGCAGCAATTTTTTCGTAAAGCGGATTTGCTTTCGGCAGGAAACGCATCCAACATCCTCCAAATTATTAATTAAAACAAACTTGCCAGGAGATTTTGCTAGGTCAGTTCTACAAAAACCTGTGATTATTTCGAATTACTTACGTACATGTGCAAAAAATGTCATCTGACCTGCTAATTACTCGTAGTACCGTAAAGGATTTTAGGGGCCATGTCAAAGCAAAATAAAATAGATAAAATATTGAATATCCTAATATAACCAAGATATTAAGCTTGACATAGTGCCGTTGTTACAGTAGTTTTTACTAGTTTTAGAGCCAACAATGTCTTGGTTGTTTTTGTGGTTAATTAGCATTTTTCCCCGCCCGCTTTGCAAGGCATATTTTCAACTTTGCAATGTGCTTTTTTCTTGTATCCGGTGCTTGGCAAAATCGTTGGAAGTTTTCTTGTCTAATTTGATGAGGTTTCGGCAATCCTCACGAGGAATTAATGGCAGTTCATTCAAAAAAAGATAAACTTATCGAGGACGCTCAAAAATTCGTGGCACGTGGCCAGTCTGATAAAGCTGCCAAAATCTACGAGCAGCTTCTGGCAATGGAGCCAACCGGTTTTAATCTGCGCCAGAAACTGGCTGAGCTCTTAATTAAATGCGGGCGGAATGATGACGCTCGCAAAGAACTTGAGACCATAGGCAATCATTTTTCAAAGAATGGTTTTTATCTTAAAGCCATTGCAGTCTACAAACAACTGCAAAAACTTTTTCCGGCAGATATTTCACTCTCACTTATTCTGGCTGAACTGAACGCGAAACACGGTCTCGCTGCAAACTCCCTTTCCGAGTATAAACTCGTATACGAGTATTATGAAAAAATCGGCAATATTCCTGAGGCGCTCAGCATCCTCGACAAAATGCAAAACGTTGACCCTCAAAATATTCCGATCAAAGTAAAACTTGCTGAAGCCTACTTTCAAAAGGGTAAAAAGGAGGCCGCGTACACCGTTTTTGCGAAAACAGCCTCACTACTGCTTGAACGTGGTGACAACGCGACACTTTCCAGAGTGTGCGCTCGTATTCAGCAGCTTTTTCCAAAAAAACCTGACTTCATGCTTGAAATACTTACCGAACAGCTTCGTCAGGGCAATGCCGCGTCGGCGACAGACAGCATCCAAAACCTTCTTCGCAGCAACCCTCTTAATAAACGGGCATGGGATCTGATAGTACAAGCGTATCAGTTGCTAAATCAGCCTCAGCGAGTAAAAATTGCCTTTCAGCATTATCTGAAATTTTTCCCGTCCGAACCTGAGGCAATGATCGGCCTCATACAGTCCGTCTCTGCCGAGAACAATATTGCAACCACACTTGATCTACTTGACCAATATGAATCAACACTTATATCGGCTGGTTTTCTGAAGCAGCTGGAGCTGATATATCAATCTCTTGGCAAATTGGATCCGATCAATCCCAGGATACTTGAAGGACGTATCAGAGTTGCCACCGCATGTGGAAATGACAGTGAAGTCAGTTCACTTACTTCGAAACTGCAGTCACTTCGGCCTATCACCGGTACTGTAAAAGTTGATGCGGTTGCGACAGAACCGGCACCCGGCTTTATTGCTCCGCAGCCATCGGTCGCTCCAGAAGCTAAATCCGCAACTATTCCCGCCGTCCCACCCCCGGCACAGGCCTCAATTCCAAAATCAGCGATGCCCCAAGCAGAATTATCCTCCGCATCTGTATTTGAAACTGAAAACGTGATGGGAACGGCTGATACATTCCAGCAACCTGAAGAGGATATTGAAATCGAGATCGATCTCGACTTTCCGTTCGATTCATCCGAACAGACAATTAATGCAGATTCTGAAGCTGCTGCCCATGACAATTGGCTTGACTCTATTGGCAATCTTTTTGACTCAATCAATACTGCTCCACGAATAGTAAAATTCGGCAGTGAAATGGAAAATTCCGATGCGCAATCGCATTTTGATCTGGGACAGGCATTTAAAGAAATGGGTTTATACGATGAGGCCATCAACGAATTTCGCCAGGCTTCACAAGATCCGTTACGATTGGTGGAATGCCTTATTATGCAGTGTTCTTGCCTAAAAGAGCGTGGCGAACCGGGAACAGCCATTACCATGCTGCAGACATTGTTAAAACCGGGATTAAACAATGAAGAGTACTGTGCTATAAGGTATGAGTTGGCTTCGGCTTTCGAATATGCGGGAAACACTGAAGAAGCACGTATTCTTCTCAATGAAATAAGTACGACTAATCCCGATTTCAGGGACATCAGATCTCGTCTTGCTGCAATAAATATTTCGGGGGCACTTGATTTTTCAGATGATGAATTAAAAGACTTCTGACTTGCTGGCCTTGTTAAAGCTGGATATGTACGATACATATATTTTTCATTGCAATGTAACGCAAGACATGTTTTTCCTGTACTAACATAACTTGCGACTGGACATATGACAATTATCAGTTATTATTTCGCAGATCAGACCCTAAGGAGGTTTATTACATGAAAAATACTCTTTTTGCCATTATGCTTTTTGCCGCGATTGGATGCATGTATTCTGCAGTTCATGCGGCGGAACTGCTCGATGTCAAGCCTGTTGTCTCCGGAAGTGATGTGTCAGTTGAGATTTCCGCTGATATCCCTATGACATATACTTTTTATAAAGTCCCTGGCCAGGCGAGAGCAGTCGTTGACATTGCTGAAGCTGATCCGGAGAAAGTCGAGCCATTGATTGTTGTCAACAAAGGGGCGGTCTCGAGCATCAGCGTAGATAAGGCTCAAATTTCAGGCATTGTTGTCAGCAGACTTATTTTTAATCTTGTGTCAGAGTCAGACATCTCTGTGAACGCCTCTTCTAATCGAAAACTACTGACAGTAACATTTAGCAGCTCAACTGCTGCGGCAGGCAAGCCGGAACCGAAACCGGAACCGAAACCGGAACCGAATCCAGAACCGAAGCCGGAGGCCATACCTGTTCCACTTCCTGAACCTGTGGCAAAGATTGAACCACCTGTCAGCGCAGTTCAGCCCCCCCCGGCAGCGACAGACAAGGAGGAAGACCCCCTCGGTCTCGATGAACCAGCAGCAGTGACTCCACCAGTGAAGATTGTAGCGGCTGCTGCAGTGCCTGCACCAACAAGCGGAATGGTACCCACTGCTACACCTACGGTAATGCGGATACCAAAACTTGAACCGGTCGTCCCTGCCGCGGCACCACTCTCCTCACTGATGATAAAAGACGTGATAACCGGGGCCTCCTTCATTGAAATACGTGCCAACCAATCAATTTCAAATTACAAAACAATCAGATTATCAGGACCGG
Organism: Geobacter sp.; assembly: GCA_009885845.1. Classification (GTDB taxonomy): domain Bacteria; phylum Desulfobacterota; class Desulfuromonadia; order Geobacterales; family Pseudopelobacteraceae; genus JACRCG01. The sequence goes on from VFJW01000081.1 coordinate 48,547, forward strand.
ATCGCCTCGTAATCGACATTCCTGGTGAAAAAATAAACCAGAAATCGAAAACCATTGCCATCAACAAGTTCGGAATTTCAAAAGTCCGCATTGGTGTTTCTCCAAATAATATTCGCATTGTTTTAGATTCCGCAAAAACAGGATTTCCAGCGCATACCATTACCAATACGGAGAATGGTCTGCGAATAAATTTCAAGTAGTCTCATCGCAGCTATGACACAAAAAAAGGACTTGACCGTGAAACGGGCCAAGTCCTTTTTTATTGGTGGGCGCTACTGGGATTGAACCAGTGACCCCTGCCGTGTGAAGGCAGTGCTCTCCCGCTGAGCTAAGCGCCCGCGGCCATCAGTTTTCGGTCATAAAATGTTGTTCATACAAATCTTCAAGGGCCTGAAGATGACGACTCTCCTCCTGATGCAGCTGAGCAAACAACTTCCCCATCGGTGCGCCTGCACATCCGCTGGTAACTCTACCATAGAAATCTACGGCACCTTTTTCCAGGTGGATGGCATATATAAGCGCCTCCCTCACTCCTGATTTCGGTCCAAGCTCCTCCTTTTTAAACAGGTAATCAAGATGCATGGTAGGAATCGGCTGATCCAGATCATTGCCGCCGTCCATGCGCCCATCAAGCAACGCTTTCTCCAGCTGATGCTTGTGGTCCAGTTCGTCCAGCGCATTTTCACGCAGCAGATCCTTGGCCCCTTTATGTGTCAGTTGACGGATTGCATACAGATAATTACGAAATCCTTCCTCTTCCATTGAAATTGCCATTTCAAGCGCCGCATCAAAAGTATAACAGACCTGATCATTATCCATGTTACGCCTCCTGTTCAATCAGCCGGGCTGATGTCAGAAAAACCGGTTCAAGCGGCACATCTGAATGCCCGTTCTTGTTCCCGGTTTTCACCGCCCGTATCTGGTCAACTATATCCATTCCTTCCAGTACCTGGCCGAAGACACAATAGCCGAAATGATCCTGATGTTTCCCTTTATGATCAAGAAACGCATTATCGACCGTGTTGATGAAGAACTGGCAGGTAGCCGAATCGATCACCGCAGTACGAGCCATCGCCAGAGTACCTCGCTTGTTCAGCAGGCCGTTCGTGGCCTCGTTTTTAATGGCAAACTTCGGTTTTTTTACCTCCATGTGCTCATTCATGCCGCCGCCCTGAACCATAAAATCCTTGATGACACGGTGGAATATCAACCCGTCGTAATGTCCGTCTTTGACATAGGAGAGGAAGTTTCTGACGGTTATCGGGGCTTTCTCTCTGAAAAGTTCAACTTTGACGGTACCCATCGAAGTTTCCAATATAACCTGCGGGTTCTGATCTGACATCTTTTTCCTCCACGAATAGTTGATAAGAATTTGTGTTGAGTGAAAAAATACCGTGCATGAGTATCATAGTACAAATAAAAATTAAACCCAAATTGTCAAAGAGTTGCCAAGTATCAACTGTTGCGCTATGGTGTCAAAAATAAAAAACCCGCCGGGAGGTTTCGCATGAAGGTATTCGTGTCCATGCTCTCATTGGTTGCTGTCTTAACGGCACTGTCCACCGGACCTGCATCGGCCGGAACGGCAATGATCGGTTCTCAGGCACCGGTCTTCACGCTAGACGCGGTCGTCAATAAAGAATTCACAAAGGTCAGCCTGAATGATTATATGGGTAAATGGGTGATACTCTTCTTTTATCCCGGAGATTTCACCTATGTGTGCCCGACCGAAATAAAGGGATTCAATACATCACTGGCGAAGTTCAAAGCCGCCAATGCCGAGATCCTCGCCGTTTCGGTCGACAGTAAATTCTCCCATCTGGCCTGGATCAAAAGTGGTGCTCTTGATACACTCGACTACCCGTTGCTATCTGATTTCAGCAAACAGACCGCCAAGGCCTACGGAGTTCTTGATGAAGTCATCAGCAGCGCCCGGAGAGGTCTGTTTATCATTGATCCCAAGGGCGTTATTCAGCACATTCTTGTCCACAACGATAAAGTTGGACGAAGCGTGGAGGAGACCTTGCGGGTACTGAAAGCGCTCCAGACCGAAGAGCTCTGTCCGATAAACTGGAAACCGGGAGACAATGTGCTGAAAATGTGAATCATGGCATAGAAAAGGAAAGTAAAAAGGGGCCGGTCTTGAAGACGACCCCCTTTTTGTACCTGCTGCTTAAGACAGAATACGTTTATTGAATTCGCAGAACAATTTTCCCGAAATGTTTATCTTCCTCCATCATGCGATGCGCATCAGCCACCTGATCGATGCTGAAGACTTTCTCTATAATCGGGACAATACTGCGATCGGCGAACTTCGGCAGGGCACGACGGGTAAATTCGGCGACAATTTCTCCCTTTTCGGCAACCGGACGTGAGCGAAGCACGCTGCCGATAATCTGCTGACGCTTCACCATCATCAGGGCCAGATTAAGCTCGGCCTTGATGCCACTGATAACGCCAATGACCACTAATCTTCCTTTATAACCAAGCGAATTCATATTGGGCGCCAGATATTTTGCTCCGACATGATCCAGAATAAGGTCGACCCCTTTTTTATTCGTACATTCCTTGACCGCCTCCGTAAAATCAGGAGTCTCATGGAAATTTATCAGATAGTCGGCTCCGATTGCCCTGACCCGTTCCATTTTAGCAGGAGAAGCCGTCACAATCAGTTTGCTGGCAGGTGTCAGCGTACGGCAGAGCTGAATAGCGGCCGTGTTAACTCCGCCGCCGCCACCATGCAGGATAGCCGTTTGCGCATCCTTGAATTCACCGATCATGAACACGTTCAGAAAGGCCGTAATATATGATTCACAGACACACGCGGCTTCTTCAAAGTTCATACTTTCAGGTATGCGCATTAAATGATCGGCGTACGCTACAGCGAACTCGGCATACCCGCCTCCGCCAACCAGAGTCATGACCCGTTCGCCCACGTGCCAGCCTGATACACCAGCTCCCAGCGACTCAACTACCCCGGCAACTTCCAGGCCGAGTATTTCGGAGTCTCCTGCAGGAGGCGGATATTTGCCTTCACGCTGTACCAGATCCGGACGGTTGATTGATGATGCAAAAACTTTTACCAGCACCTGTCCTTCGGCCGGAGTCGGTTTTTCGACCTCGCCAACCCTGAGAACGTCAACGCCGCCAAAAGCGTCCATTAATACTGCCTTCATAACTGTTCCTCCATGCTGCTAAATTGCTGGCCGGATCCCGCAGCCGGTTTTTCAATGTAGCGACTTACGGCGGCTTTGTAAACACAAAATCAGAACACGGGAGCGACTTGATTTCCCTGGATTTTTCTGCGATACATACGCTCAATTACTTGGAACAAAAGGATCTTCTCCATGAACATAATGGTTACCAACGATGATGGCATCCATGCCGCCGGCATACGCGCCCTCGCTGAAGCGATGACTGCACTCGGCACGGTAACCGTTGTCGCTCCCGACCGGGAAAGAAGTGCGGCAGGTCACTCCCTGACCCTTCATTCGCCTCTGCGGATTTTTGAACAGCATAAAGGATGGTATGCGGTCGACGGCACTCCGACTGATTGTGTCAACATGGGTATTCACAATATGCTGCCGATAACTCCTGACCTGGTGGTTTCCGGCATTAATCATGGAGCAAACCTGGGCGATGACATCACCTATTCCGGCACTGTTGCTGCTGCAATGGAAGCCAATCTGATGGGCATTCCGGCGATTGCCTTTTCGCTGGCAACCTTTGCACCGAGCAACCATTTTACCGATGCCGCCCTGATGGCTGTGCAGATAGCCCGCCAGGTAATCGCCAACGGCCTCCCTGCCGACACCTTCCTGAATGTCAATTTCCCCGACTGCCCCCAGGACAAAATGCTCCCCCCCTTGATAACCCGACAGGGAAAACGCTCATTTATCGGGAAAATTGTCGATAAAACCGATCCACGCGGCAGGAAGTATTTCTGGGTCGGCAGCGAAGAACCACATCTTAATGACGAACCAGGCACTGACTTTCATGCCATCAATCGCCGACATGTTTCCATCACCCCTCTCCATCTCGATCTGACAAACCACAAATCGCTGCCGATTTTAGCAGAGTGGACATTCTGACACATATGGACATTAAGAACGGCTCCTGTTATAGTCGCGCACGTTTTTGTACATTTCCGCTTCGGGGTTTTCATTGAACTTTGAGATCATGAGAAAAAAAATGGTGCAGGATCAGATTGTGTCACGCGACATCAGTGACCGACGGGTCATTGATGCAATGCTGAAGATCCCTCGTCATATCTTCGTTCAGGAAGCTTTTGCCGCACAGGCCTATAATGACAAGTCACTCCCGATCGGCGAAAAGCAAACCATCTCACAACCCTACATCGTAGCATTAATGACTGAAAAACTGGCGCTGACCGGCACAGAAAAGGTGCTGGAAATCGGGACCGGATCCGGTTATCAAACTGCGCTTCTTGCTACCCTGGCTGACAGAGTTTACTCTGCAGAGCGTATCCGCCCGTTAGCTCTTCGCGCCCGCAAATGCCTTGACTCTCTCAAGCTGTTCAATGTCCAACTGCGTATTAATGACAGTGAAGGCAGTCCAATCGGCTGGGAGGAAGAGGCCCCCTTTGATGCCATCATTGTTACCGCAGGAGCGCCTGCGATTCCTGAAGTCCTCACTGATCAGCTTGCCCTCGGCGGGCGTCTGGTAATCCCGGTAGGAACCGACAGCAACCAGCAGCTGCTTACCATTACCAGAAACAGTGATGGTGAATTACAATACGATTCATCTGTTGAGTGCCGCTTCGTACCGTTGATCGGCAAACAGGGCTGGCAGGCATGAACGTGACGGAATCCCGTAAAAATCAACATGAGCGCAGCGATCCACTTTCCGTGTTTGATTACAGCATTGATTCTCCGCTGACCGGCCTTTCGGCGCTTGCTCTCAATGACATTGAAGAACCGCTTCTACTCCCGGATGATGACGATATTGAAGATGACGTTGAGGAGGAAATTCCGCTCGCTGAGCTTGAGCGGTTCGATGACGCAATAAAAATATATCTGCGTGATATCCAGCGGACTCCGCTCCTGAATGCGGTGGCCGAGAAGGAATTAGCAAGGAAAATCGAACAGGGCGATGACGACGCCCGCAACAAAATGATCGAATCAAATCTGCGATTGGTGGTTAAAATTGCCAAGCGCTATATAAACAGAGGCTTGCCGTTCCTTGACCTGATTGAAGAGGGCAACCTTGGATTGATAAAATCCGTGCAGCGTTTCGATCTGGCAAAGGAATGCCGTTTTTCTACCTATGCAACCTGGTGGATCCGTCAGTCAATTGAACGGGCACTTATCAACCAATCACGAACAATACGCCTGCCTGTTCATATATCAGATGACATCGGGCGCATGATCCGGACTGCCCGCAAGCTTTCCCATGAACTGAATAGGGAGCCGACAACAGAAGAAATTGCCGATAGCATGAATGCTAAAGTCCCGCACGTCCGCCGCTTGTCAACACTGTTGCGCCACACCTGTTCGATAGAGGCCCCTATCGGTGACGGCAATGATTTCGCTCTGATTGACACCATTGAAGACGGTTCCATGCCGTCTCCAACGGTTCTGCTGGAGAACATCAACATCTTTGAACTGATTTCGGGACACTTCAACAAACTTTCCGAACACGAGCAGAAAATTTTAACTCTCCGCTTTGGCCTCAATGACACTGAACCGCAGACACTGGACATCATCGGGCAGCAGTTCGGCGTCACTCGGGAGCGTATCCGCCAGATCGAAGCAAAAAGTCTGGAAAAACTCCGGGCATTTTACACTCTCAGTCAAACATAAAGGAGAACCGATCATGGACGACCTGAAGAATTGTATTCGCGACATTCCCGATTTCCCGAAAAAGGGGATCATTTTCAAGGACATCACCACACTTTTGCAGGACGCTCAGTCATTCCAGAAAATGATTGACCTTATTTCTCATCGTTATATCGGCACACGGATAGACAAGGTTGTCGGGGTTGAAGCGCGGGGCTTCGTTATCGGCTCTGCGCTGGCATATAAACTCTGTGCAGGTGTTGTACTGGTTCGCAAACCGGGCAAACTCCCCTCTGAAACCTATAGCAAAACTTACGATCTTGAGTATGGCACAGATACTCTGGAAATACACCGGGACGCTATCAAACCGGGTGAGCGGATTCTGATAGCGGATGATCTGCTCGCCACCGGCGGCACCATGGCTGCGGTTGTCGATTTGGTTCAGAGCATGGGTGGAGAGATTGTGGAGTGTTGTTTCATGGCGGAACTTGATTTTCTGGAAGGACGCAAGAGACTGCCGGAAGGAAAGGTTTTTTCACTGCTGAATTATTAGCGCTTCAGACAGAAAGCCAATCACAGTCAAAGTTACCTGATTATCGAAGCTGAAAAAATTGAAAGAGGTTGCCCCTCTTCACTATCTCTGTTATACCACACCAGCTTTTTACACACGTCCCCGTAGCTCAGCAGGATAGAGCGCTTCCCTCCTAAGGAAGAGGTCGGCCGTTCGAATCGGCCTGGGGACGCCAATAAAAACAGGCACTTGCACAGTAAATGCAAGTGCCTGTTTTATTATGGGTTGCGTATGGGTTGCAGTAAATGCTATTCATGGATTAGCTGAAAATGATTGAAACGATTACAAAGGAGTTAATTTTGGAAACTTTACTTCAGCAGCTTCAAGAATCATTACTGACTCATTGCAGGCCCGTACAGGTGGCATTCCACATGTATGAAATTCTGATCGAGGCGGGCTATGACGATGAAATGATAGGCGAGGTTTCCGATGCCATGGCTGATATTGTCGCGTAGACTGATGCTCTTATAGTTCTGATAATTTGTCATCCTGACACACCTCAATGCCTCAGCCAATGAACGCCAATTAGACTTTTTCTCCCTTGCCACATCGACCTGTAAAACTACCCCCCCCTGCCACATCCCTAGCCACAAGCATCTGTCCCTTCATCCTTCTTTTTATCATTTTTATCATTCTGCGTCGGCGACTTATACTGCTTATAGTGTGTCAGACCAAGGAGGTTGCAGGTGGCTGCACCGCAATGCACAAAGTGTTCGAGGTTCGAATGGGATCATGCCTGTCAGGCGTTTCCCTGCGGAGTGCCGGACGAGATATTTCTTGGCGCCTTTGATCATCGAAGACCGTACCCTGGAGATGGTGGGTTCATGTTCGAGAAAATATCAAAAGATTGGTTAACTGGTAGCCGGCAGGACGAAACTCCTATCGGTGAGGGTGGGGTCGGGGAGCTAACGAGATCAAGCGCTGGGAGGATAACAGCCTCATGATCATTGGAGCTTGTTTTGAAGGTGATGACGACGAAGAGCTAATGCTCTACCAGCATGACTGTTACTATGATTCCCTGCGTCGGTGGATCAGGCTGGCCGGTGAGCACCACTGCAAGTATCGAAGGCTGCCAGAGTGGGAGGATATTTCCCGGCAATGGGATAAGTTCCGGGAATCTGGTTACCATGATCATCGCTGCATCCAGGCTCACCATGATCTGATTGCTGAACGATTCAGGATGATCCAGAAGAACCCTGACCGCTTTTTCTGGATTATCCTGGGTAAAAATGGATGGTGCGATTTTTTCATTAGCGAGACAGCAAAATTTATGAATAACCCTAAGACGCTGCGGCTACTTATGTCTGCGGTGGCGTACGCTAACACCAAGGCTGGTTACGATGCTGAGGACGCTCTTTTGGATAAAATGCGGGAAACATATGGAATGGAAAAATTGAATCGTGTTGTTGCTGAAGATGAAGTCGGCATCAAATCATGATTTCTGCTTATGGGAGGGAATTGGAGTATGGCTGTCAAACAGATGCAGCACTTTTGTCCGACGTGTAAAATGCAGCGACTATATTCCAAGCCAGGCGTAAGTCACATTCTGCACGGCATCGCTTCGCTTGTGTTGATAAACTTCTGGATACCGTGGTTTTTGGTGTGGATTGGTGCAACGGCGATAAACTGGGGTAAGTCCTATCGCTGTTCGGTTTGCGGACAGGTAGAGTGATTTGTCCCGGCACTTAGATTTGCATCTATTAGCAAGGAGTCGGTGAGATGGTCTGGCAGACAATATTGAAAGTTGGCGCAGAAGACGGCTGCATTTTATTGATGGGTCATGAGACTAAGCATGGAGCATGGCGATTTAGGATTGAGAAGTATGCTGTTGCTGATAAGGATATTATTTCAAATGTCGATGGTGAGATCGTCGGCGTCTTTACCTACTCGCCAATAGTTGATGGATTTGAGAACGCTGTAGTTTTACTTGATGAACAGCAATCTGATTGGGCTGATCTTTTCCCGTTGGAAGTGGATCTGGAATTTTGGGAGCTTATGGACCCATTAGTGAGGAAACGCTGCCTGAATAGTTCCTTACTCATCGAATGGCACAGAGTATTGTGGGGCGAGAAGCAAATCTGGATATTTGATAACTGACCTGGATGTAGTCAATCGCAATGATGTTTTCCCGAGCGAGTGCTTGTTCCTTTCGATGATTTTATGCAAACGCATTCTTCACTCCGTACACGGCTGGTGTAAGACTTGCTCTTGGCAGGCTTCCCAGATTGCCCTGTGGAGTGGGCCCCATCTGAAGAGCAGAAAATCGGCTACTGCCGGGGCTATCCAGCACCAAGCGCCTTGTGGCTACACTGTCCTGACAGGTCTGGCAGAGGATTGGAACGCTGGTGCTGGAAGGGATGCCGGATATTCGGGAAATGGATATGCTTTTTCATTTGGCGGGTATCTCCAACTTAAAGCCCGAATGAGGCGGACGCGGTTACACTTCTGGGTGTTTCTAACTCCATGCCCTGCTGGGCTTACGGAGTCAACGGGTGGTGCCATCCCACCTCAATAACTGTTGATACCGGGTGCAATGCCGGGTTGGCGGCATTGCTCTTTGAATCGTGGGAACGAGGGAATCTTGATTGTGAACCGTCCGCGTGCATGTGGAGGCGATTTGACCGTACCATCGGAATCAGTCTCGGCTCGACAGATCGCGCACGGAGGGAATCAAAAGGTTCTGATTGGACTGCGCCCTTTCCCGAGGCAACTTCGTTCCCACGATTGAGAGAACAATCAAAATATGCCCGACGGAGGGGTGACGCGCTGGTACCGATGAATGTACCACTCGCAGCCGTAGCCACGTCGGGTACCGGAGTCAACAGGGGATGCCATCCCATCTCAAGAACTGTTGACTTCGGGTGCAATGCCGGGATGGCGACATTGCATATTTACATAATTCGATTGAGGTAATTGTGGAATTGAAGCCGGTGATAAACTGGAAATTCGGGGAGTGAAACATGGTCAGCGAACGTTATAGATACACCATTTCTCCTGAATTTGACGGGCTGGCAAGTTATGCATGGTTGGTAGAACCAGGATCAAACAATAACGGTGTCGGGTACTGCGTAGGCAGTTCAACTGGCTGATATGGGCATGTTTCTATTTCTGATCAACTTATTGCAGATTTTGCATCGTGGGCAATTGATTTAGAAAATGAGGTATTCGCTTGCAACGATGATTATCATTCGCTTGATTGGCTGCAATTTCATATTATAGGAGAACAGCTTGCTGTCCGATTGAAGTCTGAGCTTGGACCAGACAGTCAAGTGTGTTACGTGAAAGTCTACAAAGACCCTAATCATGAATTTGAACCATATAGGGAAGTTATGGAGGGAGGCATGCTTAAAGAACTGTCACCGATTGTTGATGCTATTCAAATGTACCTCGCTCGAATTGAGAGAGAGCACAGCGTTCGCATTCTCTATGCTGTTGAATCCGGCAGCCGAGCATGGGGCTTTGCCTCAAGTAATAGCGATTTTGATGTGCGATTCGTCTATATCCATACAATGGACTGGTATCTCTCTATCCAGGAAAAGCGCGATGTCATTGAGATGCCGATTTCAGACGAACTTGACATATCAGGGTGGGACATTCAGAAGGCACTTGGTCTGTTTAATAAATCAAACCCTCCGCTGCTGGAGTGGTTGGGGTCGCCGATCGTGTATCTGGATAACTTCGGTTTTGCTGAAAGATTACGCGATATTCTGAAAGACTCGTTTTCCCCGCAACGCTGCCTCTATCACTACCTGCACATGGCGAAGGGCAATTTTCGTGAGTATCTCAAAGGGGACGTGGTGCGGGTGAAAAAGTATTTCTATGTCCTACGTCCGATCTTTGCCTGTGTTTGGCTTGAGAAGCACAACACCATGCCACCAACGGAGTTTGAACGCCTCTACCTCGATGCCGATCTGCCACTGTCACTGGTTAAAGTGATCGATTGCCTGCTCGAACGGAAAAAAGCTGGCGGCGAGTTAGACAACCGGCGCACAAGGGGCTGTTGGTCTTGACGGTGCAACAGGAGCAACAGGCCTTACGGGTGCCACTGGTCCTGCTGGTGCTACCGGAGCGACCGGAGCGACAGGTGCAACCGGTCCTGCTGGATCATCGGCGTCGTCTTTGGAAATGGTTGGATCAATTCATTGTGCCGACACGTTCGATGACAACTGGTACAATATACACGGTGCTTTCACCTATGACGCTGCAATTTTTTCCTCAGGCTTCGTGCTTGTTTCAGCGTCTGTCGATAATTTTTTAACGGTTTCGACAGGTGCCGGTTTCTATGTACCAGCTCAAACCGACTGGGCGACTGCTCCAGTATACTTGGCTTTCGGTGCTTACAGTGGCCGAGGTAGTTGGCGTCTCTCGTTTGATCGGACGACCAACGTTTTTACTGTCAAATATACTGACATTGGCATGACAGCTGGAAAGCTTACCTGGACCCCGACGCCTGATAAATGCGTAATCACCACATACTGACAAGCTGTAACGCTTAATCAGTTCAGGCAAAGAGAAGCCGCTCCAGACCATCGGGGCGGTTTTTCTGTATCGGTTTTTTTGTTTGCTATTTAGGCCATAACTGGCATAATGCACACATGCACGAGAAGCCGAAAACAAAGCCGCTAGAATGGATTGGTACTTCTTTAAAAGACATGCGAGGCATGCCGGAAGAAGTAAGGCGTTTTTTTGGTGTTGCCCTATATACTGCGCAACTTGGTGGCAAGCATCCAGAAGCAAAGCCGATGAAAGGCTTTACCGGATCAGGTGTTCTGGAAGTTGTTGAGGATTACAACACCGATACCTACCGCGCAGTTTATACCGTCAGATTCGCTGACGCTGTTTATGTTCTGCACGTTTTCCAGAAGAAGTCAAAGAAGGGTATTGCCACGCCTCAGGAAGAGATCGATAAAATCAAAAGGCGTCTAAGCGCAGTGGAAGAGTTACACCAGGGCAAAAGGAGGTAGAGTGACCATGAAAGAAGAAATCGAAGTATATCACGGTAGCGACAATGTATTTGCAGATATGGGATTGCCAGATGCGGAGGAAATGCTTGTAAAAGCGCAACTGTCTTCCAAAATCAATGAAATCATCACTAAACGCCACTTGACTCAGGCGAAAGCAGCAGAGCTTTTGGGGATAGACCAGCCAAAGGTATCCGCACTTATTCGCGGCAAGTTGTCAGGTTTTTCAATGGAGCGCCTGTTTCACTTTCTGAATGCCTTGGGACGTGACGTTCAGATAGTTGTAAAAGCAAAACCGCGTTCACGGCAACAGGCTCATTTGAGAGTAGCGACGGCCTGAATTGTTTAAAATGGTGTAACTTCTCCTGTCCTACATCCGACCTTCACTTTTCGTAACAGTGGCTTCCAAATATCTTGGAGGCCATTTTTCATTATACCCTTTCCGCAATCCTCCTTGTGACCCGACAGGACAACACATTACATTTGCCATCTACCATCATTCTGGAATGCCACCTTATGATTTCTGTGGCAGTGCAAAAAGTGTACTTTCTGCACTGTCACGTTAGAGGGTTCGATACCGCCAGCACAACCGACGCGGGTCGCGTGATGCAATCGATTATCAAGTCCGTAATCTCTTGCATTTTCTTGTGTGGTACGCTCTGCTCAAAGTCAAATATGTATCCGCCGGTGACATCCTGGATGGAATGATTTACAAGACGCTTAATAAGGGTTTCAGAAATGCCAAGGCTGGCAGCAGCGCTCATGAAAGTACGACGAAGGTCATGGGCATTGACTTTGAAACCGGCCTTTGCCGATATGCTTGCTATGGCTTTTTTCGGCTCTACAAGGTGCCCTGTCTCACTGGTCAAGGAGGGGAAAACAAAGTCATTCACCTTGTCCAGCTTACGCCGATCCAGTATTTCACAGATGTAGTCAGACAAGGGCAGAGTGTGATCCTTGCCGTTTTTTGTGTCTCTGGCAATCAGTGTCTTACCCTTCAAATCGATATCCTGCCACACGAGAGAAAAACCCTCACTGCGACGTAATCCAGTCAACAACAAAAGCATGAGATAATCAGACAAGTCATGATTGCGGTATTCTGAAAGAGCCATAAACCATTCTGGCAACTGGTGAGCCCGTACCAGTGTTTCCCGGCGTTCTGATGGGTTCCACTTTTTGCTGGGAATCTTGGCAGGATTCTCAGGCAATAATTGCGCGTTCTGGTAGAATACAGCACGGACGGTACGGACAAACTTGTTGGCAGATTCCTTGAAGCCCTTGCGAGTGATCTCCGTATGCTTCTTGATAACCATTTCGTTTGAAATGCTCTTGATAGGCTTATTCAACCAGTCAGCAGCATGATTATGGATTAAGCCCCGATAAATTTTGACGGTGTTCGGCTTCAGAGTAGGATTATCCAGAAAGTAATTTTCCAAGGCCTCTGTTACGGTCAAGCCCTGCTCCCGCCTTGCCTTCTTTTCTTCATTTGGATTGACACCGGATTCCATTTCAGCGACGATGCTTGCAGCCCGTTTACGAGCATTCAGCTTCGGATCGTCGTGATCTGGAATAAATACCCCATGGCTACCAATAACCACGCGAGTCATTTTGCCGTTGACGCGCTTGGCGACGCAGTAAGTTGCTTTAGTGGCGGAAAGACGTACCAGAAAGCCCTTTATCTCCGTATCATAAACGTCTTTACGTTCTGTCGATCCTGACGCTTTAAATTCAGCCAGCATTTTATTGACTCGATCTTTGGTCAGTTTCACACGGATGGCCATTTTTACTCCCTTAAATGTGTCTTTCCTGGGTTGCGTATGGGTTGCAAAAAGCCACTGGGTTGCCCATGGGTTGCAGTAAAATTGAAATATATCAGGGTTACAGATAGAAACCAATATACTACTATCTATTTATAATACAAAGATTTTAGCAACAAACAGGGGAAGGATAGAAACGCGGAATATATAGAGAAAAGGACTCCTAAGGAAGAGGCCGGTCGTTCGAATCGACTCGGGGACGCCAATAACAACAGGCACTTGCAAGATTGCCTTGTAAGTGCCTGTTGTTTTTAACCACATATGTTTTATACGTAAGTTATACTTTTTGTTCTTGCTACCCCTTCGATTTGCCATTATGGAAAAGACATGCCCTATCTCTGCCAATCGCCTTGAATTTTTCCTAACCTACTTCAGATTGCATCCATAAGAGATTTCTTTGCATAGACCGAGGTTCTTCAGGTCGAATCCTTTGGGAGCAAGCCAATTCAGATTTATTCCGATTAAATGCAGGTCAAAACCATGAGCAATGCCCGGCAAACCAAAATCTGCCAGTTTCAAGTCAAATGAGGGTATGGTAAAATCTCTAGGAAATGCTGCCAGAAGCTTGTCGACAGGCGACTCAATATTTCCCAGATCTTTAAGTGCCGCAAGTGAAAGAACCGGATTAAGGTGAAGTTTCTTCAGTGTATTATCTAATTCTTTATGGGCATCTTCTTCAATCGATTTTACGATCTTGCCAACACCGAACTCCTTGGCAACCTTCCAGGCAGCCTTGCTGAGAAGATGCTCAATCTCCTTTTCAATTGCATTGGAACCCTGAATAATTGTGCGCATACCGACTCCAACCGAGTGTTCACCAAGCAAGGGCACGTGAAACTTAACCCTGAACTCTTTGTCCAGCAGCTTTGTCAATTCATTCAATGGTGACAGCATGACGTCGATCTTTGACTCCAGCATATCAATCTGATGTTGCAGATCATCGAACAGAGCCATCTTTATGTTAAATTCGTCAAGAATCGCAAGTACCGGCATGCTTGGAACATAACTTGCCACAAGCGGTTTGATAATCCGGTCCATTTCAACAACCAACTTGTTAATTTGGCTTGCCTTCTCATCAACTTTGGACTGCATACAAGCTTTGTTGCTATCCGCAGACCCGTTTATACACGTCTGACATATTTGTGTAGCTGCGGGTTCATGCTGAAGAAGATCGTGATCAAAAAGGGCCAGCCCTTTAGAGAAATTTTCTGCATTGACAGATGATTTAGCTACAGTAATCCTTACAGGTTCTATCTTGTCGGCAATCCTGCGAGCCTTTTCTTTTGCGGTGGTGACATCTTTCAATAGTGGTTCTATGCTGGATCGCAGTTTTTTTGCATCTTCTCTTGCCTGCGGCACAGCCTCCACAATCTCCGCTGCTCTGTCCAACTGCTTGAGAACTGTTTCCAGCTTGGTAAGCACTGAGGCTAGCTTGGATGGGACGGCTAGCCCTTTTGCTGAAATATCAAGCACTTGAGAAACTTTGTGTGCCCTGACACTAAGTTGTTTTACATCTGTTTCCAGAATAGCAGAATTATTATCCAGCTCTTTCAGGGCAACACTCAGTGTAACTCCTGAAGATGTAGACGAGCTTTGTTGGTTATCCCCATGCGCACGACCCGGTAAGATAAAGCAGGTTACCAGCAAAACAACGAAGTAATAATGTTTTATTGTAGACTCCATGTGGCATACCCCCTGAATTTTAATAATAAAGAAAACTGACTGCCCGTTTTACCATGGTGTTAAGTGAATCAAAATTACCCCACCAGATATAATCGTAAATATCAGATCCCCTCAGTTCCTTCACAATTTTATGCTTTTCAACTTGCCGCATAACAGATCCCACGTTTGACATAAATATGAAAGGATTTTTCTCTTGGAATTCCTTCAGTGATTTCATTTCGTTTTCTGGTGGTTCCGCATCATCATAAAGATTTACCCCCGGAAGAACTCTTCGGGGAGTCAGAATAATGAGAATAGACCGGTGAAAGTCCTGCGTCGTTTTATTTGAGAACAAATACTGTACGATAGGGATATCCATGAGTAGTGGTACCCCTGACTTGCCCTCACTGGTCTCTTTCTCGCGAAGTCCGCTCAACACCAGTGTCTGTCCGAATTTTATTATGACATTTGCTGTAATTTCATTTTTTGAGGTTTTGACACTCTCTTTGAATGAAGATCCTCCAGCCGCTTCAACATCAATAAAAGCACGATTAACCATAAGGGTAAGCAGAATTGAACCATCCGGCTGAAATACAGGAGTTACCTGAAGTGTTACGCCTGTCTCAATTTTTTCCAGACTCCCCTGCTGCGCACCGAGAATGGCAACGTTTAAAACCGTGCCGGCAAAAAATTTGGACTCTTTTCCATCGAGGGCGATTATGGTGGGGCGAGCCAGAACTTCGCTCCTGTCAGTACCTGAGTTAAAAATGTTCAGGTTATAATCGATAGCTGCGGCGCCAATCTTTCCGGTCAGAGACCTGACAATAGTATTACCCGATGGTGACCCGGCAGGATTCAAATTATAGGAGGCTTCTCCACTGAATTGAAATTTAAGACCATCCAACAGATTTATACCTCTGTTTGTGGATTCGTTTTCCTCGGTACGAATCATGGTAACATCTATCACAACCATTTTTGGATCAGATGAAGTGGTCGCCGGAACATCTCTGGTTTCCGCTTTAGTTTCCGCTTTAGTTTCCGTTTTGGTTTCTATATTGATGTTGGCCCAAGGGTCGGTCTCTGGTGGCTGGCTTGTATCAGCAGCAGCTATGATGAGGGGCTTATCTCTATGGAAACGATACAGTTCCTCCCAATCACGGATTCTTTGCTCAGATCGATATATCCTCGGGCTTGCAGGCTCGATCGTTCGAAATTCCGCCAGATTCACCGCTGCAGAATTGAAGTCTCCGGTTGCAGCGGAAATAAGAGCGTTACCACTGATAATTTCAGGATTGTTAGGTCTGTTTTCTTTGGCCCTACGGATCGCTCCAAGCGCTGTTTCAATATCTCCCGAATAATAGGAGGATTTGGCAAGACCGTACAGAAGCTCGGCGTTATCCGGTTGGTAGAGAAGGCTGTAGGAGAAGTATTCCTGGGATTTTTTGTAGTTCCTGCTTTTGAGATAGTAATAGGCCAATTGCTGAGCCGCAAGGTGGTTGCTGTTATCGAACTTCAAAGCCAGTTCATATCCGAGCCTGGCAAAATCGTACTTCCCGGCATCTCCACCCTCTGCGAGAAGATGGTATGTAAGACCGTTCAAAAACTGAAGGTATGAATTTCGAGGATCATATTTGAGAGCATGGTTGAATTGAGCCGAAGCCGTCGTATAATCCTTTTCATAAAAAGCCTTGATCCCGTTTCTGATTAGCTGGTCAGGTAGTCCGGCAGTAGGATTTTGCGGAAAAAGGGTTTCAACTTGAAACTCTGAGGACAACTCATTGCTTTGTCTAGAATTAGGGCCTGCCATTGCACAGCCAAACGACAGAAGAAGAACGCCAAGGCTGAAACTTTTACACATCTGAGTGATCATGTTGCCGCCTTGTGAATAGGATTCTCATGACGAAACGTATCCAAATGCGATAACAGAGCATCCAGAATAGACAAAATGAAAGGAAAATGATAAAAATTTACTATATTTTAGTGGATGGAAAATACACCCGAAGCACGGTAGTGTCAATGCAAAATGACCAGCCGGGCTCTTTTGGTGGTACTTTTAATATCTAAACTGTACCCCAACGTTGAAAACATGCCCCCCCATTTCACGAGAATGCCCATCGTCATCTTCAAATTTTGACGGCGCATACCATATATTTGTATAATGACAGGTGTGATGTCTATGTGACCAAACCGGTTTCCAGAGACATTATTATGTGCAAGATCAGATTTATGGGCCTTATAACCTGAATGCACGTCGCGAAGTACTGAAACATAAACTCCGCATGAGCAGTTCTCAACGGAAGAAACATACCGAGCCCACCGAAATAATTGGTGGGCTCTCCATTTGTATTTATTTGGCTCAAACTCTTTTACATGGAGAGCGCTTCTGATATAGTCATCCAATGATCTCTCCTTCTTTCTACCACATTGCGATTTATTCACTTGTCTCCGTGATCCTGATAGGCGTACTGCTCCTTGCAGCATGGTGGCTCGGCGCCAAAAGAACGTCCGCTGTCAAACAGATGCCGTATGAATCAGGTGTTGCTCCCAGTGGTTCTGCCCGACTTGCCTGGCCGGTACCGTTCTATCTGGTGGCAATATTTTTCATCATTTTTGATGTTGAAGCTGCGTTCATTTTTACCTGGGCAGTAGCCTGGGACCTGCTGGGCATTGCCGGACTTGTCCAGATTACGGTGTTTATTGCCATCCTGTTCGCCGGACTGGTGTGGCTTTGGTTGAAGGGAGGCCTCGATTGGGGGCCTTCCCGTGAGAGGATTGCAAAACGTGAACAATGAGATCCCTCAGAATGTGATCCTCACCCGGCTCGACGACATGATTAACTGGGGTCGCGCAAACTCCCTCTGGCCGATGTTCTTCGGCCTTTCCTGCTGCTTTGTCGAAATGATGACCTCATTCACCTCCCGCCATGATGTATCGCGCTTCGGGGCGGAGGTTCTTCGCGGCACTCCTCGCGAAGCCGATCTGATGGTGATCGCCGGTACCCCGTTTATCAAGATGGCCCCCTCGATTCTCCATCTTTATGAACAGATGGCTGAACCACGCTGGGTAATGGCGATGGGAAGTTGCGCCAACTCGGGCGGCATGTACGATGTGTACAGTGTCGTGCAGGGGATAAACCAGATTCTGCCGGTGGATGTGTACGTTCCGGGATGCCCGCCCAGGCCCGAAGCCTTCCTGCAGGGACTGATGCTGCTTCAGGAAAAGATCCGGACCGACGAACGACCGGCCCGTCCGGTGCTGCATATGCAGGGTGGCTGGCAGGGGACGACCGTGCCGGTGTTGGTGCCGGGTGAAACAAAGTCCAATGACACCCGTGGGCCGGGGATGGAGGCCATCAGTATCAGAGGCTCCGCAGCAGGCCATCCGGCTCCGTTTCAGCCCCGCTCTGACGAGATCTGGCGCCCTCCGGCTCCGCGACATGACTACCCGGACTTCAGCGTACCGGAGGAGATCGCGCAGCTATTTGCAGGCCTGGTTTCCGTTGACCCGACGGCAACCGATATGCTGACGCTGCGGGCGCCATCGGCTCAGGTACCCGAACTACTCAAACATCTGAAAACCCGTGCAGGGTCATCATTCAAGCGCCTGGAGGATATCGTCGCCGTCGATGACTCCTGCAGGCGGGACCGAAGCAGTTATCAGGATTACACCCTCAATTATCACCTGCTTTCTTTTGACCAGCCCGGTTATCTCCGTATCAAGACCGAATTGAGCGGCGATACCCCCGAAGTCCCTTCCGTTACGTCTGTCTTTCCTGCTGCCAACTGGTATGAGCGGGAAGTGTACGATATGTACGGCATTCGCTTCAGCGGGCATCCCAATCTGAAACGCATTTTGATGCCGCACGACTGGGAAGGTCATCCGCTCAGAAAAAGCCACCCGTTCCGCGCCACCGAAATGAAGCCATATACTCTTGAGGATGCCCGACGTCACGCCCCCCTCCCCGCATCCGATTTTTTTGAGCGGATCAATGAGGGCGAAATGATTCTCAACCTGGGGCCGCAACATCCCGGCACGCATGGCATTATCCGCTGTATCCTCAAACTGGATGGCGAAGAGATCCGCGATATTGATTTCGACATCGGCTATCACCATCGCGGAGCGGAAAAAATCGCCGAACGCCAGCAGTGGAATCAGTTCATTCCCTATACCGACCGGATCGACTATCTGTCAGGAGTGCAGAACAATCTGGCCTACGTCAACTCGGTCGAACGACTCTGCGGCATACCTGTTCCGGAACGGGCGCTCTCCATCCGCGTCATGCTGGCTGAGCTGTTCCGTATCGCCAGCCATCTGGTCTGGCTGGGAACGTTCACCGCCGATGTCGGCGCCATGACACCGGTTTTTTACACATTTACCGACCGGGAAAAGATTTTTGATATCGTCGAGATGATCACCGGGGGGAGGATGCATCCTGCCTGGTTTCGTATCGGCGGCGTTGCTGAAGATCTGCCGGAGGGATGGCAGGAGCCGGTTCGCGCCCTGCTCGAATGGATGCCGTCGCGACTGAAGGAATATGAACAACTGATCGATGGTAACCCGATCTTTCGGGCACGGCTGAAAGGTGTCGGAGTAATCTCGCTGCAGGATGCCATGGAGTGGGGATTGTCCGGTCCCAACCTGAGAGCGTGCGGGCTGGAGTGGGATTTGAGGCGCAAGATTCCGTACGGCGGCTATGAACAATTTGACTTTGAGGTGCCGACTGCTGAAGGCGGCGACTGCTGGGCGCGATATCAGGTGCGGATGCGGGAAATCAGGCAATCACTCCGCATTGTGGAACAGGCAATGCAAACTATGCCGGGAGGGCGATATATGACTGATGACTATCGCTATGTTCTCCCGCAAAAGCGTGACACCTTGCAGAATATCGAATCACTGATCCACCATTTTGTCAACAGCACCCGCGGCATGTCGCCGCCACGGGGAGAAAACTACAGCGCCATTGAGGCCCCAAAAGGTGAAAACGGCTACTTCGCTGTTTCAGACGGCCTTTCAATCCCCTATCGCCTCCGTATCAAGACTCCCAGTTTCCCCCACATTCAGGCTCTGCCGGTCATGAGTCGCGGCTGGCTGGTTGCCGATTTTCTGGCGATTTTGGGATCGGTGGATTTTGTACTGGCCGATCTTGATCGCTGATTGGCTCAACAGCAGGAAATTGTATCCGGCCCCACATCTCCGCTACTCGTGACTTTTTTCATAAATCTCTGAAAAATCATCCGTTATTTCATCAAATGCCGCCAGTATTTTCGGATCAAAATGTTCCGGCATGGTGCGACCATCACCATTCAAAATGATGTCACATGCCTTGGCATGATCAAAGGCATACTTGTAGACTCTACTGTTACGCAGTGAATCATACTGGTCAGCAAGCATGACAATTCGCCCGGCCAGCGGAGTCTCCTCTCCTTTCAGACCAAACGGATAACCAGTGCCATCCCAGCGTTCGTGATGAGTTGCGGCAATGACAGCGCCCATTTGAGTCATCCTGTGAGGTGATCCCCGCAAAATACGTTCGCCGATAAGCGTGTGCTGTTTCATGGTTGAAAACTCTTCCTCTTCCAGAGTGCACGGCTTGAGAAGAATTGAATCGGGAATTCCGATTTTACCAATATCATGCATCGCGCTGGCAATTGAAAGGTCGTTCACAAAATCATTGTCCAACCTCATATGTTGCGCTAAGTGTTTCGCGTAGCATCCGATCCGGGTGATATGCCTGCCGGTATCGGAATCACGAAGCTCAGCCGCCGTAGTAAGACGCTCTATGATCTCATGGCTCATGTTGGTGATCTCGCCCAGTGCCGAGTTTAGTTCGGAAGTACGTTTTTCGACCGTCCGCTCAAGCTCGGATTTGTAGTTTTTTTCAATCTGGGTAAGGCGTTTGAAGTTGACCCCCTTTTCGATTGTATGAATCAGATTCGGGGGACGATACGGCTTGATAATGAAATCAAAGGCACCTTTCTGGATGGCCTGAACCGCTACATCCAGATCAGCATAGGCGGTCATCAGAACAACCGGTGTCTCGCGGTCGAGAAAGCGGACTTTTTCCAGCAGCTCAAGTCCGTTCATATTCGGCATATTGATGTCTGTCAGAACCAGATCGACCGGTTCCATGATAAATTGCCTGATAGCGTCTTTACCGCTCGAGAACGAACAGACATCGAATCCATATTCAATCAGGAGTGCCGTAACGCTTTCCAGCACGAAACGATCATCATCCACCACAAAAATTTTCCCCGAATAATTAATGCCCATTTTCCAGCACCTCCCGAATTTTCATGAGAAGCCCCTTGGGAGTGAACGGTTTGGCCAGGTAATTCATTCCGATTTCAATACGTCCCTGGTCAATAACCACGTCTTCTGGATATCCACTGCTGAATAGAACTTTAATCGTCGGGTCGATTTCTTTCACCGCGTCGTAGACCTGGCGACCATTCAATTTCGGCATGATTACATCCAGAATAAGCAGGTCTATACGACCAGAATAATCATTGAATATTTGCAGTGCTTCCTGACCATCGCCGGCTTCCAGAACAGAATAGCCGAACTCCTGCAGTATCACAGTTACCAGTGCACGAGCGTTATCATCATCTTCCGCTACCAGAATTACAGCTGTTCCCTGCCCCGGCAGTACGATATCACTGGTTGATACTTCTTTAACATATTTCGATCTGGCCAGAAGCGGGAGATACACGTGGAAAGATGTGCCGATACCGATGGTACTCTCGCAGGTAATAAAGCCATTATGCTTCTTAATGATGCCATACGCAATGGAAAGGCCCAGACCGGTACCTTTACCAACACCTTTGGTTGTGTAAAACGGTTCAAAGATATGTTTGACGATTTCCCGGCTTATCCCCTCGCCGTTGTCATCAAAAGTCATCAAAGCATAATCCCCCGGTTGTCCGAAACCTTTTGCCAGGACAGAATCGGAATCCAGACTGATTACCCCGGTGGTAACAACGATTGAACCTCCATCTGGCAGCGCATCGCGGGCGTTGGTGGTCAGATTCATCAGTATCTGTTCAATCTGGACGCTGTCAGCCATGACCGGCAGCACGTGAGGTGAGAGAATGATTTCAAGAGTAATATCCGCACTGATCAGTCGGTGAAGAAGGTCATGGACCCGATTTATTATTTCGTTCAGGTCGACAACAACCGGATTCAATTCCTGTTTGCGGCTGAAAGCCAAGAGGCCCTGAGTCAGGCTGGTGCCGCGCCCCGCAGTAGCGATAATCTGCCCGGCGTTTTTCTTAAGAGGGCTGTCATCTGAAAGTTTACGCTCCATGATACTGGCATAACCGACAATAGCTGTCAGAATATTATTAAAATCATGGGCGATGCCACCCGCCAGTTGTCCAATTGCATCCATCTTCTGGGAATGGCGCAGCTGTCCTTCCAGTTGTCTTCGCTCGGTTATGTCCACTTTAATCGCAATAAAATGAGTAATCACATTGCTGTTGTTCCTGATAGGCGCGATAAGCCCCTCTTCCCAATACAAACTCCCGTCTTTCTTGCGGTTGTGGAATTCGCCCCGCCATTCGCCACCAGCAAGAATGGTTTCCCACAACTGCCGGTATTTCAGGTTGTCTGTTTCACCTGTCTTAAGAATGTTCGGATTTTTGCCAACCGCTTCTGCGAAAGAATAGCCAGTCAAGAGGGTAAACTGAAGGTTGACATATTCTATGGACCCGAGGGTATCGGTGATAATAATTGAAGCTGGATTTTGCTCAACCGCAACTGAAAGCTTGCGGAGGTGTTCTTCGGCCCGTAGCCGTTCAGCCAGTTCACGCTGGGATTCTTCATTGAGACGGGCATTTTCAAGCGCCAGCGATGCCAACTCGCCAAACTGGACCAGAACCTCCATCTGCTGATCGCTGATGACAACGCCCTCGTCAATAAAAGCCAATCCAAGTACTCCGACTACTTCATCTCCAACCTTAAGAGGCACGCCTGCCAACGCGTGAAGGTTATTACGGCCCGCATCCGGAAGACGCCCTTCCCACAGATTGTAGTCATCAACTTTTATCGGTTCTCCCGTAGCCCATACACGCCCTGATATCCCCTCACCCGGCTTGATCGGATAGTGAATCAACGAGTTAAAAATCCCGCTTTGATAGACCATATTCAACTCGGTGCCGGAACTGTTCACCAGATTCAGAAAACCATGTTCGGTCCTGACCAGTCTCCCTGAGCGAGTGACAATCGCCTGCAGAACACTGGCAACATCCAGTCGTTTTATCAGACCCAGAGTGGTTTCATGCAGTGTCTGCATATATTCATTCTGACGCTGCAACTGCGCATCTGCACGTTCGTGGCGCTCAATATCCTCCTCCAGACGTAACCGCTGTCGATCCGTTTCCCGGACAAGTTCATTAAAGACATTCCCCAATGTCGATATTTCATCAGACCCCTGGACCGGGAACAAACGGTCAGCTCCGACTTTATTCGGCAGTCCCTCCACATGGCCGGTAAGCTGTATGATAGGCACCATCAAACGCTCAAGATATCGCCGCAAGAACCAGAACAGGGACAATGAGAGCAGAGGCAGCGACATCAGAAACAGGTTCCTGATCCGGTTAACAGGAAGGTACGCTTCCGAGAGAGGAAAATTAGCGCCGATAATCCAATCGTTAGACTTCAGATGTTTGAACGTGGTCAGGTCTTTCTGGCCTTGGGAATTGACCGTTTCTCCCGAACCATCGAAACCGTTTATGGCGAGATCAAACAGCTTGTTGGCACCGGACGGAATTTCCTGTTGCATGATCCGGGTTTTATCCGGATGAACAATCATTGTTCTGTTAGTGTCAAAGAGAAACATATAGCCGGTCTGACCGGTCTTGCGCTGGCTGAATCCTCCGAGAAAATTTGACTGCAGCAGATCTATACTGCCGCCAAGCACAGCCAGAACGTTACCGTTTGAATCCAGAATCGGGGCAGTCAACATGATGGCAGGATGATGGTGAGATTGAGAAGATATATACGGAGCAGATATGTGCGGAGCTTTGTCAGCAAAAGTCACTTTCAGATAATCGCGGTATGAAAAATCTTTCCCGGAACGGGA
The DNA here is from genome assembly GCA_009885845.1 of Geobacter sp. GTDB lineage: Bacteria > Desulfobacterota > Desulfuromonadia > Geobacterales > Pseudopelobacteraceae > JACRCG01. Next base: position 72,435 of record VFJW01000081.1, read on the forward strand.
AAGCCCCAAAGGCAGCTCGGCAATCATACGACCCTTGCGATCGAAGAGAAACATGCCGTTGTCGAACAGGCTGGTAAATTCCGTCCGCTCCAGCAGAAATCCAAGCGCTTCATCTGGATCAGAGATTTGTTCCGGAGTAAGTTTATGGGCAAGTGCAAGCAGCGGCTTGTGAGTTTCTGCAATCTTCTGGTCAACTTCGTCTGCCAGATTGGATACGATCTGAAACTGCTGGTTGGAAATGGATTCCTTAAGATATCCCTGAAGGAGATTCTGAATTAAAAAAAGCAGACCAATAAGCGCGAACGTAATTACCAGCGGGAAAAGCAGAGATACTCTGGTTTTCATTGAAAACTTGAACATACATAATGCCCGTGTCCGGTTGTGATAATTAACAAACGTCGTTTCGACTGTAGCATGTTCCAGGCAGAACCGGGTATATCAAATTCAGCTGCCCTTATTTAATTTTACAAGTTTGCCATCACGACTGATTTTTAAAGCGATTATTCGGCAGTTTTTCGGCAACTTTTCTTTGGACAAGCACCGGTCCATACAGTATTATGGCGAAATTTAATCGGAACAAAAGGGAGCATTTGATTGGACAAGCTCATCATTAACGGTGGAAAAAAACTTATAGGCGACATAACGGTCAGCGGCTCCAAGAACGCCTCACTTCCTATTTTTGTCGCGACTATTCTCGCCCCCGGAATCAATCAGATCAGCAACGTCCCGTTTCTGCGTGACATCAACACTACTATCAAGGTACTGGAATCACTCGGTGCCCGGGTAGAAGGCAACGGCAATATCGTCAGAATTGATACGACCAACATCACCAGCCACGAAGCAACCTATGATCTCGTAAAAACCATGCGGGCTTCTGTACTGGTTCTCGGGCCGCTGCTGGCCCGTTTCGGCAAAGCACGGGTCTCACTGCCCGGCGGTTGCGCCATCGGCGCACGTCCGATCAACCTGCACCTGAAAGGGCTTCAGGCGCTGGGTGCTGAAATCACCCTTGAACATGGCTATGTCGAAGCAACGTGCCGACGCCTCAAGGGTGCCCGCATCAACTTCGATATCTCGACCGTCGGCGGCACCGAACATCTGATGATGGCGGCTGCGACCGCTCAAGGCGAAA
>VFJW01000126.1 GCA_009885845.1 Geobacter sp.
ATACTGTCCGGTACTTTCTTTGTTTTGTGTGGCGTTGCATCCCAGGAATGCGGTTATCAAACAGAGACAGACCATCAGTTTCGTAATACGCTGCATTTTTTTCATGTGACACCTCCTCGAATTATGATTCCAGGAAAGGTAAAACGCAATTATCACGCCAGAAAAAAAAAGCGGGCCGAGAGGTCTGATTATATAGGGCCAAAGGTCGTTAAGACGTGTTTACTGCAGGGGAAACCGCCAGACGAACCCGTCACACTGCACATAACTGCCATATGTGACGGGCTATGGCCGTCTGCCTGCAACTGCCTGATCAGTTCCATGGCGATCTGCCAACTGCTGGTTTCCGGATTTCCCATCGATCCGCTGATATCCGCCCTGGTGGCAACCTGATCTCGCGGCCTGTTTTCAAGAACCTTGGCAACGTCGCCGATCATCACTTCCGAGCGTTTCAACCGCCCGGCGGGTTTTTTCCACAATCTCCGCCGGTTCCTCGGTACTAAAGCGGAGCGGTTCTCCAAAGGTTACCGTCACCCTCCCCTTGACAGGAAAACGCGCATCGTGCGGCAGGACCTTTTCGGTGCCGCTGATGCGTACCGGAACGACCGGAATCCCCACCTCCCTGACCATGATCCCCAGTCCCTGCTGAAAGGGAAGCATCTTCCCGTCCCGTGAATGTTCCCCTTCCGGAAAGATCAGGATATTGAAGCCGGCTTCGGCAAGCCGGCCCATGTAGCGAAGTGAACCGCAGAATCCCTGTGACTGAGGTAATGGAAAGAGATTGAACATCAGGGTGGCGTATTCGAAGCTCAGACGTCTCAGAATTCGATCAATCCCGGTGTACTCACCGAAGAAGAACTCCTCCCACGCTGCGGTGGCGGTCCGGTAGCGGATTTCGCGCGGAAGCGCGAACATGACGGCAAGATGGTCCAGATACGACATATGATTGGCAACAAAAAAGAGAGGGCCTTGAACCTTCTTCAGATTATCAACACCCCGCACGTCAAGCGAGACGAAATACCGGAACAGCGGTGCATGAAGCAGGGCATCCCCGGCCATCCGCAACATCCTGCAGAGACGGTTATTGGTCCAGAAACGGAAATGATCATGTCGGGTCAATTTGTCCCGTTTGGCAATCATCAGGCGAAGATCGGCAACTTTTGTCTCCGGTCCGATCCGGGAATCCTCGATATCGAGCCGGTACTCCTGCTCCAGAGCGGCAACCAGTTCCACCCGGTCAATGGAGGTAAGACCCAGATCAGTTACGAGCAGTGACTCCTCCCGTATTTCTGCAGCGCCGGTTCCGGTTATCCGGGCGATCAGGTTGAGCAGATTATCCGTGCCGAGAGCGGCTTCTCCCCCCTCCATTCCCTGAGCAACCGCTTCTTTCACCTCAAACTTCCGGATCTTGAGTGTCGTCGTCTTGGGAAATTCCGGCTCGATCCAGACGGTGTGGCCGGTAATCTGCTGCATCGCATCGAGAGTGGCGTTTGCCCGGGAGATGATATCTTCCGGCGCTATGCCGCTTCCATCCAGCAGCAGGACGGCATGCGCCTCTTCCCCTCCCCCCTTGTCCAGACCGATAACGCACGACTCCTTCACGCCGGCGATCCTGTTCAGGGTCGCTTCCAGTTCATCGGGAAAGACGTTGACCCCCGAACCGGTAACGATCATCTCTTTCTGACGCCCTTTTATAGTCACCCAGCCGTCCGGACCTATTTCACCGAGATCGCCGGTGCGGAACCAGCCGTCACCGGTAAAGGCGTCACGGCTGGCCTGCTCGTTACCGTAATACCCGGGGAACACGTTGTCGCCGCGGACGACGACCTCTTTATCCACAATTTTCACCTCAACCCCCGGCAGGGGGGGACCGACCGAACCTGCCACCTGGCGTTCCATGGTGTTGACGCAGAGTACCGGCGAGGTTTCCGTGAGTCCATACCCTTCCAGAACGGTAAATCCCATGTTGTTCCAGAACGTAAAGACATCCGGAGTAAGAGGAGCGCCACCGGAAACGAAGAGGGTAAAGTTGCTGCCGAATGTTCTCTGTACCGGGAAAAAGAGCACCCGGCGCATCTCTTTCGGGAGCCGCGTCGCAATCCGGGCCAGCATCCGGGACAGGCCGGCGAGATGTTTTTCCTCCAGTTCCCGCTCGATTGTCGTTTTAAGCAGCTGCATGAGCCGGGGCACTGACATGATGATGTAGATATCCTCCTCACCGAGAGCTTCCATAATCGCAGATGGCTTGAGAGTCCGCGGATATACGACTGCCGCACCACGATACAGCGGAGTTAAAAATCCGCCCATCAGTTCGAACATATGCGACAACGGGAGCAGGGAGAGGAAAGTAAAGCGTGTAGTGATGATCGGAACCTGCTGGTTGATCTGGGTCATATTGGCAACCAGATTTTTGTGGGTCAGGACAACCCCTTTCGGATTGCCGGTGGTACCGGACGTATAGACGAGCTGTGCCGTATCTTCCGGCGCGACCACTGCGAGTTCACCGATCGGGCCGACGTACTCAAGCAGAAACTGAAGATCCTCCAGCAGCAGTGAAGTCGCTGCCGGTACCCGCTCCGGCTTGAATCGGCTTTGAAGAACAACCACGGATTCCGTGAGGGTGCGGATGGATTCTGCTCGCGCCATGTCGGACATAAAATCGACCGGGACGACGACTGCGCCTCGAACGATAATGCCCCAATAGGCCACCGCCCACCAGGAAGAGTTGGGCGCCCAGAGCAACACTCTGTCTCCCGGCGCCACACCGTATTGTGCCAACAGGTTCGCCATCTTCAAGACAAGATCGTGAAACTCACCGTAAGAAACCCCGTACCGGCGTACGCCGGTACGGTTCACAAATGCGGTTTTTTCACCCAGTGCCTCGAATGTATTGAACAGGTCGAGTAATGTCTTCATGGGAAACTCCTGAAAATTTATCGTCCCCTTCCCCGCTCATCATCTCTGTCCCGCCCCTGATCGTTGCCGCGATTGGACTCGGGTGACGGTCCCCTCTCCTGCTGTCTCTGCTCCTGACCCTGCTGAGCCCGTGGTGCCTGCTGTCTCTGTTCAGGAGATCCCGGACCGCGCTGTGGTTGATCCATGTGTGACGGAGCTGATCTCAGAGCGTTTTCACCACCCCGCTGCGGTGGCTGTGAGCGCGGATCGGGCGGAGCGCCCAGTTGGGGCTGTGGCCCTCGGTGTGGATCCTGCGGCCCCTGGCTCCTTACCGGCGGTTCACCCTGCTTTCCGCGCTGAACTGCTGCCGGAACACGTTGTCCGCCCTGCTGCTGAAAATGCTCGCGAACTGCCGTATCACGCGGCTGGTAGCGGTAACTCTGATTACGCAGTGCCTGCTGTCTTTCAACTCCGGGATACTTCTGTCCTGAATACTGCCGTTGATAGGCGGGCAACGGGGCACGAACCGGAACAGAGGCACGATTCCACCGGTTCCATCCGCTTCGCTGCTGCTCCCAGCCATGGCCCCAATGCTGACCCCAGCGGGGCGGGGCATTCGACTGCCACCCGCGGAAATAGTCCGGCGGCTGCTGATAGTAACGTACGGGAATGCGCAGTATGAATAACGGGACAGCTACAGAATCCACTACCCCCCATGGACCGTTGTACCAGGTGCTGGCGTACCAGCTGTCGTCCTGATAAACCCAGTACATGCCATCGTAAAAGAAGTAGTTAGCATCAACGCCTGGAGCGTAATAGACCGGATATCCCGGCACCGGGACGAGACGTGGTAACAACGGCAGGTTGATGCCAATGCTCACGCTGGGTAATCCGATACTGAGACTCACCTGGGCGCCGGCATACGTTACCGGGCACAACAACAGCAGCAGCATCAATCCATACGGTATCTTCTTCATGGTATTCTCCTTTTGCAGACACTGCATTTCCGCACAAATTTCCATTTCAAATTTAAGCGCTATCTACTGCTCTCATCCTGAGATACGGCAAATGGCTGTTGCCGGGGATCTAACGGTCGTGCTTGCCCCGTTTGTCATGGTCATTTTCCCGACCACGGTCCTCATGATGTTTCTTTTCCTTTTTATGTTTTTTGCCCTTATTTTTCTTTTCCATATAAACTCGACGATCCCGTTCCATATAGTAGGGACGGCCGCCGTCGTCATGAACACGCACGTTTGGCGGTGGTGGATTGAAGTCATTAATACTGAAACTCAGATTGGGTGTTCCTACCTGCACGGAAACTGCTGCCTGGAGCTCATTACCTCCAAGAGTCAGGATAACTGCCGATATAACCAGCATTGAACGTAGATATTTAGTGCGCATTACAGCTCCTTATGAATCAAGTGTATGTTGGTAAGTGACAGTATCAACTAATGTGCCAAAGAGAACCGGCCGGGATCGATTCGATAACTGCTCATATCCGTAAAAAACGTTTTGAACGTTCCGATTCGCTTTCAAAAATCAGTTGGATCTTCCCGCGGATCACGATTGCGGAAAGATCCAGCGTGCGACGATTTAATGATGCTACCTGTTCTTTAATCCGGTTTTGTTACTGTACTTGCGGCCAGTATCACCGCAGTCTGTGCCAGCGCCCTGCCGTTCATCGACGAACCGGTCCCGAGCGTAATTGATGTCTGTGACAAAATGATTCCTTCAAAATGAGCGGTAGTCCCGACATTTGCGGTACCGGCAACCTGCCAGAAAATATTTTTGGCTTGTGCACCGCCGCTCAGGAAAACATTCCGTGCCGGGCTTAAATCAAGATTTCCCGGAATCTGGAAGATCCAGACATCATTTGCGCCGCCCGATATAGTGACATTTGAAGAAATGGTCACTCCGGTAGTCCATTTATAGAGACCGGGGACAAGTGTTTGCCCACCGATTTCTCCCGCACCCAGGTTCAGGAAATCAGGAGTCGGACGTCCGGCGGCGTCGGTATATGCAGTACCCATATCAGAAATTGCCGTAGTTAAATACGTACTGGTAGGAGCGGTCATGTCGGCCGCATAGAGGCTGCCGGTCACTTGAGTCGAAGTTGCAGATGTCGTCCCGACCATAGTTATTGAAAATCCGGTCAGGTACGTTGCAGCTGCCGGGCTCACACCGACATCCCCGGTAATTGCTGAAGCCGGAACAGAAGAAACTCCTGTTTTTGCCAGGATCACATAATTGCCGGCCGTACCAAGAAGCACGGGAGACGGTCCCTGAGCGGCCGCCAGAGTCACAGTCACTGTGTAAATCAACGTTGAGTTGTCAGCAGCGGTTACGGTGTATGCCACCGGAGCGGTGAAGTTATTCGCTGTTGTACCGCTTGTCTGCACAGCAACGCCAACCTTCACACCACTCCCGGTCGAGGTGAACGTTGCAATCAGTGCTGATACATTTGTCCCGTTCGGCATGGTTACCGCAATCGTTTTGGCCGGTTCATTTATGGTTCCAGTTGCGCCGGCAAGTGAATATGCAGTAATCGCCTTTTCAGAGAGAGCGGCCACGGTTACCGTCACCGTATAGGTCACCGTTGAGTTGTCGGAAGCGGTTACGATATATGTCGCAGGTGTTGTGAAGTTATTCGGGGTAGTTCCGCTTGTCTGCACAACTGTGCCGATCTTGACACCGGTCCCTGTCGTGGTATATGTCGCGACTAATGCCGATACGTTTGTCCCGTTTGGCACCGTTACCGCGATAGTTTTTGTTGTTTCATTTATGATGCCGGTTGCCCCGGCAAGTGAATACGCAGTAATTGACTTGGCAGAGCTCACCGCAGCAGTTACTGTTACCGTATATGTCGCTGTTGAATTATCACCGGCAGTTACCGTGTATACCACCGGAACGGTGAAGCTGTTTGCTGTTACTCCACTGGTCTGAACTACTGCACCGACTTTCACGCTTTTCCCGGTGGTTGTGAATGTCGCAACCAGGGCGGTAAGATTTGTACCGTTCGGCACTGTTACCGCAATTGTCTTTGCCGTTTCATTTACCGAGCCGGCAACCCCGGCAATCGAATAACTGGTGATGGCCCTGGCAGCAATCGCGGCAACCGTTACACTCACCGTATATGTCGCCGTGCTGCTGTCAGCAGCGGTTACTTTGTATGCCACCGGTGCGGTGAAGTTATTCGCCGTTGTTCCGCTCGTTTGCAACACCGTACCGACATTCACCTCTGTCCCTGTGGTCGTAAATGTTGCCTTCTGAGCCGTGATGTTTGTCCCGTACGGCAGGGTTACCGCGATCGTCTTTGCCGATTCATTTATCGTTCCGGTTGCCCCGGCAAGCGAATATGCGGTAATTGCCTTGGCAGAACTCAAAGCGTTATAACTGTTATTGTTATTGTCATTGCCACCGCAGCCGGCCACAAAAATAACGAGTAGAACTGCCAGAGACCACATCTTGTAAAATCCTTTATATCTGTTCATAGGTGTCCCCTCCCAGAGACTTTTACTGTGTACTTTGTATCGGCTGACACAATTATCTACCGTTCCTGCTTATTACCGTGTTACGGGACAGTAACTGTAACAGCATCAAGATTGACTGCGGACTGTGCAAGCAATCTGCCTTTGATAGAAGCAAGGTTCCCCATTGTGATCGAGGTCTGTCCCAGAATAATTCCCTCAAAGTGCGTATTCGCTCCGATGCTCACCGCTCCTGCAACCTGCCAGAAGATGTTTTTGGAGAGTGCGCCACCGGTCAGAATAACGTTCTTGGCAGCTGCCATGGTGAGAGTTCCCGCTACCTTGAAGATCCAGACATCTGTTGCGTTGCCATTGAGGGTAAGGTTTGTCGGAATGGTAACGGCACTGCCCCACTCATAGACACCGGGGGCCAGGGTTAATGAGGTCAGTGTTCCGGCCCCCACGTTGGTAGTTGCGGCGGATGTTGCCGTTCTACCGGCGGCAGCGGTGTATGCGGTACCCATGTCGCCTACTGCTGTGGTCAGGTTTGCAGACGTGCTCCCCCCGACATTATCGGATGCGAATAATTTTCCGGGTGCGGCCACTTGCGCAGAGGTAAACCAGGTATCAGCAGGTTCGGAAATCAGGGACCATCCGGTCAGATACGTCCTGGCTGCCGGGCTCAAACCGACATACCCGGTCACTACCGAGCTTGGCACTGATGCGACGCCGGTTGTTGCCAGAATCGCATAATTACCGGCCGTTCCAAGTGGCACAGCGACCGTTTCCACACTTACTGCTCCCTTTGTTGCCGCGTCTAGTCCAGCGTCCAATCCTGTGGCGATCACTTGCGGGCCTGAGCTTCCTCCGCCGCAGCCGGTCATAACAACTGCCAGAAATAGCGCTAACAAGATAAATGCCAGAAACCCTGCATTGATGTGTATACTTTTACACATGGTGATATCTCCTCTTCTTTAAGTAGTTGCCATTCTGATGGCCTGTCACTATAGAGTATTACATCTATCGTGCCAACGGGCTGATCCGGTCTTATATTTGTCAACATACTGTTATTACTCAGCAATATAAAAAAATACCCGCACATGACACACCTGTGCAGTCAAACATACCCGCAGGATACAACAAAGCCGTCACATGTGATGGCCAATGAGGTTCAGAAAACGAAGAAGCCCGCAACCAATAACCGGAAGCGGGCTTCTTTACTTTTTACACGAATTTTTGACTCGCGTTTTCTACTCTGCGACAATCTCAATAATTACTCTCATGTTGGCGTATGCCGCCTCTGAGTATTTGTCTGAAGGAACCGCTTCAAATTTTGCGGGGTTCGCCTCACCGTATCCGATCGTGGAGAGTCTGTTTTCACCAATTCCGCCGGTAGTTACCAGATATTCCTTGACCGCTTCGGCTCTTCTTTCACTCAATTTCTGATTATACTCTTCTGAGCCGGCAGCGGAGGTATACCCGGCGATACGAAGCTTCATTGCAGGGTTGGCTTTCAGCGACTTGACATTATGGTTCAGTATTGTTTTGCCGTTTTCGCTGATCGCCGCACTGTTGAAGTCGAAATGTGAATTTTCGAGTGTGGCCAGTACACCGAGAACCTTCGGTGCTTCATATGCTTTAAAATCCCACACATAGTTGTTTGCCAGGGCATTACCGGCCAGATCCCTGGTACCGGTGGTAACAGTTGCCGTATAGGATTTGCCTTTTTCAAAATCCCGGGCCGGAACAAAGGTCGCAGTCGAGGCACTGGATGATACTTTTCCGGCAACCGGAGTTGATCCCTGTTTTACCGTAAATGTTGCTCCGCTGAGCGTCGCCGGATCCATATTCTCACTGAAGGCAGCATTGACTTTCTGATTAACCGGTGCCGCCGTAGCACCCTTGACAGGCGAAGTGAATGTTACGGTCGGCGCGGTCGTATCTGCGGCCAAGCCGGCATTGAATTCCCACATATAATTGTTGGCAAGTGCATTTCCCGCCAGGTCTTTGGCCCCAGTGGTAACTATGGCAGTGTAGGTTTTACCCTTTTCGAAATTGTTTGCCGGGGTAAAAGTTGCCGTTGACCCGGTTGCGGTCACAGATCCTGCTACCGGCGTCGAACCCTGCTGTAAGGTAAACGTTTTCGGAGTGATCGTTGTCGTATCCATTTCTTCGCTGAAGGCAACGTTGGTTTTCTGGTTTACATGCACCATCGTGGCGCCATTGACCGGAGCGGTGAAAATGATTGTCGGTTTAGTAGTATCTTCATCCTCTGTAATGAGCGCCATGAGCGCCGCAGCTTTCCTTACCCCCCCGAACTGAAAGGTCAGACCGACTGCGTATTCCAGATTGGTGCGACCGAGATCGCTGACAAGCAGAGTGTGTCGCACATCCCCTCGCAGGGCTACGTCCGGTGCAACGAAGTATTTGAGACCGAGGCCATAATTGACCAGACCGGCCCTGTATATATAATTAATGCTGGTATCGTCGGGTGTTTCGGATTGGGTGCGGCCAACGCCGACTGCAACGAACGGAACAAAGTTACTGTCCGGCATGAAATGATATAACAAATCTACCCCGTAGCGATACAGGTCGGTCTCTTTCGATCCGGCCGTTCCGAGCGACCGTTTCGTTTCGGTAAGACTATACCCGAACATAGCCTCAACACCGAAGTGTTTATCGAAATTGTATCCGGCGCGGAGACCGAACATCGGACGGCTTTCCTCGCGCTGATTCTTATTCAGTAGATATCCGCCGACGAACGGCGATACAGTGACCGCCCCTTCCCGGTTTTCGGCAAATCCGGGGGTTGCGAGGGTAACAAGCAGCAAGCCTGTCAATGTTCCCTTCAATAGTTTTTTCATGTGAGTTCTCCTCTATAGTGGTTCGGCAAGTTAATTTTTTGTTTCAGGGGATATCCCCGCAGTACTATACTGCGAGGATATCCGGCATCTACTGCATTCAAATATGGGTCATATTCTACTGAGGCACTGAAATTGTCGTAACCGATGGCGATGCGGCGCCGGTTAATGTAATCGCACCGGCTCCGGCTGCACCCGCCAATACCCTGCCGACAACTGTCGAACCATCCAGGATGGTGGCTGTCCGGCCGGCAAGTATATTGCCATTCCAGGTTGTTCCTCTTCCGATGGTTATATCCCGGCCAACCACAAACCAGATGTTTTTGGCCTGGGCACCGTTGACCAGCTTGATCTGTGTCGGAAGAAGCAGAGTGCCCGAGTCGGTAAAATCTCCGGCTCCTCCTATGGTACCGACCTTGATGATGAATATTGCGTTCGCGTCGTTTAAGGCATCGAACGTGGCAACCATGTTTGCTGCAAATCCAAGGTTTGCCTCATTATAGACACCCGGAAGGATGATTTTCCCGACCGGCCCCGGTGCACCCAGCTCGCCCAGAAGTACTCCAGCCAGTGTATCTACCTTATTCATCCCTTCGGTCCATGCGATATTCAGGTCGTTGGTGACGGAATTTGCGGTCCCGCCATTATCAAACGGATCGCCGGCCCAGTATATTTTGCCGTTCACGGTCATTCCCGTAGGACTTGAATAGGTCTGAACCAGACAACCCTGTGACGCGCCGGCATTACCGGTTGAGTCAATGCATCCGCCAAGAGGATACAGGGCAACATCACCATTGACCACGGTTACACCGGTGGAAGTCAGTCCGGCGCGTGCCGCGACCCCGAATGAAGCGGCTCCACGAAGGTTAATGGCAAGAGCAGCAGGAGGAACGGGTGTTGCTGCTGTTCTGAATGTCCACGGATTTGGCACCGGCAGACCACCAACAGCAGGCACAACGAGTGCGTTGCCGGCCAGGTCCTTGGCGCCGTTGGTAACAGTAACGGTATAGCCTGTGTCCGGTTTGAGATTCACCTGTGGCGAGAAGGTCGCAATGTTGTTCTGCACATCATAGGCAACCGTTCCGATCAGGTCACCTATGACCCCGGTTTCGACAACGGTAATGTTAGCGGTGGTCATCGTATCGAGGCTCATCGCCTCATCGAAGGTTGCGTTGATTTTTTTATCTACAGGCACGTTTGTTGCCAGATTGGCAGGGTTGGTGACCGTCACCTTCGGTGCTGTGACATCTGCCGCGGGGCCGGTTGTCCAGCTCCATGGATTCGCTCTGAGTCCGGCTATCAGGCCATTACCGGCCAGGTCCGTGGCAACGTTAGAGATAGTTGAGGTATATTTGGTAAGAGGCGCAAGATCGCTGTTCGGCTTGAAAGTTGCCGTATTGCCGCTGTAGGTCACGACTCCTGCGACGGGAAGATTGGTAATGAAATCTTTAACCGTAAAACTGGTTGCCGGAGAAGCGAGCGTTGCCGGGTCCATCGGCTCACTGAAGGTTGCGGTACTTGATCTGTTAACCGGCAGGCCGGTTGCACCATCAAGAGCACCTGTGGTAATCAGTGTGGGTGCGGTGGCATCAGCAGTCGGTCCGGTTGTGAAGGTAAATACGAAGTCAACAGCCATGGCATTGCCTGCCAGATCCTTGACTCCGGCGAGATTGCCGCCTTTGATGGTCGCGGCGTATTTGGTGCTGAGGAGAAGAGGATTTAACGGGGCAAAGGTTGCCGATGTGCCGATGCGGGTAACTGTTCCCGTTACGTTGTTATTGCTGACAAATTCTTTCAGGGAAAAAGATGCCGAGCTGACCGATGCCGGCTCCATCTCCTCACTGAAACCTACATTGAGTATCCGGTTGACCGGCACAGCCACGGCGGTATCGGTCGGGGATGTGACACTGACAGTCGGTGCGATGATGTCTGCGATCGCGCCGGTTGTAAAGGTAAAGACAAAATCAGCGGCCATGGCATTGCCTGCCAGGTCCTTGACCCCGGAGACATTCCCGCCTTTGATGGTAACGGTATAATTGGTGCTGAATTTGAGATTGGCTGTCGGAGAAAAAGTAGCCGAAGTGCCGACCGGGGTAATTGCGCCCGGTACATTGGCTCCGCCGACCGTCTCCTTCATGGTAAGGGATGCCGCGGTGAATGTTGCCGGGTCCATTACCTCACTGAAAGCCACATTGACCTTCCGGTTGACGGGAACAGCAATAGCGGTAGTGGTTGGGGAAGTTACACTGACAGTAGGTGCAATTATGTCTGCAATCGCGCCTGTTGAAAAGGTGAAGACAAAGTCACTTGCCATCCGGTTGCCTGCCAGGTCTTTGACCCCGCCGAAAAGGGCGCCTTTGATGGTGGCGGTATAGTTAGTGCTGAATTTGAGAGAAGCTGTCGGGGTGAAGGTAGCTGATGTGCCGACCGGGGTAACTGCTCCCGGCACATTAGTGCCGCTGACCGTCTCCCTGATGGTAAAGGATGATGTGGTTACAGTTGCCGTATCCATCATCTCACTGAAACCGGCACTGACTTTCCTGTTGACCGGTACTGCGAAATCGCCATTGACCGGGGCGGTAAAGCTGACCGTCGGTGCAAGAGTATCTGCAATTACCGGGGTTGTCGGCATTTCCGACGCGTTGCTTGCACATCCGGCGACAAAAGCGACGAGTAGTAATGCCAGATAGCGCATTTTTGAATATCCTTTGTTTATCTTCATATGTGTCCCCTCCTTTGGGACTGTTGTACGTTCATTTCTCTTCTGATCATTCGAGTGGCAACCCTTGGATTGCATATTTTCTATACTTCCGCTTCGCATTAACTTTATCCCTTTAGTATCGATCTGATTACATCCGGTGTTCTTCGGTTCACAGGGATCCCTCACAAAGACATATTTAAATGTGAAGTCAGAGTGAGATGACCAGGATCATGATTTTAGTAAGGCAAATAGTCGGCCAAGAACCAGAAAAATATCAATACGCGGGATTACTCATGTAATATCGGCTGGTTGGCTTTATGGCAGGGGATATATTTGAGTATAAACCAGCTCATCAGGCCTCAACATATGGTGGAAACCTCAGTATATTGAGGGAATCATAGGGTGACGAGAGCATGCCGAAAAAGGAGCGTTACCGGTACGTCATCACAAAAAATTAGTGCATTGCGAAAATTACTGATATTCTATCCGCATGAAAGTACGAATAAATCCGGAAAATACCGAAATAAGGCGGGTTGAGTCAGATCCAAAAGAGTCCACGACGCATCCGGGACTGCTCACTTTCCCGATTGTCGGGATCGGCGCTTCCGCCGGCGGGCTGGAGGCATTGGAGCAGTTTCTGCGGCATGTGACGGAAAATTGCGGCATGGCCTTTGTCATCGTTCAGCACCTGGATCCCACCCACAAGGGGATCATGCCGGAACTGCTCCAACGGGTCACCGGGATGGAGGTGTTTCAGGCCAAAGACCGGATGAAAGTCAAACCGGACTGCGTCTATGTCATCCCTCCCAACAAGGATATGTCCATTCTGCACGGAGTACTGCACCTGTTCGAGCCGACGGCAGCCCGTGGCCTGCGGCTTCCGATCGATTTTTTCTTTCACTCCCTGGCCGATGACCGGAGGGAAGCGGGTATCGGAATTATTCTCTCCGGCATGGGCTCTGACGGCACGATCGGCCTCAGGGCGATCAAGGAGAAGGGGGGCATGGCACTGGTGCAGGAACCGGCCTCGGCCAAGTTTGACAGCATGCCCCGAAGCGCCATTAATTCCGGCTTGGCCGACATTGTGGCTCCGGCGGAAGATCTGCCCGGAAGGCTCATCGAGTATCTCCGGCACCCCTTTACCGTCACCAAACCCGGGGCTTCACTTGAGGAAAAGGATCAGAGTTCCCTTGAAAAAATCCTTATTCTGCTCCGCTCCAAAACCGGCCACGACTTTTCGCTGTACAAGAAAAATACCGTCTACCGGCGCATTGAACGACGCATGGGCGTTCACCAGATAGGACGAATCGCCTCGTATGTCCGCTTTCTTCAGGAGAACACCCAGGAGGTGGAACTCCTCTTCAAGGAGCTGCTTATCGGGGTGACCAGTTTTTTCCGCGATCCGGAGGTGTGGGATCAGATACGGGATGAGGCTATTCCGGCTCTTCTGGCCGGTTACCCGGACGGCGGCTCTCTCCGTGCCTGGTCAACCGGCTGTTCAACCGGAGAGGAAGCGTATTCGCTGGCAATTTCCTTCAAGGAAGCGCTGGAACAATTCAGGCCGGCCGCGCATTTCACCATGCAGATATTTGCCACAGACCTTGATCAGGATGGCATCGACAGAGCCCGCAAGGCGGTATATCCGGTAAAAATTGCCTCTGAAATGCCTCTCGAAAGGTTACAGCGGTTTTTCATCAAAGAGGCGAGCGGTTACCGGGTCTGCAAAGAGATCCGGGAAATGGTGACCTTCGCCACGCAGAACGTCATCATGGACGCCCCCTTTACCAGACTGGATATTCTGATCTGCCGCAACCTCCTGATCTACCTGACCCCGGAACTGCAGAAAAAACTCATGCCGATCTTTCACTACAGCCTGAAACCGGGCGGTGTCCTGTTTCTGGGAAGCGCCGAGTCCATCAGCACGTTCACCGACCTTTTTGCCCCGCTGAGCATCAAGTCGAGACTCTTCCGGAAGCGGGAATCACTGCTGTCGCCCGAACCGCTCGCTTTTCCGGCTTCGTTTGTTCCGACGCGACCCGGCTTTCCCAAGGAGATACCGATGATGAAACCTGCGGCTAACCTGCAGACACTCGCCGACCAGCTGCTCCTGCAGCATTTTTCCCCACCTGCCGTGCTGACCAACGACAAGGGCGACATCCTCTATATCAGCGGACGGACCGGATCCTATCTGGAACCGGCGGCCGGCAAGGCCAACTGGAATATTTTTGCCATGGCCCGTGAAGGGCTCCGTTTTGATCTCGGCAGCGCCTTCCAGAAAGCACTCCGGCAAAAAGGCTCGGTTACGGTCAAAGACGTCAAGAAAGGAACGGGCGACAACACGCAGAGAGTTGACATCACAGTCCGGACGATCCAGGAACCGGAGGCGCTGCGAGGGATGGTAATGATCATTTTTTCCGACGTAGCTCCTCCGGCGGTACATACGGTATCGAACCTCCCCCGAACCGCTGCGACCGACAATGCAGCAGTTCACGCACTGGAGCAGGATCTCCTGCAGTCCCGCGAAGAGCTGCAGAGCACCCGGGAAGAGATGCACTCCTCGCAGGAGGAGCTCACCTCCACCAATGAAGAGCTCCAGTCCACTAATGAGGAACTTCAGTCCACCAACGAAGAGCTGACCACCTCCCGGGAGGAGATGCAGTCCCTGAATGAGGAACTGCAGACGGTAAACGCCGAACAGCAGTCAAAAATGAATGAATTTTCGCGGGTAAACGACGATATGCGGAATCTGCTCAACAGCACGGAAATCGTCACCATTTTCCTCGACAGCAAACTCCATATCCGGCGCTTCACCACCGGAGCGGACAAACTCTTCAAGCTGCTCCCGGGCGATGTGGGGCGGCCGCTGACCGATATCGTGACCGACCTTGTATATCCTGAAATGGCCGAAATATCACGAGAGGTGCTCCGGACGCTGACCTTTTCCGAGAAGCAGATTGCCGCCTCTGACGGGCGCTGGTTTTCGGTGCGGATCATGCCCTACCGCACCACGGAGGACGTTATCTCCGGAGTGGTTATCACCTTTGCCAACATTTCCGCAGCCAAGACCCTGGAAGCGGAACTGCGGAAGGAAATTACGCAGCTTAAGAATGTACGTACGGAGTAAAGGATAAAATCACCCATGAAAAACAGTCATAAAATCATTGTATATATTGTTTCCCTGACGCTGCTTGTTCTGATGGTGGTGGCGCTGACCTTCCGGTCGTTTAAACAGATCAAAACGGCTGCCGAAGTGCGCACCCATACCGCTATGGTAATACACCAGGCGGACGAACTGCTGGCTGAATTGATAGATGCCGAGACCAGTCAGCGGGGCTATCTGCTGACCGGTGACGGTGCATTTCTAGAGCCGTATAATGCGGTGCGCAATACCATTAATAAACAGCTGGAAACCTTGCGACAACTTACCCGGGCAGTCGAAGCACATAAGAATCTTGATGTACTGGTTCCATTGATAGATGCCAAAATGAAGTATTTTGCAAAAAATATCGAGTTGCGCCGGAGCGGGGACCTGAAGGGCTCACTGGTGAATGTGCGCAGTGATCAGGGCAGACCATTGATGAATCTGATTCGTGCAGAAATCGGCAGCTTCAGCAAAAAGCAGGAACTCCTGCTGCTGCAGCGCGAAGCAGAATTCCAGACGAGCATGCGCAATCTGTTTACCATCATTGCTGTCGCCAGCCTGGTCATGCTGCTGCTGGCACTCTCGTTCGCCTATCTGATCTATAAAAGATCTCAGCAGCAATTGAAAGATGCCGTTCATCTGGAAACAGAACATCTGCTGAAGATGCAGGAGGAGTCGAATATACAACTGCAGCAGACCAACGACGCCTTGCGGGTGAGTCAGGAGAAAACTAACCGGCTCGTCAGCGAACTTGAACTATTCCAGATCGAGCTGGAGGGACAGAATACCAATCTGCAGCGGACTCAACACGAACTGGAAACCCAGCAGATCGAACTGGAACTGCAAAATGACGAGTTACAGGTTGCACAGGACGCCGCCAAACAGCTGGAAACCGTATTAATTGCCAGCGAAGAGCATCTTGCCGTAACGCTCAACTCCATCGGCGACGGAGTCATAGCCACCGATGCTGAAGCGCGGGTAACCCGCCTCAATCCTGTTGCCGAACAGCTCACCGGCTGGACGCAGGCTGAAGCCGCCGGCATGCCGGTGGACGAAATTTTTCATATTGTCAATAAAGACACCCGACAACCAGCCCCTATTCCGATTCTTGATGCTATCTCACATGGCACCACTCAGGGCCTCGCCAATCACACGGTACTGATTGCCCGGGACGGCAGCGAATACGATATCGCTGACAGCTGCGCGCCGATCAGAAACCGCGACAACCAGGCCATCGGTGCCGTGCTGGTGTTCCGCGATGTCACCGAGGAATATGCCGCACAACAGTCCTTGAGCGACAGCGCCGCATTGATGCGGGCAATTCTTAATACCGTTGTGGATGGCATCATCACCATTCATGCGCAAAGCAGTGCCGTCGAGACGGTGAATCCTGCCGCTGAGCAGATGTTTGGCTATACCGCTGCAGAACTCGAAGGACAAAATTTCAGCACATTGATACCCGAGCTGGATCAGGATCAACGCTCCGAATCCCTCGAATATTACCTGGCGAGCGAAGTTGAGCGTACTGCCAGAATCGGTCGGGAAGTCATGGGGCGACGCAAGGATGGCAGCCTGTTTCCGCTGGAATTGTCGGCAAGCGAAATGCAGATGGGGGGCCAGCGTTACTTTACCGGCATTTTACGGGATACAACCGCCCGCAAACTGGCGGAAGAAGCGCTGCTCAAGGCGGGAGCACTGCAGAGCGCGATTTTCAACAGTGCCAACTTCTCAAGTATTGCCACTGACGCGAAGGGTGTTATCCAGATCTTCAATGTCGGCGCGGAACGGATGTTGGGATACACTGCCGCTGAAGTCATGAACCGGATCACGCCGGCCGACATCTCCGATCCGCAGGAGGTTATCGCCCGCGCCGAGGCGCTCAGCATCGAACTCGACACCCCGATCACTCCCGGCTTCGAGGCGCTGGTATTCAAGGCCTCACGCAGCATTGAGGATATCTACGAGCTGACCTACATCCGCAAAGACGGCAGCCGCTTCCCGGCGGTCGTATCGGTCACGGCGCTGCGCGATGCTCAGGATACAATTATCGGCTATCTGCTGATCGGTACCGACAACACCGCCCGCAAGCTCGCGGAGGAAGCGCTGCTCAAGGCGGGGGCCCTGCAGAGCGCAATTTTCAACAGCGCAAACTTCTCGAGCATCGCCACCGACGCAAAGGGCGTCATTCAAATCTTCAATGTCGGCGCCGAGCGCATGCTTGGTTACGCGGCCGCCGATGTGATGAACAAGATCACGCCGGCCGACATTTCCGATCCGCAGGAAGTGATCGCGCGGGCCAAGG
>VFJW01000020.1 GCA_009885845.1 Geobacter sp.
GAGGTGGTTACGTGAGCGAGAAATCACTCTCACATTCCTACCGCCGTTACGCACTCGGGCTTCTTTTAGCGGTGAACATACTGAACTACATCGACCGGCAGGTGCTGTTCGCTGTATTTCCCCTGATCAAGATCGATCTTCAACTCTCCGATACATCACTGGGGTTTCTCGGCAGCGCGTTCATGCTCAGTTATCTGCTTTTTGCCCCTCTTTTCGGCTGGCTGGGCGACCGGTGGAGCCGGACCATGTTAGCTTCCGGAGGCCTCGTTGTCTGGAGTCTGGCCACCGCTCTGGCCGGTTTTGCTCCCGGATACCGGACACTGCTGGCCGCCAGGGCTACCGTCGGCATCGGTGAGGCGAGTTTCGGCACGGTATCGCCCGGGCTCGTCTCAGACTACTTCCCGAAGGAGCGGCGGGGGAACATTCTTTCCTGGTTTTATGTTGCCATCCCGGTTGGGAGTGCATTGGGATATCTTCTGGGGGGAATGCTGGGACAGCGATACGGCTGGCATGCCGCATTCATGATGGTCGGGATTCCGGGTCTGCTGCTTGCTGTCCCGATTGCTCTGCTGCGTACCCCGCCTCGCGGTGGTGACGCCCCTCACCCGGCCTCCGGCCAATCTCTCCCTGATGGAGAGGGGGAAACAGTTTCCGGAAGATACAAAGGTCTGTTTAAAAACCGCTCGTTCGTTTGCAACACGCTCGCCATGGCGGCAATGACCTTTGCCATCGGGGGGCTTGCGCAGTGGATTCCATCGTTCCTGTATCGCTTCCATGCGCTTGATGTGGCCAGGGGGAATACATTGTTCGGCGCAACAACGGTGATGGCGGGGATTTTCGGTACACTGACGGGCGGCTGGCTTGGTGATCGCTGGCAGAAAACCAACGGCAAGGGATACCTGCTCGTTTCCGGGTGGGGTTTTCTGCTCGGCACCCCCTTTGCCGTCTGGGCAATCCTTGCTCCAGGACTGACCGCCTGCCTGATTGCGATATTCATTGCCGAGTTTTTCCTTTTTCTCAACACCGGACCGCTTAACACCGTGATTCTCAATGTTACCGGTCCGGCGGTCCGTTCCATGGCATTTGCGGTCAATATCTTTTTTATTCATGCCCTGGGTGATGCCGTTTCTCCCTCCATTCTCGGCTGGCTGTCCGATCAGTGGGGATTACGCAGCGCGCTTCTGATCACACCGTGTGCCATGGTGGCGGCCGGTCTGTTCTGTTTTATCTGCGGCAGTTTTGTCGTTCAGGACATGGCTCATGTGGAGAATTGATGTTAGGCCGCATAGATCTATTTTGCACAAGACAAGGAGTCTCTGACATGAAATATACTCTACAACTCGTACCCTTTATCGCCCTTTTTTTCCTCTGTTCGTGCACTGTTTTCGAAGCCAGGCAAACAGTCTCAACCCCGGTAAATAATCCACATCAGTTGGTAATACCCGTAAGCAAAAACTGGCAGATTATCGAGGCAGCACCGAAACTCAGCGACGAACGGGGACGACTTCCTTTTCAGACGGAACAATCGTTACAGCCCGATGTGGCGCCTCCGGTGCCGTCCGGAGAAATCCAGGTGATTAAAGCACCGTTATGAAGTACCTGAAATCACTCCTGCTTGTCTGCTTCATCCTGTTTCCCCTGTCGGCCCATTCGGCAGATGCTGATTACGGGTACCCGATACCGGGGTCTCATGAAGCCACCATCCTCGGTACTCCGGCAGACCTCATCCCGCCATTTCCCGCGCAGACGAATACCAGCCAACTCGTACTTGAGGTCATTCCGGGCAGGATACGCCCGGCAGTTTTCTATTACGATGAAGGGCTGCGCATTACCTTCGCGTACCAGACGAAGCCGGCGCCACTAATCTTCCTTATCGCCGGCGCCGGGGCGGGAGATCGCTCTGCCAAAAATATGACCATGATGAAGGCGTTCCATCAGGCCGGTTTCCACGTTATTTCCCTGCCGTCGCCATCCAATGCCAATTTTATTATCTCCGCATCCCAAAGCAGTGTCCCCGGCGATTTGACAGAGGACGCTGCGGACCTGTACCGGGTTATGGACGTCGTCTGGAAGCGGGTGGCTGGCGATATAGAGGTGACATCATTCCACCTCTGCGGATACAGTCTGGGAGCTACACAGGCCGCTTTTGTCGCGAAGCTGGATGATGAGCGCCGGCTATTCAACTTCCGCAGAGTACTCATGATTAACCCTTCGGTAAACCTGTACAACTCGGTAACACGGATCGAGGAGTTGATGCAGCAGATTTCCGGAGGATCCCGGAATCAAGGCAACTTTTTCAACAAAATACTGTCAAAGTTCAGCCAGTTTTACCGGTATGGCAATTACGTGGCCATAAATGATGACTTTCTCTACGCAATATACAGTGAACGCCTGTTTTCGCGGAAAGAAACAGCGGGACTGATCGGGCTCACCTACCGTATCAATCTGGCCGGCATGATCTTCGCCTCCGACGTGATGACCAACAGCGGGTATGTTGTGGCAAAGAACCGTGTCCTGAACTATACGGATCCACTCTTCGACTATTTTCTGGTTTCCTGCAACCTGAGCTTCTTCGACTATATTAATGAATATCTGTATCCCTACTTTCGGACGCAGCGACCGGGACTCACCAAACAGGCGTTTATCGACTCTCTGAGTCTCAGGAGTATTGAAAAATACCTGAAATCGTCCACCAAATTCGGCGTGATGACCAACGAAAACGACTTTATTGTC
Organism: Geobacter sp.; assembly: GCA_009885845.1. Taxonomy (GTDB): domain Bacteria; phylum Desulfobacterota; class Desulfuromonadia; order Geobacterales; family Pseudopelobacteraceae; genus JACRCG01. Next base: position 2,734 of record VFJW01000020.1, read on the forward strand.
ACCAGGGCGGAACTCGATTACCTCCGGGAGCTCTTCGGAGAGCGGACCAGGATCTATCCCCGTGGCGGCCATCTTGGTAACCTTGAATACAAGGAAAATCTGACCTACATGGTTGATTTTTTCAAGGAGTCGTTATGAATTGTTCCCGATTTCGATCAGGCGTGACAATCGTTGCTCTTGCGCTGTTGCTTGGCGGGTGTGCAACAACCGGTCTGAACGGTCAGGCTGAAGTGCCGCCGATGCACTCTATTGAGGAGTTCAGAGGTCAGCGCTTTGCCGAAGTAGCGGATCCCTGGGAAGGATTTAACCGGAGCATGTATCGTTTTAACTACACCATCGACAAACATCTGCTCATCCCTGTGGTGAACGGTTACGAGTTTGTAACTCCCACCTTTCTGCAGGAACGTATATCCGGGTTTTTCAGCAACCTCGGGGAGATCAGAAATTTTACCAATAGTCTGTTTCAGCTGAAGGGAATGGAGTCGGTAACGACACTCGGACGCTTTGTGACGAACAGCACCGTGGGTCTTGGCGGTATGTTCGATCCGGCCGCCGGGTTTGGCATGAAGCGGCACAACCAGGATTTCGGCAGGACTCTGGGGTATTGGGGAGTGGATTCAGGACCCTATCTGGTCCTGCCTTTTTTTGGACCTTCATCCCTGCGCGACGCCGGGGGACTCGTCGTTGATAATGCTGTCAGATACGGGATCTATAGTGCAGTAGACCCGTTTGCCGCCTCTGGCAACAGTTTTGCCATTGCCGCAGGAATTTCGACCCTGGAAGTGATTGACGAGCGTCATAAACAGAGTTTTCGCTACCATGAGAGCGGCTACCCATTCGAGTACTATTTCGTACGGTTCCTCGTTCACGAAAAGCGTGAAATAGAATCCGGCCGGCATGATCCTTCCGAGTGACGCCGGCCGACAGGAACATGGCCTTAAGCTCATCCACGTTTAGATGTATGGCAGTGCTGCCCTGATTATCGTGAAGATCCCCTGAAATTCGTTCCCGGCATTCCTTTTCACCCTGCGGATATACCCTCACTATTATAAAGATCCACCATATGCTGAGGGCTGAAAAGCCGTTTTGTGCTGCTACGCCACGACCTCCCGGTGACCGGATGCACTGTTTGCAACGGGTGAATCATATTTGTGCTTTCCGGGTTGTCACTGGCATGTCTATTGCGTTGTCGGTACGTATCTAATAGTGACGCAGTATTATTCCGGAATTGCTGAAAAGCGGAAAGTACGGGTTACTCATCAACCACGCAGAACAAAAGGAGATCATCATGAAATTCAGAAACCGCTCGCTCGCTTTTTTCGCCATGCTTCTGCTCGGAACAGTTTCGTTCCTGAGCGGCTGTGCAACCACCGGAATGGATCGTTCGGTAAAAACATCGAACTCGATCCGCGATGTTGACAATGAAATCAGGAAAATGAGCGTTCAGATTGACGTCACGGCTGCATCACTTGATGCTCTTGTCAAGGGCAGCAAAGATGATCTGAAAAAATCCTTCAGTAAATACACTAAGGAAGTCGACAAGCTTGAGCACGAAGGAAAGCGGGTCATCAAACGTCTGGATGAAATGAAGGCACACAGCAAAGAGTATTTTGCCGAGTGGGAAAAACAGGGGGATAAATTCACCAACGCAGAAATCCGTGAGCTCAGCGACCAACGCCGGAGTAAACTGGCTGAGATCTATGCCCGTGTACCCGCTGCCGGAGTCGGCATCAAAGGTTCGTATAATGCCTATCTGACCGATCTGAAAGAAATTCGGAAATACCTGTCCAACGATCTGACACCTGCCGGGATTGAAGGGGTAACTCCGGTTGCCAATAAATCAACGCAGAACCTTAATTCGTTGAAGAGTTCGTTCCAGCCGGTTTTGGTCGCCCTTGATGAAATAAAGATAGAATTGTACAGCCCCAAGAAATAAACCGGTAGTCTGTTTCGGTGAGAAGCTCGAAAGGTGTTACATCTGCAACTGCCTGTATGCTGCTGCAGATGTAACACTCTCATAAACAATCAGATGCAAAAGGAGAAGTAATTATGTTGTGGACAATCTGTGCAGTTCTGATCGTGCTCTGGCTGTTGGGAATAGTAACCTCGTATACCATGGGTGGTCTGATTCATATTCTGCTCGTCATCGCAATCATAACGGTGCTCGTGCGTGTCATTCAAGGCCGCAGGGTCGTGTAGTGTTCGCCGGAAGATGACTCTTTTTTGCACGGGCGTCGTCGAACGATTCATGTACAATCTACCGGAGGAGCAAATGATACGGTCTTTGCGAAATTCAATCAGTGCAGTGCTGCTTACGTCCCTGTTTATAGGCGGGTGTGCGACGACATACCTTACGTCATCCTGGAAAGACCCGGCCTATACGGGACAACCCCGCAAGGTATTGGTCATCGGTGTCAGCAGGAAACCGGTAATTAAAAGAATGTTTGAGGATGAATATGTCAGACAGCTTAAAGAACGGGGGATACCTGCTGTTGCCGGCTACACCGTCATGCCTGATGCAAAGCAGAATGATCATTCGGTTATCGCTGTGAAGTTGAAGGAACAGGGCGCTGATGTGGTGCTCTTTACAAGACTTGCAAGTAAAAAGACCGTACTCACCAACGTTCCGGGGAGTTTTTCCGTACAGCCGTCTTATTACGGCAACTGGCGCGACTATTACGCGTATGGCTCACAGGTGATGTACACTCCCGGCTATACAGCAGAGGATGAATATGCGCTTATTGAAACCAATCTGTACAACGCCGTGAATGACAAGCTGATTTGGTCAGCAAACTCGGAAACGGAGATCCTCGGTACCGATCAGGATCAGATCAAGTCATATATCGGGGTTATGGTGGATGAAATGGTTCACCAGAAACTGCTGAAGTAGTATCTCGTCCGGAATATACGGATGTAAACCTGTAGACAGGAAGGGGGCGACGAATTGTTGCCTCCTTTGTTGTTTTTATCGCGGTGTTTCCCACGATTCAGATTTTTTCTCCGCAACTTCTTTTGTCTTCTTGAAATATACCCCCGGAAGAGTACAATCAAACTCTTACTAAATTCTTTGACGTTTGAGGAGTTCCCATGAACAGACGGTCATTTATTACAAGCACCGGAACCGCACTGCTGCTGGCACCGGTCCTGATCAGGGAGGCTCTTGCCGCCCGCGAACAGTCGCTGGTCGTTGTGGCCGAAGGCACTGATTATCCGGCTATAACCAGAAAGGCCATTGCTGCTCTCGGCGGAATGAAAAAGTTTGTCAAGGCGGGTGACGTGGTGGTGGTCAAGCCGAACATTGGGTGGGATCGTTCCAGTGAACTTGCCGCCAATACTCACCCGCTTGTGGTGCGGACGGTGGTGGAGGAGTGTCTGGCCGCAGGTGCCAAAAAGGTGAAGGTGTTTGATAATACCTGCAACGATTCTCGCCGCTGTTACGTCAACAGCGGGATCGAGGGGGCACTCAAGGGGATGAAAAATGTCGAGTGCAAGCAGATTGAAACGGAACGTTTCAGGAAAGTCACGTTGAACGGTACGTTTTTGAAGGAGTGGGAACTGTATGACGAAGCGCTTTCGGCCAATGTCTACATCAACGTTCCGGTTGCCAAACATCACGGCCTGTCAAAACTGACACTCGGTTTGAAGAATGTCATGGGTATCATGGGGGGGAATCGCGGCTACATTCACCGTAATCTGGAAGTTGCTCTGGCCGATGTCAATGCTCATGTAAAGAGTCATCTCACGATTATCGATGCGACCCGTATCCTGACTGCCCACGGGCCGCAGGGGGGAAATATCGCTGATGTCAAGGTGCTGAACAAGGTGATTGCTTCGACTGATACGGTTGCCGCCGACGCCTTTGCTACGACACTCTTTGGTCTGCTGCCGGCCGATATTCCCGTAACGGTGGCTGCCTACAAGCGCGGGCTCGGAGAGATGAATCTGGACAAGATCAGGATAGTGAAGGCATAGCCGCGTGAAAAGTACCGTTCCCCGAATCTGCCAGCTGATCTTTCTGGTACTGTTCCTGTTTCTGTTTGTCCAGACCGAATACCGTGGTCGTGATGAAATAAGTGCCGCAGTCAACGCCTTTTTCCGTGTGGATCCGCTGGTTCTGCTCAGTTATCTGCTCGCGACTAAATCATGGAGCTGGCTGCTGCTGCCGGCCCTGCTGATGGTCGTGGCAACGCTGCTGCTGGGGCGTTTTTTCTGCGGCTGGATCTGTCCGTTAGGGACAATCCTCGATCTGGTGACGGTAAAAATCCGGAAGACCGCTCCGATCAGGGCTCTCAAGGGGAATACCAAGTACTGGCTGCTCCTGCCGTTATTGTCAGCTTCGCTGTTCAATCTCAACCTGAGCGGACTGCTCGATCCGATCGCCATCCTGCTGCGTGCCCTGACATTTCTTCTGCACCCGCTGCTGGGTCTGGTGACCCGGGAAGGGTGGGTGGGATTGTACCGGGCCATCGGTGAGCGGCGTGATACTCTGGCGCCGGCGTACAACCTGATCCGCGATAATCTGCTCCCGTTCCGCGATACGCTCTATCCTCTTGCACTTTTTTCGGCGGCAATTCTGCTCGGTATTATTGCTCTGGAGCGCTTTGAATCGCGCAATTGGTGCCGGAATCTCTGCCCGCTCGGTACACTGCTTGGCTGGTTAGGGCGGTTTTCCCGCTTCAGCCGGGTACCGGCGGGGTTGTGCAGCGACTGCGGCAGGTGCCGGGAGTTGTGTCCGACCGGCTTTGGTCAGGATCTGCTGCGCAAGGAGGATTGTATCCTCTGCCTGGAGTGTCAACGGGGGTGCCCGCACGACAGAATCTCATTTCTTCCGTCGCTGAAATTACGGGAGAGCGGCCCGTTGCTTCCGGAACGACGACTGCTGCTGGGCAGTTTGGCAGGGGGCCTGCTGCTGGCCCTGCCGGCGCGTTTTCGTAACCCTGAAAAAGAATCGCGGCTGCTTCGCCCGCCGGGTGTGCGGAACGAAGATGATTTTCTGAAGAAGTGTGTCCGTTGCGGCGAGTGTATGAAGGTCTGTCTGAAGAACGCATTGTATCCGGCCTCGTATCAGGCGGGCTTTGAGGGTCTCTACACACCGCTGGTTATTCCCCGTCTGGGCTATTGCGAGTACAATTGCACCCTTTGCGGTCAGGTCTGTCCGACCGGCGCAATTCCGTCACTGCCGGTTGAGGCCAAGCGGCGTGAAGTGATCGGCAAGGCGGTTTTCGACAAAAACCACTGCCTGCCCTTTGCCCGCAAGATCGACTGCATCGTATGTGAAGAACATTGCCCGATAGCGGAAAAAGCGATCCGCTCACGGGATGTGCAGGTCTTGGGGTTGGATGGCCGGTTCAAAACGGTCAAGGAACCGTATCTGGTTGAAGAGATCTGTAACGGCTGCGGTATCTGCGAGAAGGTCTGTCCGTTGGAGACGAAGGCGGGTATTGAGGTGTTTGCCGTGAAAAACCGGACCCCGATTTCCCGTCAAGCTATTGTCCAGGAAGAAAAGCGGTTCAACGATCCTTATAACTGATTCCAATTCTAAATCAAGGCGCTATCATCGTTGGCTCCTCTTCGGCTCCTCAACATACTGATTGTATGCCTTCGTTGCCTCAATCTTCGCCGCCTTGATTTCACTCTTGATTTAAAATCGGAATAATTTGTTACATTCAAAGGAGTAATACATGCAGTATCTTGACATGCTGTACCGGTTATCGATCAGTCTCTGGGCCGGTGGTAATGCCATTTTTACCTTGATGCTGACACCGATCCTGTTCAAAACCGAGAGCCGCGATATTGCCGGACGCATCGTCGGCAACCTCTTCCCCGGCTATTTCCGCTGGGGCCTGGCCTGCGGAGTTATTGCGCTGGTTTGTCGCCTGGCCGGCCGCGGGTTTGATAGTAAACTTCCGGTGATTCTGCTGGTGGTCATGCTGGCGATAACGACATTCCAGGCACTCTACGTCGAGCCGCGTGCTGCGGACCTGAAACGGCAGATCGGTTCTTTTGAGACAACGAGCAAGGAAGACCCGTTGCGGCAGCAGTTTTCGAAACTTCACGGAATTTCAGCGGTCTGCAATCTGACCGTTCTGGCGGGTGGTGTGCTGCTGGTAGTGCTGCCGTAATGGGAAGTGATTCCGCATTGTCGCAAACTGTTCCGGCAGTACGGCATAACTGACATGGATGCGCCGGGAGTATCTTTCTGGCTGGCAGTTACAGCCCTGGTGCTCTGCGTTGCTGCGGCACTTGAGCTTTTCATCGGTAACCGCTCGGTCGGAGCGCTGCGAGACATGCCGCCGGAACCGGATGCAGATGCGGAAAAGGTATCGATTGTCGTTGCGGCCCGTAACGAAGAGCGCAACATTCGCTCGGCACTTCAGTCTCTGCTTGAACTCAGCTATCCGGACTTTGAGCTGATTGTCGTTGATGACCGTTCGGAGGATTATACCGGCAGTATACTTGACGATATGGCTGTTTCCTCTCCCCGCCTCAGCGTGATCCACATTGACACACTCCCCGACGGCTGGCTGGGGAAAAACTACGCTCTCTGGACAGGAAGCCGCCATGCAACGGGAGAATATCTGCTGTTTACCGATGCCGACATCGTCATGGAGCCGACTGTGGTGAACCGTGCTATGGCGTATATGAAACAGCATCGCCTCGATCATCTGGCGGCTACCCCGTCCATGAACATGCCGACCGTATTCCTCGGCATGTTTGGAGCATCATTCATTATCGCGTTCTCACTTTTTTCCCGCCCCTGGAAAGCAAAGGATCCCACAAGCCCCTGCCATATAGGCATCGGAGCATTTAATCTGGTGCGTGCCGATGCCTACCGGCAGGTAGGCGGACATGAAACTATCCGATTGCGCCCTGATGATGACTTGAAACTGGGTAAAATTCTGAAAAAGGGGGGTTTTCGTCAGGATGCAGCGTATGCACCGGAATTTCTGGCGGTGGAATGGTATGAGTCAGTTTCCGGGGCGGTGAAAGGTCTGGAAAAAAATGCCTTCTCGGGAGCAGACTACAATATCCCGCTGGTACTGTGTGGAACTGTGTTTCATACACTGTGCAGCATCTGGCCGTTTGCAGCGATATTCCTGACCTGCGGAGTAACTCAATACATGTATGTCGCTGTGGTAATTATCAATATACTTATTTTTGTCGACTGTGCCCGGTTTCATCACGTCAAAGCCTGGTATGCGGTCGGTTACCCGCTCACCGCCGCCCTATTTGTTGTGATCCTGCTGAGAACCATGATTCTTAACCTGGTTCAGGGAGGTATCTACTGGCGTGGTACGTTCTATCGGCTGAAAGAACTGAAGGGAAACAAAGTGTAATTGCGGGGTCGGCAATCATGAAAATAGAGCCGGGGAATAATTTTTATTGTTCATTAGAAACCCCTTCTGTATAACGTGCAAACAGTTATCGCGAGGAGGCATTGCACATGATTCAAACATACGCTCAGAGCATTGCCGGGCAGATGGGGATTCAGCTATCGAAAATATCTGTTGTCGAAGGGCGGGAAGTAGGGTGTCTGGACGTACATCTTCTCCACATGCACGTCGGCAGTCAACGGGTCAGCGCGTTGGTGTATCAGTCTGAACTGGATGAACTGCTAAAGGTATCCTCCTGCGAACGGCTTGAGATAAAAATACGCGCTGCTCTGGCGCGTTTCGGAAAAAGTCAGGTTTCTTAAAGCACTCCTTCATAAGGCAGGCACAGCATACTCGTTTGTCCATGCCGCCTCATCTGTAATATCCACAACGCATTAGAAATATTCTGCCAAACCGCTTTCGACCTTTTCAAAACGGGCTACCTGTTCAGGTGGTCTACCTTCCTCCAGAGCAATCCGTTCTTCGGCTGTCAGTCCCATTTCCGGTGTCATCCGGCGTCTCTCCAGGTACAACGAACGTCCGGTTTCCAGTACGATTTTTTCAAACGGATTACGATAGCCCGGATTCTGCAGAAATGCCGCCTCGCAGTAGCTTACACCTGTTGCAGAAAAAGTTCGCAGATAGCCGGACTCCGTCACGGTCTCACCGGCACCGCAGACGGAAAGGGCCGCACGACGCCGGGCGGCTGCATGCTGAAAGCGCCGTTTGTAGGGGAATGAACAGTAATTTACCGGCAGTGGAATCCCTTGTTCGAGGGCAAAACGAACGGTTCGCAGGGCGCAGAGTTCGGACTCCAGAACGGTGACCTTCTCTCCATGTAAAAAGGTATAGCCCCGCTCCGTCAGAGGGCCGAAATTGTGCGGAGTCAAACGCATCTGATGCAGATTAAGGTGGTTGACCCCCGCATCAGCCATTTCAACCATCTTCCGCCTCAATAGCTCCTCATCCTCCGGCACTGCCGGTATTTCCACCGTTACGGTCTTGATACAGCCCACAGCAAGGCGCAGCTTTTTGAGATGGTAATGGACAGCGCCAAGATCAAAGCGGATTTCATTCAGCCCGGCATCCTGCAGTCGGCTGCAGAGGTCGGCAGTCAACATGGTGCCGTTGGTATAGAGCCAGAGGTGGACATGGTCTCCGCATCGCCTGCGAACGGCTCTCAGGTAGGACAGCGTCAGATCAGGCGTCAGCAACGGCTCGCCGCCGCTGATACTGACTCCGCTGAAACCGAGTGCTGCCACATAGGCGGCGTATTCCTCCGGGGTGCTAAATGCGAGACCGTTAGTAACCGGTGGTCCGTCGTCGTCCTGCGCCGTGGGGCAGTAGAAGCAGCGTCCGTTGCAGCGGCCATTAATGAACAGGCAGGACCAGTCGCCATCGCCGCAACGCCGACAACCGGGAGAAAGGTTGTTGCAATCGACTTTTGTGCCGGCGTACCCGAAGCAGGCACGCGGTTCGAGCCACTGCAGCAGCTCTTTTCGCTCGGCATTTGCTGCCGCCAGCTGTTCAGGGCCGGCAAAGGGTAACAGGTCGTACAGGCTCCCGTATTCGGTGCGGTTTGATTCGATCAGTCGTTGTTTACTGCGGTCGCTCAGAGGAGATTGAACATGGGGTGATGGTAGTGATGATTGCATGCGGCAATATCCCTTGATGTGTTTATCAGAGAGAGATTCAACCGTCTTGAAAGCCTGGATTTAAAAAAATCATCACTGTAGAGCCACTGTAGATCATTTTCCGCATGACTGTCAGTAATAATCAGTTTCACGTGGATAAAAAAACAGATGTTCGACGCACCTTGTTATGATAGCGTACAGGTTATAACTAATTTCCATCCGGAAACTCCGGATGTGAAACTGTTTGTTTCCGATTTGGAAAGCGGGGATTTTTTGTTCTGGCCAGAAAATCAAGTGATTGCGCGGAGGCGTACGACTGTACGCCGCACAAGCAAGACCGAAGATTGACGCCGCCAGAGCGAAAAAGCACCCTTTCCGGACGGACACTAACTAATTTCAGGGGGAGTCATGAAGGCAGTAATCTATTCAATTACCTACCGGATACCCTTGACAGATGCCCAGCAGGCCAGACTCGACAGAAAATGGCCGGACGGCGATCCATTCATTTCCTATGAAAAGATTGATTCCCTGCTTGAGCCGCTTCCGGTCGAAGATATTTACTGGTCACACCATACCGGACAGTTTCTGTATTTTACCGTTAGCGGGGATGACAAGGAAGGCACTGTTGCTGAAGTTGTAGAAAGGTTGGAGAGAAAGCTGGGCACGGTGTAACACCGTCCAGCCGAAAAAAGCCCCTGATTTCTCAGAGGCTTTTAGTCTTTGTTTATGACTCGGTTTCTTGCAGGGACATGATCTATTCTGCTTACCGATGTAATCTGATAACAAACAGATACGTAATCAGCAGAAACGGAAGCGTTGAAAAGGAAGCAATCAGGTTGCCCGCATAGAGTTGCCATGTTGAAAAGACAACCAGTCCAGTGACAAATACAAGAAGAAGAATTAAACCGATTTTCCCCATAGGTTCTGACTACAGGTTCTTGAGGTTCTTTCCGGCTGAAAACTTGCCGCTCTTTGAAGCGGCTATATTCAACTCAGCCCCGGTCTTCGGGTTGCGTCCCTTGCGTGCCGCACGCTGTGCAACGCCAAAGGTGCCGAATCCGGGAAACGTTACCTTGTCGCCGGCTTTCAATAAATCCGCCGTTACTTTCAGGAATGCGTCGACCGTTTCAGCTGCAACGTTTTTCGGCACTTCCAACTCCTGAGCCACTTTTGCTACAAATTCTGTTTTTGTCATACATTTCTCCTTGGTGTTAAGATCTGGTGGGTAATTTTTTGCAAGTTATGTATTGCATTGGATAACACATAGTCTGTCAAAAGCACCAATAAAAGCTACCGCAGCATCCTCATTGAGTTGCTATTACTTTTTTACGATTAAATCGAAAGTTTCAAGCGTTTATTTTTGTACATTCTTTGATCGGCTTCATGGATGGCTGTTTCCAGTATGTCCCCTTTTTTCAAGACAGAATGTCCAATGCTGATGGAGAGTTTGATCCCGGTTGGGGCATTCTTTTTATTCCAAACTCGCAGTTTGTCGACAATCCGATTTTCGATGATTTCGGCGGCATCAAAGTCCGGGTCGGGACAACTGGCGGCAATCAGGAATTCATCGCCACCATATCGTACAACAATGTCTGATTTTCTCGTCGAATCCAAAAGGATGCGTGCGAAGGCCTTCAAGATGTCATCACCGACAAGATGGCCGTATATGTCGTTAATTCTTTTGAAATTGTCGACATCAATAAGCGCCAGATTGATCAAGCCACCATTTCTCTCCATGATATTTATTTCCGACTCGATTAACAGATCAAAATATCGCCTGTTGTGAAGGCCGGTCAGATGATCGATAGTGGCAAGTTCATTGATCTTCTCCTGCTTGCTTATCAAAGTGTGGACAAGAACAATCAGGTGTTCTTCAATTTCAGTTATGGAGTCAGCGAATACGGAATTCTGGTAGACGATACATTCCATACAAGATCGATATTTTTTTGCAAAAACACCTTGTATTCCCCCTCCGCACATGGTTCCTGCAATCAGCCAGCACCTGCAATTTTTTTGTTTGTACGCCGGACACGACTTTTCCTTGCATTTTTTCTGTTGCCAGCAATTATTGTCAGATTTAACACAAAATTGCGATTCCCATTGTTCCAAAGACACTGCTTCTTCCAGGAGGAATTTGTCAATCAGTGCCCTTAAATTATTTTTTAAGTTGTCCTGCCTGGTCTCACCTTTTTTTGTTCTTCCCATGGTTATCACCGCTATGAAATTGGGCGTGTATTCTTAGCCTAAAATAATAGGTATTATCACGTTTGGGAAGACAGTCTGATATCATTGAAGTTTCTCCGGTGGTAGCAGTTTTAGTAGCGACTGCATAATCGAATTAAAACTTCAATGATATCAAGGATTTGGTGGAGGTGGTGGGAGTCGAACCCACGTCCAAACGCTCTTCGATACTAACGTCTACGCTGATAGATTGACTACGGTTTTAAGTTCAAGGTAAGCCATCAATCAAGGCACCAGGAACCGATTCCTAAATACGACGATTATCGGATCATCCTCGCCGTCCCATTACAATTACTTCTTTTTGACAGCCGAAGGGTTACACAGGGAATTAAGTCTACCCTCTAGCTCGCTTGGGTTCCGAAGATCCCAAGACTGGTTAAGCTGCAACTGCACCTGCAAAGGCGTAGTTGTCTGCTGCTGCGAATGTATTGTTTGCATTCATTGTTTAGTGGATTATTCTAGAGGCCAACCACTATCCTCCCAGCGCAATCAGAATCTATCTTCGCCTGTCGAAACCTTTACACCCCCATTTTAAAATCAGGTTGAGAAGAAACAGGTTAAGTATAAACAGGTTAAGGTCAAGTTGTTATCTCAACCTCAACCTCAACCTCAACCTCAACCTCAATCTCAACCTCAACCTCAACCTCAACCTCAACCTCAACCTGCCTAATCCCTGTTCCGTGCCTTCAGCGCCTGCGACATTTCGCGCTGACTGTCCTTTGTTTTCATATCCTCGCGCTTATCGTACAGTTTCTTGCCTTTGGCAAGACCTATTTCGACCTTGACCAAGCCATTTTTAAAATACAGCTTGAGAGGAATGACTGACAAACCCTTCTCCCGAATCCTGCTGTATAACCGTTCAATTTCACGACTATGCAGCAGTAGTTTGCGATTGCGATCCGGTTGGTGATTCTGACGGTTGCCGAATTCGTACTGCGAAATATTCAGATTGTGCAGATAGGCCTCTCCGTCACGCACCAGCATGAACGAATCATTCAGATTGGCCTTTCCCGCCCGCAGTGACTTTACTTCCGTCCCCTGCAACACCAGACCCGCCTCAAGCTTCTCTTCAATAAAATAATCGTGATAGGCTTTTTTATTGTTGCAGATCAGTTTTTCACCCATGCGTTTCACCATAACAGAGATTGAACCAAAATGGAACGCTCATACTTGCATTAAGCGTAAGAAATATATATAGTTTCCTCTCTAACCTGCAAATAGTACCGAGCATGTATATTTACTGTTTACTGGATGGATGCCATGACAACATTAGATACTGACATCGCATGCGACAAAAATCCTACGGTATCAGACCTGCAGCGATCTTTTCTCCGCCATCTGCAATATACTCTGGTCAAAGACAAGTACACCGCAACAAAGGCAGATCTGTACCAGGCCCTGGCGTTTGCCGTGCGTGACGTACTGGTCAATCGCTGGTTTGATACCCAGCAATCCTATTATATCAACGACGCCAAACGGGTTTACTATATGTCGATGGAATTCCTGATGGGGCGTACGCTTGGCAACAGTCTGATAAATATGGGGCTCATGGATGAGTGGCAGGACGCTCTCGCCCGGATGGGTATCGATGTTGAGGATTTGCAGGAGACAGAATGGGATGCGGGGCTCGGCAACGGCGGTCTGGGTCGTCTTGCGGCCTGTTTTCTCGATTCAATGGCCACCATGAGCCTGCCTGCTTACGGGTATGGTATCCGCTATGAGTACGGCATGTTCTATCAGAAAATTGTTGATGGGGCCCAGCACGAATTTCCGGACAACTGGCTGCGCTACGGTAATCCCTGGGAGTTTGATCGTCAGGAACACCTGCATCAGATCAAGTTTCAAGGCCGGGTTGACAGTTATCAGGATGAACGGGGGGAAACCCGTTATTCGTGGGTTGACACTACCGATGTCATGGCGCTTGCCTACGATTTCCCGGTGCCGGGTTACGGCAACGAAACAGTGAATACCATGCGACTCTGGAGTGCCAAGTCAACTCGTGATTTCGAGCTTGGTTCGTTTAACCAGGGGAACTATATCGGTGCCGTTGAATCAAAAATGCGCACGGAAAATATTTCCAAAGTTCTCTATCCGGCCGACCATATGGCAGAGGGAAAGGAGTTGCGACTGCGCCAGGAGTATTTTCTCTCATCGGCAACGGTTCAGGATATATTCTACCGGTTTGCAAAAAAACATGACAACCTCGCCCTGCTTCCGGAAAAGGTTGCAATTCAGCTGAACGACACCCATCCGACCCTGGCTATTCCCGAACTGATGCGGATTCTACTCGATGACAAGCGTCTCGGTTGGGATGATGCCTGGACCATTGCGGTGAACACCTTTGCCTATACCAACCACACGGTGTTACCTGAAGCGCTGGAAAAGTGGCCGGTGCAGATGATGGAAAAAATTCTGCCGCGACACCTGCAGATCATCTACCGAATAAACGAGATACTGGTCGAGGTGATAAAGGCCAGATTTCCTGATGATATTGATCGTCTGCGCCGGATGTCAATCATCGGCGAGGATGGTGAACGGTGCGTACGCATGTCACACCTGGCGATAGTCGGCAGCCACTCTGTCAATGGTGTTTCAGCCCTGCACAGCAACATCCTGAAGGATGACCTGTTTCATGATTTTTACCAACTCTGGCCGGAGCGTTTCAACAACAAAACCAACGGCATCACCCAGCGTCGCTGGCTGAAATACAGCAACCGGCCTCTGGCCGATCTGATCTCTTCAAAGATCGGCGAAGGATGGGTCACCAATCTTGATGATATGAAGCGGTTGCTTCCCTATGCGGATGATCCGGAATTTCAACAGCGGTGGATTGCCGTAAAGCGCGCCAACAAGGTGAAACTTTCCGACTACATTCGCCAGCATAACTGTATCGATGTGTCACCGGATTCGATGTTCGACTGTCAGACAAAACGGATTCATGAGTACAAACGACAGTTGTTGAATGTTCTGCACGTCATCACTCGCTATAACCGCATCAAGGCCGACCCCGGAGGAGACTTTGCGCCCCGGACCGTTATATTCGGGGGAAAGGCTGCCCCCTCCTATTACATGGCCAAGCTGATCATCAAGCTGATCAACTCAGTCGGTTCTGTTGTCAATAGTGACCCGGAGGTGAGCCCGCTGCTCAAAGTGGTCTTTCTGGGTAATTACAACGTTTCGCTTGCCGAGAAGGTGTTTCCGGCTTCAGATCTTTCCGAACAGATATCCACCGCCGGTACTGAGGCTTCCGGCACTGGAAATATGAAATACTCTCTGAACGGGGCGCTCACCGTGGGTACTCTTGACGGGGCAAATATCGAGATCATGGAAGAGGTGGGGCGCGAAAATATCTTTATATTCGGCTTGACCGCCGATCAGGTCACCGGGTTGAAAACAAGCGGATATCAGCCATACGATTATTACTTTCAAAATCCGGAATTAAAACAGGCAATCGATATGATCGGCAACGGCAGCTTTTCACTGCACGATCACAACCTGTTCAAGCCGATAGTCGACACGTTACTGGGACTCGATCAGTACCTGCTGCTGGCTGATTATGCGTCCTATATATCCCGCCAAGAGGAAATTGACAGGTTATATCAACAACCTCTTGAATGGGCGCGCATTTCGATTTTAAACACCGCTGCTATGGGTAAATTTTCCAGTGATCGCACGATTGCCGAATATGCCCGTGAAATCTGGGGAATACAGCCGGAAAAAATCAGCCGTCACAGTCGGCGTGATTTGAATTAAGGATACTGTCGTTCATGAATACGCCTGACCTCTGGGAACAACATGCCGGAACACAAGCTCCTGCGGGCATATCACCGCACGCGCCGCTAGCTGAACGAATGCGTCCCCGTTCTGTTGCCGAGTTTTCCGGGCAGGAGCATCTGGTCGGGGAGGGGCGTATTCTGCGGCGCATGATTGAAACTGATTCTCTTGCGTCCCTGATACTCTGGGGGCCGCCCGGATGTGGAAAAACCACGCTGGCCCATATAATCGCTGCAGAAACAAAGTCGCATTTCATATTCTTTTCTGCCATTCTCTCAGGAATCAAGGAGATCCGCGAAACGTTCCGGGAAGCTGAACGATACGCGTCCCGAGGTATTCGTACAATTCTGTTTATCGATGAGATTCACCGTTTTAATAAATCGCAGCAGGACGCCTTTCTTCCCTATATAGAGAAGGGGGTTGTTACGGTTATCGGCGCCACAACAGAAAATCCCTCTTTTGAAGTTATTGCGCCGTTACTTTCCCGCAGCCGCGTTCTGACTCTGCAGCAGCTTGAGCCTGATACGTTACGGTGTCTGCTGATACAGGCGCTGACTGACTGTGAACGGGGTCTCGGCAACAGTGCCATCGAAGCAACTGACGAGGCGTTGGATTTTCTGGCTGTTCAGGCAGATGGCGATGCCCGTTCTGCTTTGAATACGTTGGAAGTGGCAGCGGGTCTGGCTTCGGCCCGGTTCGGCAGCGAGGAAAAGGGTGGGGGTATAACCCTTGATATCGCCCAGGAGGCACTCCAGAAAAAAGCGCTGCTGTATGACAAAGGTGGTGAGGAACATTACAATGTCATTTCGGCCTTCATCAAGTCGCTGCGCGGTAGTGCCCCGGATGCGGCTCTCTACTGGCTGGCCCGTATGCTGGAAGCGGGAGAGGACCCGATATTTATTCTGCGCCGCATGATGGTTATGGCTTCAGAGGATATCGGTAACGCCGATCCGCGAGCTCTTCAGGTCGCCGTGGCGGCACTGCAGGCGTTTCAGGTTATCGGAATGCCGGAAGGGCGCATCATTTTGGGACAGGCGGTCACCTATCTTGCCACTGCACCGAAATCAAATGCCTCGTATGTCGGCATCGATTCCGCGCTGGCAGAAGTCCGGAAAAGCGGTGCTCTCCCTGTTCCGCTTCACATCCGCAACGCGCCGACTAAGTTGATGAAGGAGCAGGGGTACGGAAAAGGCTATCAGTATGCTCATGATTATGAAGCTGGCTACTCCGGGCAGGAATGTCTGCCCGAGAAACTGGCCGGTCGAACGTTTTATGTGCCATCCGGGCATGGCTATGAAAAGAGCATCGCAGAGCGGATGGAGTGGTTGAAAAACAGGAAAGGCAGGTCGTCATGAAACCATTTGTTCTTGAGCGCACCCAGATACTGCCGATTACTCTTGAGACTGCCTGGAAGTTCTTTTCGAACCCGGCTAATCTGGTAAAGATTACACCTCCGGATATGGACTTCCGCATCACGTCACCGGCGCAGAGCGGGATTTACGCCGGCCAGATTTTCACCTACACCGTACGTCCATTCAGATGGGTTCCAGTAAATTGGACAACCGAAATCACTCATGTTGAGCGCCCCTATTTCTTTGTTGACGAGCAGCGTTTTGGTCCGTATCGTTTCTGGCACCATCAGCACCGGTTTCGCGAAGTAAACGGAGGCGTTGAAATGTACGACCTTGTACATTATCTGCTTTCTCATGACCAGTTGGCCGGCCTGATCAACCGTATGTTCGTTGCGCCCCGTCTCCGGCGGATTTTTGATTTTCGCAGCGCGGCGCTTAAAAAAATATTCCCCGGATAAACCGGTAAACGCCGGTACTTTTTTCATGGCGTTAATTCAATAGATGTGGAGGTTTTACCTTGAAACGACTTGCAATCCTGACCAGCGGCGGCGACTGCTCCGGTATGAATGCCACTATCCGCGCGGCAGCCCGTACTGCCCTTGCAAATGATGTCGAAATGATCGGATACCGGAAGGGGTTTGCCGGACTTCTCAAAAATGATTACATTATCCTCGACTCACAGGCGGTATCCGGGACCCTGCAACGCGGCGGGACCTTTCTGCAGTCAGCCCGGTCAGCGGAATTCCGCACCGAAGAGGGACGTAAGAAAGCGCTGGATAATCTGCTCAAGGAAAAAGTGGAAGGGTTGATCGTGATCGGCGGTGATGGCTCGTTGAATGGTGCTCTGGCGCTGGAAAGAATGGGCTTTCCGGTAATCGGTATCCCGGCCAGCATCGACAACGACATTGCCTATACCGATATGGCCCTGGGGGTCGATACCGCACTTAACAACATCATCTATGCTGTTGACTGCATCAAGGACACCGCCAGCTCTCATGACCGGGCCTTTATTGTTGAAGTCATGGGACGCAACTCGGGGTATCTTGCCTCTACCACCGCTATTGCGACCGGAGCAGAATTCGCTATTGTCCCGGAGGTGGAACTCGACTTAATTGAAATGTGCCACCAGCTGCGTCAACGGTATGATCAAGGACGAACAAACGCCCTCATCATCATGGCTGAGGGAGCCGGACGAGCTCAGGATATTGCTGACGGCATAAAAAACGCTGTCGGTTTTGAGACCCGTGTTACCGTGTTGGGGCACTATCAGCGAGGCGGCGCCCCGTCCGTTTTTGACCGTTTGCTCGGGAGTCGTTTCGGCATGAAGTCGGTTGAACTTCTGCTCTCCGGCACAAAAGGTGTCATGGTCGGGTTGTCGGCAAACTCGCTCACAACCACGCTGCTGCAGATGGTCGTCAACGGCGGCCAGAAGAAGCTTAATGACGACCTGCTGCATATGTCAGAAATTTTGGGAATATGAAGGAATCACGGGAGCAATAACCGTAGGCAGGAGGCTCATGTCATGACATATCCCGAAGAAAAAGCATCGCAGTTGTTTTCGTGGAACGAATACAAAGAGTGGCCGGAGGATGAACGCTGGCAGATTATAGACGGCAATGCCTATTGCATGACCGCCGCCCCGAATATCAGGCATCAGAAGATAACCGGCAACTTCTACCGGATCATTGGGAACTCGCTTGCTGGTAAACCGTGCGTTCCCTTCATTGCCCCTACTGATGTTGTTTTTGATGACTTCAATATTGTTCACCCAGATGTCCTTGTTGTCTGTGATAAAACCAAGATTACCGATGCCAACATTCAAGGCGCGCCTGACCTTGTCATCGAAGTTATCTCTCCCTCCAATTCCTTCATGGACAAAAAGCTGAAGCTTGAGCTGTACGAGCGTTTTGGCGTGCCGGAATATCTGCTGATCGATCCGGTGGGTGATTTGGTGGAACGTTTTCGCCTGGTGGAGGGAAAATACGGCCGGGCGGATATTTTCCCGTGGCATGAAGAATTGCCTCTTGTGTCCCTTCCAGCGTTGGTGATCAGCCTGTGGGAGGTTTTTGAGCGTGATCTGGCGGAGCTGAACGTGGTGAAGGAAGGGCCGAAGGGGTATCGGGTGTGATTCTCTAGTTCCGGTCAGTCCCAGTAACATATCTTTTAAGAACAGTAGGTGGCTTTTGAGACCGCGAGCAGCAGTCGGGTAGGTTGCCGTTGAGCGAACTAATCGTGAAACGCAACATGTTTTGATGGTTGCAAATGGGTCAATGTCGCGTTGATAAGACTTCGTGACCTACCAAGCTGTGCTTGTTCATGGGCTGTTGTGGTCACCCACAATATGCGGGAATTTTCGTGGGTAGATGGCCTAAAGATTGTGGATTGGTAAATTCATCGCGTATTCGAGAATTAGAGAAACAACATGGCACACATAGATCTACCAGAAGAAAGCATAACGCCTTTTTGTATCCAAAATCAGATCAAACGACTTGCTCTGTTTGGTTCTGTGCTGAGAGATGATTTTCATTCGGACAGCGATATCGATATTATTGTGGAATTTGTTCCTGGCAAACGGGTTGGAATGTTAGCCATGGCAAGGATTGAAAGGGAGTTGTCGCAGTTATTCGGTGGCAGAAAGGTCGATCTTCGCACTCCGGCAGAGTTAAGCCGATATTTCCGTGAAGATGTGATGCAAAAGGCTGAGGTATGCTATGATGCCTGAAGACCTGATACGTCTCTTTGAAGTTGTGGCTGGAGTTGCAAGGGGTGAGAATAAGTAAACGGTTCTCAGAATTAGGCCCGAAACGAGAAAAGGAGAATCAGCTATGGAAGCTACGCGAAAAATATACCGACAATTGCCAGGTACGTTGAGGATGCCTAAGAACTTAAAGCATCGGCGGGTTGAAGTAATCCTTTTGCCACTTGATACCGAAAAATTCTCGCATATCGACTCCAATACAGGCGTTTCACCGCTTGCGCGCTTCGCTGGTGCTTGGACGGGTGAACTGTTGGTAAGGGAAGATCAAGGTGCTTACGAGGTTCGCGAGGAATTCAAATGATCTATCTGCCAGATACAAATGCATTGATACAGTTTTTGAATCCTGGGCAAAATCCGGTAAAGGCGCATTTTCTATCAGTTAACGCTTTGGATATTCGGCTCTGTTCTGTTGTCAAAGCCGAGCTATATTACGGTGCGATGAAAAGTAACCGTTCCACAGATAATCTCGGTCTGCTTGATGAGTTTTTTGCCAATTTTGATTCACTTCCATTTGACGATGATGCTGCAAGGAAGTATGGCGAAGTACGTTCGGCGCTTGCCAGAAAGGGAACACCAATCGGACCGAACGATTTGATGATTGCGGCTACTGCGCTTGTTCATGGGGCTGTTGTGGTCACCCACAATATGCGGGAATTTTCGCGGGTAGATGGCTTAGAGATTGAGGATTGGGAAAAAACTTGACAGGAAATATGGGAAGTGTCCCTATTTTCCCCCTATTTTCCCCCCTATTTTCCTGGGGAAGCCTATTTTGCCAGGAGACCAAAATGAAAAAAGAATATGATTTTTCAAAGGCTGAGCAGGGCAAGTTTTATTGCAAGTCGGAGAACCTAAAAATACCGGTATATCTCGACAGCTCTCTGGAGTCGTTTTATGCTGAACGGGCAAGAAAACGCAAAATTGATATGGGTACTTTGATTAATTCTGTATTGCGCAAAGAAATGGATCTCGCAAGGGAACTTGGGATGTAGCAATATTGGAACGAGGTAGGAGTCGGCAATAAGTGCAAGCGGTAAACTTGACTTTCTGCACGCATTTCGCCCTGCCTCACTGGCGATGCTGAAACATGCAGAACTAAAAACTATTTTTGAAGGCGAACAGAGCATTCCGGTCATACTGCCGGAAGACTTAATTGGGCTGAAGATTCAGGCACTTAATGACGATCCGTCCCGTACCTCGCTCGATATGGTTGATATTGAGGCTTAAATGAATATTTTTGGGGCAAAGTTGGACTGGAATCGAATTGAAGGATATTTTGAACTTTTTAGCAGGCAGGATACCTTCGCAATATTGAGGCTTAAATATGATGTGTAGCGTAATAAAACGAGACGCCATGCTTGTTGGAACGGATCCTGATTCCTTAAATAAAGATTGCTGTCTTCTTCGCCAATACTCTCGTGCGGATTTGCCGACTGCGGATGAAGTTATTGATTTTCTTGATGGATATAATTCCTTTATAAATCATGCAACACGCCCCTTTTCGCCAATGCTGGAAGGGACTATGCTGCTGTGATTAAAAAGAACCCAACCATGCGCACCGCCTCCCGGTTTCATAAAAAACGCTCCGTCAAAGCCGGTCTTCCTCCCGGAACGCTGGTGCATATCGGTGCAGTGACTGACCGGTCGGTCCTGATTTCTGTCATAGGCTACGGGCCTGACGGAGTCGAGGAGCATCACTTTGAGCAAATTGAACAGTATCTTCAGTACCCCTGCAATAGTCCGGTCGTGTGGGTCAATGTCGAAGGGGTGCATGATGTCAATCTGATCAGGGTTCTTGGTGACAAACACGCGTTCCATCCGCTGGTGCTGGAGGATATCGTCAATACGGTCCAGCGCCCCAAAATCGAGGACTACGGTGACTATCTCTTTATCGTTCTGAAGATGCTGCATCCGACGGGGGAAGGGGATTTCAGTTCGGAACAACTCAGTATCATTCTCGGTCCCGACTATCTGTTCACTTTTCAAGAGGGTATCGCGGGGGATTCTTTTGATTCGGTTCGTGACCGTATCCGGAGTGGTAAGGGAAAAATACGCGGCATGGGGGTGGATTATCTGGCCTATGCTCTCATCGATGCAATTGTTGATGGGTATTTCGGCATTCTTGAAGGGTTCGGCGAGCGGATCGTCGATGTCGAAGAGGAGTTGACCCTCTCGCCCGACCAGAAGGCGCTGCATCGCATCAATGGCATGAAAAAGGAGATCATTTTTCTGCGCAAGAGTGTCTGGCCGCTGCGGGAAGCGATCTCGTTTCTGGAGCGGGGCGACAGTCACCTGCTGCATGCTGACACCCGGCTGTATTTCCGCGATGTCTATGATCATACGGTTCAGGTAATTGATACCGTTGAAACCTACCGGGACCTGCTTTCCGGCATGCTTGATCTCTATCTTTCGAGCATCAGCAACCGTACCAACGAAGTCATGAAGTTTCTCACCGTTATCGGCACGATCTTTATGCCGCTTACCTTTCTGGTCGGTGTGTACGGTATGAACTTCAAATATTTTCCGGAGCTGGAGTGGGAAAACGGCTATTTCATTCTCTGGGGCTTTATGGTCTCTGTCACTCTGCTGATGGTCGCCTACTTCAGAAAAAAGCGCTGGTTATAGGTTGGAGCCTGCATGACCAAACTTATTCTTACCTGGACACTCAACTCTTGTGCCCTCTTTTTAGTTATGAAACTGATTCCCGGTATTCAGATTGATCGCTTCCAGAGCCTGCTGCTGGCGGCACTGGTAATCGGACTGCTCAATGTTTTTCTGCGTCCGGTTGTTGTTCTGCTGACTCTGCCGGTCACACTGCTGACGCTTGGCCTGTTTACTCTGGTGATCAACGGCCTGA
>VFJW01000003.1 GCA_009885845.1 Geobacter sp.
GCGGCAGGAAAAAAGTCAAAGACATTTTTATCGATCGGAAAGTGCCAATATCAGTGCGTTCGAGAGTTCCACTCCTGTTTTGCGGAACCAATCTGATCTGGCTCGCCGGGATCTGCCGGTCCGAGTTGGGGCGGGTGCATGATGGTGCGCGCTTCCTCGTACAAGTAACCTTTAAAAATGCGTAACTATTCAGCACTATCGAAACAGAAACCTGAAACAAAAGAATTTATAAACCCCGCTCCAGTGGCCGATTTTCGGCAGGGGTGGGTTTTTGTTTTGGGAGGACAGTCGTAGGTTGCCGTTGAACGGTCTCTTTGTAAAACGCAACGTATGTGATGGTTGTATGTTGTGATCTACGAAGCTTCTTTACGCTTGTTCCCCCATGAAGCTTCAAGCCCCAAAGAATCGCTTTAAATGAATCGGTAAAAATGATATTACCTGTGAAGCGGATAAAAACAAAATAATTCTGCTGGGGGGGGTAATCAAATGCCACAGGCAGCCGCCATTGACCTTTTTTCTCTATCCGTTTCCGAAAAGATTCAGTTGGTAGAAGATTTATGGGACAGCATCGCTGTTCATCCCGAAGAAGTGAAGTTGTCACCACAGATCAAAGCAGATTTGGACGAACGTCTGAAGGACCTTGAATTACATCCAGAGAATGCATCAAGCTGGGATGATGTCAGAGCCCGTTTATGGCAGGCTCTGTGAAGTATCGGGTTGTTATCCGTGCAAAGGCAGAGGCTGACATGCTTGCTGCTGCCCGTTGGTATGAAGAGCAGAGCCCCGGTCTTGGGACAGAATTTCTCCGCGCTACGGAAATCTGTATCGCTTCGGTATCCCGTAATCCATCCATGTACGCCGCAATGTACAGAAACATCAGGCGGGCACTGTTTCGTAGATTTCCCTACGGCTTGTTCTTTCTTCTTTTGGATGATACGTTGATCGTAGTTGCCTGCCTTCATGGTAGACAAAGTCTGGCAAAGCTCAGACATCGAAAGTAGTAGCCTTGTAATAATATTGATAACAAGCCCACATTCACTTTGACTTTATAAAACAAATTCCGTAAGAATTTTCAAAAATTATTTAAAGGCAATGCAATGACCGCATACTGCCCTTCGACTACGCTCAGTATGAGTCGCTCAACACAGGTAGCTCAGGGCAAGATTTTTCCCATAGGGGCGCATGGAATGCGCCCGGTTCAGATGTCCACACAATTTCACGCCGTTTTTCCGGTCCGATACCGGGGGAGCGGCGTTTTTGTGTTCCTTTGCCAAAAACCGGGAAGATGTACCGCATTTTTCCCTGCGTTTGGGGAACAAATGTCAGAAAGTCAAGACCCCAGAGGGGTCCCCAGTTGAAAAAACCTATACAAACCCTAATTCAAAGCGTTTGCCAAATACGCGGGCTATTTTTTCCAGGGTCTTGACAGTAGGGTTGGCTTTGCGGGGGTTTTCAAGACGTTGATATACCTGATAGGAGATGTTCAGTTGCCGCGCTACTTCTGTTTGTGGGCGATCGGCCCGCAGGGTGCGAAGCATTATGGCAACTGCGATATGAGGAGCAACCGGGATACTGTATGTGTTGTCACCCGCAACGGCTGAAGGCGATGGGATGACGAAATTGCGTTCAAAGTCGGATTCAATGCAACCGTTCAGAGCTTCTTCGGCATTATGGAGAGCCTCTTCGATTGTAGATCCGTATGTCATGACGTTTTCCAGATCAGGAAATGTAACCAGATAGCCGTCGTCCTGTTTTTCTATGTATGCCGGGTATGCCAACATGTTTGTTACTCCTTTATGCCTGCCTGTTTCAGTATGCCGTGGATAAGTCCTTTTGGCAGGTCGGTTGTACCGTGAATCGGAATTGGAACTGACCGACAACCATCGCGAGTCATGATGTGATGACTGCCGGAGATGCGATCAAGCGACCAGCCATGATCTTCAAGAAGCTTTTTGAGTTGTTTGCCGGTCATGAGACAAGCTTATACAGCATATACGATGTGTGTCAAGAAGAAACATTTCTGAAGAAACATTTCTGAATCATATCTGCCGGATTGTCTTTTCGCCGTCTACATTAGAATCCTGACTTAATATCCATTAGTCATCATTGTCGCTTTCAGCATATTTCACCGAAAAGGCACAGCATGGGTAACCGATTTTCGGTAGGGCGGGTTTTGTTTTTTGGAGGGAGATGGCAAATCAATTTTAGTTTCAATAAACTGAATGTCGTTGATTTTGTGGTTCAATAGAAAGATAGATAACAGCGTCCCTCGTTGTGGTCGTTGATTTTGTGGTTCAATAGAAAGATAGATAACAGCGTCCCTCGTTGTGGTCCTGGTAATCGGACTGCTCAATGTTTTTCTGCGTCCGGTTGTTGTTCTGCTGACTCTGCCGGTCACACTGCTGACGCTTGGCCTGTTTACTCTGGTGATCAACGGCCTGA
>VFJW01000057.1 GCA_009885845.1 Geobacter sp.
TGACGTGTGACATGTATGCCTCCTCTGGAACAGATGCCGAACTGACAGATGGCTTTGTCAATTATCCCCGTTCAATCCGTGGTGTTGAGGTTGCAATCTTTTTCCGACAGTTGGATGAAAGGAAATTCAAGGTCGGGTTCCGGTCGAAGGGCACGGTAAATGTTGCCGCCTTTTCTGCAGCACTCGGTGGTGGAGGGCATCATAACGCCGCAGGATGCACTGTTGAAGGCACGCTGGACCAGGTTAAATCCCAGGTGTACGCCATTGTAGAACAATCCCTTTGATTACAGCCCCGCTCTCAATCATACTTTTTTCTTTCAATTTTTTTCTCCGTGTCTCAGTGGTGGTTTTATGAATGGTTTCGTCGTTATCGACAAACCGGCCGGCATTACGTCTCATGATGTTGTCAGTCGTGTCCGCCGCATACTGGGAACTCGAAAGGTCGGCCATACCGGAACTCTTGACCCTTTTGCCACCGGAGTTCTTCCGGTAGCGGTCAATGACGGCACCAAATGCATCCCGTTCCTCGATGAAGGGAGTAAAACCTACGAAGCGCTCCTGCGCCTCGGCGTTACCACCGATACGCTCGACATGACCGGTACGGTCATGTCTGAATCAGACACATCCGGGCTCACCCGAGAACAGTTCATCTCCTCCTTTTCAGAATTTACCGGTGCTATCAGACAGATTCCCCCCATGTATTCCGCCATCAAGCAGGGAGGTCAGCCACTCTACAAGCTGGCTCGTCAGGGGGTAGAGGTCGAACGCACCGCACGCGACGTCGAAATATATTCTCTTGAGCTGCTCTCTTTTGACCTGCCGCATGCCGCAATCCGGGTTATCTGTTCGCGTGGTACCTATGTGCGCAGCCTGGCCGATGATATCGGCCGCGCGCTGGGTTGCGGAGCCGCCCTGCAGGAATTGCGGCGCACTGTCAGCGGACCGTTTCGTATTGAAAATGCTGTCACTTTGGCTGATCTTGAAGTCGCAGCAGGGGAGGGAAGGGCAGAAGCTCTCTGTCTGTCGCAGATGACCGTGCTTGATCATCTGCCCGAAATTCCATTGACCGCCAGCGGGGTGGAAGGTCTCCGCTTCGGCAGATCACCATCATGGGATGCAACTCTTCTGGAAACGCCTCTCGATTGCAGGGTGGAAACAGCCGTGCGTCTGACGTCCGCAGGAACGCTTGCTGCCGTTGCCATGCTGGTCCCTGTTCCGGGAGCGCATGCAACCATTGTTTTGAAACGCGTATTGATCTGATCCGTTTTTTTCCCCTTCCATACAAAATCCACATATTCCCTTTGCGCAGTCTCGTCCGGAATGGTATTGATAGATTAGAAACAGCAACTTTTCTCAACCCATCGTGACTTTATGACGTCAGACAAAATAACATCGGCCAAAATAACGCGTCCGACCATTTCCGGGCCGGTTCAAAGGGAGAGGCTCTTTACCATTCTTGATGATAGAATGGCAAAGCCTGTTGTCTGGCTCTCCGCGCCGGGCGGTTCAGGGAAGTCAACGCTTGTGGCAAGTTATCTCGATGAGCGTAAACTCCCCTGCATCTGGTATCAATGCGATGCGGGAGATTCGGACCTGGCCACTTTTTTCTACTATATGGGGCTGGCCGCAAAGAAGGCAGCGTCAAAGTACAAGAAGCCGCTCCCGTTGCTGACGCCGGAATACCTTGCCGGCATTCCCACTTTTACCAGAAGATATTTCGAGCAACTCTACAGCCGCAGCAAAACGATTGTCCTCGAAAACTATCAGGAACTGCCAGTCGGTTCCTCCTTTCACGAAATGATCGCCACTGCCATTGACGCACTCCCCGACGGTGTTAATATTGTTGTTATAAGCCGCAATGAGCCGCCGCCTCCCTTGGCCCGTTTGCGGGCAAACGGCAGAATAAATCTACTCACCTACCGCGATATCCGTTTTACATATGACGAATCACTGGAACTTGTTCAAAGGCGCATTCCGCATCCTGACGATGAATTCATTCGAGTATTGCTTGAAAAGACGGCAGGGTGGGCTGCGGGCATAATCCTGATGGCGGAGCGGGGAACATGTGATGGCGCGGTGGCCGAATCGAACTATGATCGGGTATTCGATTATTTTGCGGGAGAGATATTCAACCGGGCTGAGCAAGAGATGCAGGATTTTCTTCTGAAAACATCGTTTCTCCCAGCCCTCAATATGCCTCTGGCCGGGGTGTTGATCGGAACGGAGGCTGCGGGGCAGATCCTTTCTACACTCAACAGTCACCATTTCTTTACCGAGCGGCTTTCCGGTGGTGGTGATGGCTACCTCTACCATCCGTTATTCAGGGAATTTCTTCAGAACAGGGCTAAGAGCTTTTTCGACCCCGCTACATTGGCCGATATACAGCAAGAGGCTGCATGGCTTCTTGAACAGACAGGGCAGATAGAGGATGCGGCACGTCTTTACGGTGATGCCGGAGACAGCGCCGGCCTTGCCCGGATAGTCATCCACCATGCCCGCGAACTCCTGACGCAGGGGAGAAACAGAGCTGTTAAGGAGTGGCTGTCACGTCTCCCCGCGAAAACGGTGGATGAAAATCCCTGGCTGCTCTACTGGAGCGGGATCTGTTTGTTTCCGATTGATCTGCCCGGAGCAAGACATTACCTCGAACAAGCCCTCGCCCTGTTCAGGAAAAAGGCGGATCTGAAGGGCATCTATCTCTCCTGGGCAGGCATCGTTGATAGCCATGCCTTCGGTGATGAGTGGAAGAATCTTGACAATTGTATTACGCTTTTCGACGACCTGAGAAGATCCCATCCCTTATTTCCATCACAAGAAACTGAGCTCATCGCCTCATCCCGAATGCTGTTATCACTTACCTTGAGAAAAACAAATCAGCCGGAACTGGTTGAGCATTGGCTGGCGCGTGTTTCCGCGCTGCTGCTGGAAACCCCCTCTTTCGATATCCAGATGGACACCTGTTTTTGCATGAGCGTCTATTATCTCTGGAAAGGAGAATATGACAAAAATGCTCTGCTGCTGGAACGTGCCATGGCTGAGGTCAGTCATCGAAAAGCATCTTCCTTTGCGCTCATTCGCATAAAATTGATGAGCGGTATTCATTACTGGATAACGGCGGAGTACCAGTCCGCCTTGCAGACACTCTCCGAAGGGCTTGATGTTTCCGCCCGGAGCGGCGTCCTTCTGTATGACTCCCTGTTATGGAGTTTCAAGGCTGCGGCCGAAATGGCGGTCGGCGATATGGAGAATGCGGAGAACTCCATAAAGCATCAATTGAAGTCGCTTTTCGGCATGGAGAATGCGCTGAACAGTTTCTTCCATCATATCAACTCCGCCTGGCATGCGCTCCTTACCGGCAGTGCGTCCCGCGCCGCCAAACATATGGAGCCCGCTTTTGCCAGGGCGGAAAGCATGGGAACCCCGTACTACCAGGCGTTGTGGCATGTTGCCATGGCGCAGGTGGCCTTCTCGCATGGAGACTCGCAAGAAGCACTAAAACTCGTCCGGATAGCGCACCGTATCAGTCTGTCAATGAAAAGCGAGGTAATGGAGTGGTACTCTCTTTTGATCTATGCCTGGCTTCTTTTGCAGGAGGGAGAAGAAACGGAGGGGCTGCAATCGCTTCACCGGGGTTTGTCGCTGGGGAGGAAACATGGCTATGTCCATCTTGAATTCTACCAGCCTGCGGTCATGCGCAGCCTTTTCGCCAGAGCCTTGGCAGAGGGTATAGAGCGCGATTATGTTACCGGGCTTATCAGGAAGTTGGGGCTGACGCCACCCGTATTCGGTAAATCGGCAACTTCTGCGGGTTACATTGAAGAGTGGCCTTATCCGGTGAAAATTTACACCTTTGGTCGATTTGAAATGCTTAAAAATAATGAACCGCTGCACTTTGCCGGCAAGGAGCAGAAAAAACCGTTGGAACTGCTCAAAGCGTTGATCTCCTTCGGCGGTCGGGATGTGCCGGAGGAGCGGTTGACCGACTCACTCTGGCCCGATGCCGAAGGCGATCAGGCGCGCAAATCGTTCGAGACGACTCTGGCACGGTTGCGTCGCTTGCTTGGCGGAGAGGATGTTCTCGTCTGTAGGGCACGGCAACTGACCATAAACCCTCTCCATTGCTGGGTGGACACTCTGGCGTTGGTTGCTCTTTTCGACAAGATACAACAAGCTCCGATTGAACAGATTGTGCCCCTCTGCGAAAAAGCGGTCAGTCTGTACAAGGGGCCTTTCCTTCCCGGTGATGTCGGAATACAATTGACCGTTACTTGTCGAGAAACGTTGAAAAGCAGGCTGCTTCGCGCCATAGGAACTGCCGGTCGCCATTATGAACAGGCCGGAGAATGGGAAAAAGGAGCGGATTATTTCACCAAAGGGATCGAGACCGACCGGTTTGCCGAAGAATTCCACCGCGGCCTGATGATCTGCCAGCGTCAGCTTGGCAACCACGCCGCCGTCGCCAGAATCTACAGCCGCTGTCACAGTCTGCTTAAAGCCGAATTCGGCATCGAACCATCGCCTGAAACCACCGCCGTATATTCCTCCATCATCGAAATCCTGTAAGTCCACTACCCATCCATTTTACCCTTATTTCAGTCCCGGTTCTCCAGAATTACGCTTGTTATCGCCATACGCTCCCAATCGGCAAAAGTTTATAGCCGTCAAATATTTTTTTCACAGGTGCATTTTTTTGCCAATCTGTGGGTAATCTGTGGGTAACCGTCTGCTACAGTATCCGCCATTATGACAGAGCTATGCACTTCAGAGAGTTTCATTGTGCGCGTCTACCGCATCGATCCGCACGATCCACAAAGGCTTACCGGGCTGATTGAGGCGCTTGACGGCAGTGGCACACAAACGCCTTTCACCGATATCGAGGGGATGGTTACCGTGCTGCGGCGCCGTATCGGCAAGAAACGGGGGCGCAGAAGAATAGCCGGATTGCCGGCTGAAGCGGTTATTGAACAGAAGGAGTAATCAGATATGACTCGGAACAGTATCAGGACAGCACTGCTTTGTATCGTCGGGAGCCTGATCTTCGGCGTAAACGGATGGTCGGAAACGGTTAAAAAAACAGCCAAGCCGGTGAAGTCAGATTCCGCTGCGCTGGCGGTAATCGGCGGCAAGGCGATTACTCTGGATAATTTCAAGGCGGAGATGGTTCGCCGTCGCGGGGATTTTGATGCTGCGCGTAAAGAGGAGTTACTCGACAGCATGGTGCGTGGCGAGCTGCTTTTTGCCGCAGCAAAGAGTGCCGGGTACGAAAAAGATCCGGAGGTGATTACGGCGATCAAACAGGTGCTGATCGGAAAGTATCTGCGCGATAATCTGGAGCCGAAGATGGCCGCGCTGAAGGCCACCGATCAGGAGGGGGAAAGCTATTATCAGAGTCACCAGACCGTCTTCGGCACACCCGCCATGATTCACGGCGCCATTATCAAGATAGCGGTTTCCCCCAAATATTCCGAGGAAACAAAGGCAGAACTGTTCAAGCGGGCGGAAAACGCCAGAGCTGAGGCGGTTGCGCTTGAACCGGGCGTTCCGGCTTTCGGCGCCGTTGCGGTGAAATATTCAGATGATCAGGACAGCCGTTACCGTGGCGGCGATATCGACTGGCTGCCGGTTGGCGAGGTTGACGGCAGACGGGACAAGGAAGTGTCGGAGGCGCTGGCCGCGCTCACGGCGCCAGGCCAGGTGTCACCGGTCATCACCGCTTCGGACGGTTACTACATCGTCAAGCTGATGGAGACAAGAGGGGCGACGGTCAAGCCGTTTGCAACGGTAAAAGACGGCGTCCGCTACCAGGTCGTCCAAGATAAAAAGAAGAAGCTGGAAGCCGAATTCATCGAGCAGTTGAAGGGCAAGATACCGGTAACCGTGAACAGCGCCCTGCTGCATACGATTGCCGCGCCGTTCGGCGCCATTAAGTCGGGGCCGGCACCGCTGCCGAAACGCTGAGGCCATACAAACTATACCTGGCAGTTAACAGTAATATTTTAAAATTGGAGCCAACCATGAATAAACAAAAACTGTGTACACCCATCCTGCTCGTCGCACTGCTGCTCATCACGCAGGTAGCCGCCTGGGCAGCAGCAGCTCCGGTTCCCACCGTGACCCAAACGCTCAATCTCAATCCGGGCTGGAATGCGGTATACGTCGAGGTGCAGCCCGAGGTAAATGCTCCGGCAACCGTATTCGGCAGCCTCCCGCAAGGCTCGACCGTCTGGGCCTGGACCGGCAAAGACAGTCCGGTGCAGTTCATTCAGGATCCCAATGAGGCTGCGGTATACAAACCGAAATGGCTGAATATCTCCACGGCTCCGGCCGAGGCAGCTCTGGATAACCTGTACGCCATCAAGGCGAATACTCCCTATCTTGTCAGGGTGGCCGGCAATGCCCCCGTCTCCGTTGCCATTCCAGGGCGGCCAACCGTCCGGCACAAGAGCTGGGTGCCCGATTCATTCAACCTGACCGGCTTCAGTTTTTCTGCCACGCCTCCCACTTTTGCCACATTTTTTGCGTCGTCCGCTTCCCATAAAAACCAGGCGGTATACCGTCTGAACGGCGTTACCGGAGCCTGGGAGATGGTCAATTCGGCGACCGCCGCCATGCGTTCGGGTGAGGCCTTCTGGGTCTACTGCCTGAGCGGCTCCGACTACCAGGGGCCCTTGTCAGTAGCAACCGGCAGTGCAGACGGTCTTGATTTCGGGATCGGCATCACGACTCTCTCTCTGACGATCTCCAACTCATCCAATGTGGATCGTACGGTTTCGGTAGCTCAACTGAGCAGTGGCAGCGCGGTCGCTCTTGCTTACCGGGACTACGACGTAACCAGCGGGAAAATCCTCACCACTCCTCTCTCCGGCCTGCCGCCGGTGGTGGTGAAAGCGGGCGGTTCCTCTGTCGTCAACCTGGCGGTAGTGAGAGAAAATTCTGCCGGTCAGGCCGCTGCTGTGCTTGAGTTGAGCGATGCTCAGGGTGATTTGATCCGGGTGCCGCTAACGGTGACATCCAACGGAAGCAACAGCTATGCCGGTCTCTGGTCTGGTGTCGCCGCCCTGAACAAGGTCAGCCAACTGGTCGATAGCGGCTCGGCGCCTGACTTTGTCAGCGGTGAGGCGAAGCCGACGCCTGCAGCGCTAAACCTCAACCTGATCCTGCACCAGGACAAAAACGGCCAGGTGCGGCTCTTGAAGCAGGTCATCGCCATGTATGAGAACGGCACCAGTAATCCGGACGGGACTCCGCGCACCAAGGGGCGCTACGTGGCCCTTACCCAGGACGAACTGATCTCCAAATACTCCGGTGTCACCCAGCGTGACGGCGCCAAAGTGGGACGCCGCCTGAGCGCTATCGGTTTCGACTATTCGCCGAGCACCGATGCGACCTACGGCACCGATTTCGGTGGTACCGCCCTCAAATGCAGCGGCAGCATATCGACGACCATTCAATGTAAGCCTGTGCTCGAATCGTCGTCGTCCGCTACGCACCCAACTAATCCGTTTCTGCACAAGTACCACCCGGATCACGACAACCTGGCTGGTGACTACAAAACATTCAGTCCGGAAGTGAACAAGATCGAGCGTGATGTGATTCTGGAATTCAACAGCGTCCCTAGGGATAACCCGAGCAATCCCCCGCTGGGGTGGGGGATAACCGTCCTCGGCGGCACCTATACTGAGCAGATTCGCGGACTTGCCAAGGGGCCGATCAGGATTCAGGGTAATTTTACCGTTAACTTGGCGTCTGATGTGGATCTGTTGAACGAATAGAACGACCTCTTGAGGAGATATTTATATGAAATACATGAGAAATCTGCTGCTAATACTTGTCATCATGGCGTGCTGGTCTGGCCCTGCATGCGCCGCTGATCTTTGGGTTGCTGCAAATGACCAGTTTAACATCCCTCTGAACAACTCCGCCCATGCAGGTCAGTGGTATGCCGGACAGTCCTGCACAGCAGATCCAACTTGGGTCATCTACGGGTACAACACCTATGAGGCCGGCTGGAAGGGCTGCGCAACCTGCTGGCTTATTCAGCCGCCACTGGATGCGCTGGATAGAGCGGGGAAACTTAATTTCCCGAAAAAAGTCTGTGGGGAAAGATATACCTTTAAAAACATAATGTATGCCGACGGCTATTTTGGCTCCTATGTGGGGCAGAACTTCGGAACTTCCGCCTGGAATGCCAATTATTCTGAATCCCCGACTAATGTTACCATTCCATGGTGGTTTCCCGGTGCATCTACTGTGACTGCTCGTTATGACCGTAATGCCCAGGTAATACAACGAACCGTTGTGGATTATGTCCTTATCGGCGGCGAAACATCTGCATGGCTTCCCGTTGGCAGCACCCTGCCGGCGTACGCAACCCCTAATAAGGAAGCCGAAAATAAGTATTATTACGCGGTGTATAATCACGGCGGTGGCTGGGGCAGCACGACTGAGACGCTTTCCGGCGTCGTTGCTGAAATGGGTGACCCCGCCTCGGCAGCCCCGTACTCTAACCATTATATTGACTGGCACTATCTTTCCGGCACCAGGTTCACCGCCACATCCGACCTCCCTGGAGTGACTCCAACCTTTACCCCCGCCGTACGGACCGCGCCCGTTACCGGAACAACATGGCTACCCTCCACCGTTACTACATTCAGTACTAACGAAATTGCCGCAGGAACCGATGCCCAATTGGTTGCGGTCGGGTGGAGCGGCACCGGCCGGGTTCCGTCAACCGGCATAATTACTCCCGGAACCCCGGCCACTGTCACTCTGCTGTCTAACAACAGCGCTTCGTCAATCAACTGGAAATACGTCATGCATTACCGTACCAGGTTCGCCAACAACAGCAGTGATCCCTGGGTCAGGAGTCAGTTTGACATCCTGTACAATATCAAATCGGGAGCTACCTCAATCAAGGCAGCCAATACGGCCGCATACTGGACGCCGAAAGGGTCCAGCACGATCACTATTCCGGAAAAAATCTCCCGTCTGGTCAACAATGTGGAAGAACTCTGGGTGCTGGACAAATCCGCCCTTGCTCTGCCCACCTGGGCCACCATCAGTTATGACATCGCGACCAGGCAATACAACATTCAGCAGAATCAGCAACCTGTCCCGTATACCTACAATATTGTCTACAATAAGCTCGGTGTAAGCGTTCGCGTCAGCGAAATCGGCAGCGTCAGAGTCAGCGGCGTGGACAGCGTAAATATGGAGAAGCTGCAGAGCCTTGGCGGCTTCGTGCCGCGCCCTGCCGCCACCAGTCTGACCTCCGGACTTAATGACATGACGCTGAGCGCCCCGAATGTGATTTATGCCGATGATGCCGGCAAGCCTAATACGGTCAGGTACGTTCTTGACGGCTGGAACGCCACCGGAAGCATTCCGTTGAGCGGAAGCGCATCCGCAGGCGCAAACACCACCATCCCGGTTGCCATCACAGCCAATTCGACCATTATCTGGAACTACAGTAAACAGATCCGGGTGACGACCACCACCTCCGGTGAAAATAATCCTCTCTCGGTTTACGATTTTCCGGGTGATACGACGTCCGGTCTGGATATGGTCACCAATATCACGACATCATGGACTGAAACCGTTGATGAAAACGGTATCGCCCTTGATCCGCCAGTCAACAGGGGCCTGACGCCCGGCATGCTGGTCGTGGGTAATGGCATCCCCGACGGGACAATGATCGCGGCAGTCAACTCTGGATCAATAAAACTCAGCAAGCCGGCCACTCTCACCTATACAGCCGCCGCCGGCCAGCAACTCTCCTTCTCCACGTTCAAGGCGTATGAACGTTCCGCCAGCACGGCGAACGGCTCAGCGCAAGTCAGCGGTATTGACACAAACGGTCTCAGTGCCGGTTTGTCCGTTTCAGGCGCCGGCATCGAGGATGGGACAACAATTCTGTCAGTCGATTCCTTGAGCCAGCTCACGCTCAATAACATTGCATCCTTGTCGCTTACCGGTGCAAACGGGCAGACTCTTGCCTTCGGGGCTGCCGACATCAGAGAATGTCAGGCGATCAATGACTTCACCCCCGGCAACTGTGCGGTTCGTTCCGGCATGACTTTCTACCCCTTTGACGCTGCTCTTGATTCGAAAACTCCTTTTGACCAGGTGGGGAAAGTCTCTTCAACCGCTTTAAACCAGTTTGAAGAGGCTGAATTGAATGCCAGTGGAATGCCCACCGGTATTACTGTGACAAGGACACTCGGTCAGGTGGTTTACCCCACTGATGCGGCGTTTGCAAATGTGGAGCAGTTGATAGGCGCAAGAAAAGTTCTCATGAGCACTCGGCTAACCAAGCCAATGACGGTTTCATGGCGCTACACCCCTACCAAGGTATTTATTATCGGCCAGTCGATTAAGCCGCCGTCGGACGTAATCGATATTAATCGTGATGTGTTAGCTCCTGCTCCCACCATAGTTATCGGTGTCCCTACTCTGCCGGGAGACACTGCGGAAATGGCTTTTATCAAGGCATGGGATACCTCCATGAACAGTATTACACAATATGGTGATACGACTGCCAATTCCGATGCGATCGTCAATATGCCATCAACATCTGGTCTGACAACAGGAATGTTCGTGTATGGCCCCGGAATTCCGGATTCCACTGAAGTTAAATCAGTCGCGCCGGATCAAGTCACGCTCACTAAAAATGCAACCCTGACTGCCGCCGTAAGTGAGTTGATCTTTCAATCGCGTCAGGGAGAACGGTATTTTCCCATACATCCGGTAAAATCTTTTACTATCAAGTGGCCCAGAGTCGGCACATCTGCTACCCACGATGAGACCGGCACAGCGGTATGGCCGGAGAAACAATCGCATGTTGCCGGAGTTCCGGCTAACCTTAACCCGTCGGGTGCGCTGAACACGTTCCATTCGGTCAGTTATTCCCCCAACCAGTATCAGGCCGTTAACGCGATTTTTCAGCCGGAGATTGCCGGTACCTACGTTCTCCGCTTTACCACACCACCCGTCCTGCCTGCTCTGATACCCGGCGGGGCGGCATTTATTGTTGTCGAAAGCAAAATATTGCGCCCGGAACAGTACGTCGATAACGATGTGGTTATTGGCAGCACGATTGAAAAATTTGGCGGACACAGTGACCCGGAAGGCAAAACCGGGTATCTGTATTATGCAGATGCGAACTACGACGGAGTTGGCACGGACAGAGCCTATGACCGTGACAGTAGAACTGGAACCATCATTCCGGTCAACAAAAGCCTGCCGACAAAACCGCTGATGGTGATCTGGTACACAACCGGACAGGGTGGGATCGGCTGGCCCACCAAGGCGATGCGTTATAGAGCTGACTGGCCAGTCGCGCCGAAAGAGCTGACCATCGGCAGCAGCATAGAAAAGGTATCTGAAACGGCCAAGCCGCGTGCCATGGTCTATAACCAGCCGGAAGCCGCAAAGCCAGGATTCAACCCGAACGAAGAGCATGCCCTGCTCAGCGGCGGCACTCTCTATGCCTTGCGTAACGATCTCAACGCGATCAACAACCTGTCTCAGCCGTACGTGCTGCTCAAGTACAAGAGTCCGAATACCAATGAATGGGCCATGGACGTATACAAGGTTGAGCGCCGCGATTCATACAGCGATACGCTCGAAGTCGGAAAATCTCCCTTGCCGCCGCTGCCGCCAGGCATGGAGAGGCTCGACCGCAGCGGCGTCAAGAAGGTAAATGGTGCCGAAGTGGGGGTGTATTGGCTCAGCGTGAATAGGACTTTTGGTTCGTTTGTGATAAACCATCACGAACGGAGGAAAGTCCATGCGAAAGAAACGTCACAATTACACCCCGGAAGAGAAA
>VFJW01000043.1 GCA_009885845.1 Geobacter sp.
ACACAAGAATGACAAAGGCTCAGACTTGAGTGAGTGTTCACGGCAGCTCTCAGTGCTGCAATATAAAGGAGGTTGGTAATGAGCATGAATGGGATACATGGAGAACAGGCGATTTTTCAAAGAATTAGAATTAACTTGCTGATGATCTTGGTGATTGTCTTTAGTTGTGAAATCACATTTGCTGCCGAAAACATCACCATAGAAACAAAGACCGGTAATTTCTTTGAAAATTTAGTTTCGGATACCTTATTGTTACTTGATCCCGATCTAAAAAAAATAATCGCTGATGACTTTGACCATGTGGTCACCAATTCAAAATTTGAACTTCCAGTAAATAGCTGGAAACCACGTCCAAATCCTAAAATTAGACTTGCAGTCATCTATGACAGGTTTAACAGCAATAACGTCAAGGAGAGCTTGGCTTCTTTGGTTCAACCTGTTGTCGAAATCGCCTGTTCTCCGCAAAAACATGATCCATTGAGCGAGTATCAATCAAAATGTATCAAGGAGATGTTCGGGTATCCAATAATCCAATCAATCGAAATTAAATACACTTATGATTCTGGCAAGACCAAAGAGCAGTATATAACCGATTTAACCGGTTTAAATAACAGCAATAGGTATCAGCAAATCGTTCGTACCACCGCAGATATTATGAACAGTGTTTACGAGAAAGTAAGTAAGAAGAATGTCGCTAAGAACGTAAATATCATTAAGAACCCATTGAAACTTGTAGCTGTATCTAGCAATAGTTCAGTAACAAAAGTAATCATGACAAGCAACACACCTGGCCAATACAGCCCGTATGCCCAAAAAGAAAGGCAGGAGTTGCTGAATCAGTTAAATTATTTAGAGAACAATTCCAGCATTGTTCTCAACTGTAGCCTTAGAGAAAAAGAACAACGCATAGAAAAAGTTAAGGCAAAATTGGCAAAATTAGAAAATAATCCAACTGCATATATGAATGAGCAAACTACTGATAAAATAAACGATGCTGAAGATAAAATGCGACAAGCAGAAAGTGCTGCGAGTATGGCTGAAATGCAAGTGCAAGAGGCTGAGAGGAAACAGAGAGATGCTGAGCATCAACTGCAACAAGCTGAGCAGAAACAGCGAGATGCAGAACAGAAACAACGTGATCATAATATATGGAACCACTGGCGATAACACCGAACATTCAACCAGCGGCAGCACCGGTCAGCGGGAAAAAGCCCCCGCCGAGCCGGCGTGCCTTACGGAGAGAGGCATTATTCTGCTCTTGTTCATGTATCCAAAAAACGTGCAGGAGAACCTTACACAAGACCAACTTAAACAACTCAAGAAGATCGTTGAGGAGGAATATCATGGATGATGAACTTTTTCAGGAACTGTTGGCAAGCGTGAAGCAAGGCGCAGAGATAATGAAAGGCACAATGCAGCCTTCTCGATCGTTTGAATTTCCAGAAACCGAGGTTCGCGCTTTACGTGAGCAATTTGGGCTTTCGCAGGATAAGTTTGCAGATCTTGTGGGAATCAGTGTAGGAACATTGAGAAACTGGGAACAAGGCCGACGTAAAACGGAAGGCCCGGCACGTGTGCTTTTACGGGTGGCATCCCGTCACCCGGAAGCACTGCTGGACATTGTAAGAGAACAACCAAAACGAGCCCACCATATTCCATCGCTCTCAACCGGTCGAGCTAAAAAACTTCGCGCCGCCTAAAGGAGAAACGTATGACTACATCACCACTCGGTTTTCAGCGCATCAAGGTCATCGCCATTGCTGTAACGGACAAGAGTCGTGCTGATGAGTTCTACGGTACAACGCTTGGACTTGTACCGGCCTTTGAGGGCGACGTTCAGGTCGGTTATTTCCTGGGGCAGACAATTCTGATGCTGAAGGACAACTGGTATGCCCAACCAACTGAAAAGCTGAATCCCCGTATTACCATCGCCACCGACCATGCCTCATCAACCGAGGCGGTCTTGCGAAAACGGGGTGTGATCATCGCTGACCCGGTACAGGCTTATGATGATGGCTTTTATGTGGGCAGTTTTCTGGACAGCGAAGGAAACAAACTCTGGTTTTGTTCGCCAGTGGAAACATGCCCGGCTGACTGACATGCCGTAACTGATTCAGGTGGGAAGGGTTCTGAAACAGTCCTTAAAAGCAAAAAAAGAGGCCGGCCTCACAAAACATTTGGGGAGCTTCCCTGATTAGATTCCTCAACATACTGATTGCATGCCTTCATCGCCTCAATTCTTGCCGCTTTGATTTCATCTTTGAATTTATTACATCCTTCCGGAACGGATGATTGCATAGATCAGCCAGAGTCCGACAATCCCCGCAATTGAATACCCCATAAAGGCCAGCATCGGAAATCCCATCAGTTTAGGGCCTTTATCGGTCTGCATGATGATC
The DNA here is from genome assembly GCA_009885845.1 of Geobacter sp. Taxonomy (GTDB): domain Bacteria; phylum Desulfobacterota; class Desulfuromonadia; order Geobacterales; family Pseudopelobacteraceae; genus JACRCG01. Next base: position 2,400 of record VFJW01000043.1, read on the forward strand.
GAAGAGCCGATGATCATCGCAGCAAGAATCATGCTGGTGGACAGGCGGTTGATGGACCGGTCGAAGTCGGCGGTGAATTTGTCCAGACCGCGATGCTCAAGGTCGATTTTGAACTTGTTGCGGTTAACGCGATTGATTATTTCTTTCAGATCACGGGGAATGTTGCGCGCCAGGTTCAGGTATGAAACCAGAATCTGATTGATATCACGCGAGACCCTCCGGGGAGAAAACTTTTCCCGGATCGACTTGACGATGAATGGCCGCAGGTGCTCCACCATGTTGAACGTCGGGTCAAGTGAGCGTCCCATCCCCTCAACCTGAACAAGCGATTTTGCCAGCAGCAGCAGGTCGGTCGGGATCCTGATGCTGTATATGGTAATGATTTCAATGAACTCCATCAGCATCCGCCCGACTTCAACTTCCTGGAGCGGAATCTCGTAATAGCCGTCAATGAAGTTGAACAGATCCCGTTTCAGGGCGCGGGTGTCCAGGCTGTCAGAGATATCGCCGGCGAAGAGCAGCAGGGACACAACCTCGTCCATATCCCGATTGACGATGGCCGCCAGAATATCGGTCAGGAAGGTTTTAAGACCTTCATCCAGGCGTCCGACAATTCCGTAATCAAGAAGACAGATCACGTTATCCGGAAGAATCAGGATATTTCCGGGGTGCAGATCACCATGGAAGAAACCGTGATTCAGTACCATCTCCAAAAATGAATCCGAGCCGCGACGGGCAATCAGTTTTCCGTCAAGCCCTTGACTCCGGAGTTTTTCCTCGTCGGAGACTTTCACCCCCGCAACGTATTCCATGGTCAGGACAGCGCGGGAAGTCTGTTCCCAATATACGCGGGGAAAATACATCCAGGGGGTTTTGATGAAGTTGTCACGGAATTTTTCTATTGTGTGCGCTTCACGCGAAAAATCCATCTCTCTGCGGATCGTACGGGCAAATTCGCGCACAACGCCGACCGGGTCGTACAGTTCGCTGCCGGAGACATGACGCTCGGCCAGACCGGCGAGCGCCATCAGAGCACTGATGTCAGATTCCACTACATTGACAATACCGGGGCGGCGAACCTTGATGACCACTGACTCACCAGATAACAACCGGGCTCTGTGCACCTGCGCGATGGATGCCGCCGCCAGAGGCACGGCGTCTATGTCGGCAAAGAACTGCTCGACCGGTCCTCTCAGTTCTGCCGCGATCTGAGCCAGCACCTCTTCAAACGGGAAACTTGGCACATTGTCCTGCAGCTTTTCGAACTCCCGCACAAACGCCTGAGGTATAACATCCGGCCGGGTGGAAAGAATCTGCCCCAATTTGACGAAAGTCGGCCCAAGCTCCTCCAGCGCCAAACGCATTCGCTCTGCAGCGGTAAGTCGGGTGATGTCTGGCAAAGATTTACGGAACAGGCGACGGCTTCGCACCATGACGTCGGCAAGTCCCATAGTCTCGAGTGCCTGGTCAAAACCATAGCTGCTGAGTACACGGACAATATACAGGTAGCGCCTGATGCTGGTGATATTGCTGTTGATCCTCAGAAATTTGAGCATAAATCAGTCATTACAGCGAGATTCCAGCTCCTGAACCCGTTTGGCCAACCGGTCAAACTCCTCACGTGATACCAGTCCCAGCCGCTCAACGACTTTTTGGACTTCGACCTCTGCCATCTCTCCGACTTTATCCCTGCTTTCTTTTGCAATCGCCTGAATCCTGTCAACCAGGCTCTTTCCCTCTTCCTCGCTCAGCTTAAAGCGTTCTTTCATTTCCGAAACCAGTTCTTCAGCTTTTTTCTGGGTAATGGCCGCAACACCGATTGTTGTCATGACAGCTTTTTCAAGCAGTTCAAGCATGGCACGCCTCCTTGATATATTGATTATTACGTGCTTATGACTCTATCATATCTGAGTGATTATGGTAAGACAGAAACTGGTGGGGATCGAAGCAGTTTTAATTACTGTGAATATACCCGGCATGGTCAACAACAACACCCGAGGCGCCTCTTTCCAAAGCCGAACGGAGAGCGGCCGGAATGGCTGTTTTCTGCATGGTGTCGGCATCGATGAGGACGTTAACGGTTTCAGCACCGGTGATGACCGGTTCATGGCCGGCGACGCGAAATTCCGTTGCGATGGTGAATGATGAGGTGCCGAGATTCTGCACTGAAACGGTCAGTTCCAGAATCTGGTCAAAGCGGGCGGGAGCTTTCCATTCAATCGTCTGCTTCACAAGATGATATTCGATAAACCCAAATTCGGGGCACGTTGCGCGGAGAAATTCTGTGGTCGCTATATCGACATAGTCAGCATAACGGGCGTTAAAAACCACCTTCTGGGCATCACATTCCGAGTAACGAACTCGCAGGTAATACCGGAATTGACCCGCCATAACTCATCCCTTCCTTAATTATTCCAGAAAAAGTATTTGAAACACAGAGGGCACAGCCAAAGTAGGCGCCTCTAGGCGAGAACACAGAGTAAAACAGGTACGTTATAAAATGAAAAATGATTTTGATTCACCCAAAGGAGATTGTTTTGTTTTAACTCCTCTTATTTCTCTGTGCACTCTGTGCCTCTGTGTTATTGAACTGCCGATTTTAGGATTATTACTTCGATTCCGAGTCGGGTGTATCAGTCGGAAACGTCAGGGATTTGATCAATACGAACGCTGCCTGCAGAGCCGACGTCGGGCAGAGCGGGAAACACTCCTTGCATTCCCAACATTCCTTTGAGGCGATTTCAGGAATAAAGCAGATCTCTTTCCGTGGTCCCCTGTCAATAAATCCGACGGCATGCTTCTTCTTGATCTCGGCGCAGTATCTGACACAGAGGCCGCAATGAATGCAGAAAGAAGCGTCTTTTTCGAAACGGTCACGGTCAGCTCCATACTCCTCGGCCAGAGCCAGCAGTTGCTCGGAATCCGGGGCATGAGCCATCATCATCTCCACCAGCGATTTCCGGATCCGCTCAATTTTACCGGTTCTGGTCCGTACCACCAGATCCTGTTCGACCGGGTAAAGGCAGGCGGCAACGACGCTTGTTCTGCCGCGGGCATCCACTTCCACCGAACAGATGCGGCAGCCGCCGTGCGCTTCAAGTTTTTCGTGGTGGCAAAGTGTCGGAATGGCTATTCCCACGCTTTGGGCGGCCTCAAGAATGGTTGCTCCCGGTCGTGCGATGACTTCTCTGCCGTCTATCTGTAAGATCAGATCGCTCATGATTGTGTACTCTTTCTGACAATAGTTCGTGATTCCCGGGGGAGAGAAGCGGGGACAGGTTCGCCGGATAGTTTGCGCACCGCACCGAAACGGGCAGGACAGGCCTCCAGGCAGGACCCGCACTTCGTGCATTTGTCCTGGATAACAACGTGGATCAGATTCTTGCCGCCATCAATCGCCTCTACCGGACATTTTCTACTGCACGCCGTACAGGCCTGGCACAGGTCAGGATCGATATAGTACGAGATCAGATCTTTACAGGAACAGGCCGGGCACTTTCCTTCGTTGATATGTGCCTCATATTCATCCCTGAAGTGGCGTATCGTGCTTAACACCGGATTGGGAGCCCCTTTCCCCAGAGCACAGAGAGCTGACGCCCCGGCTACTTCGGACAACTCCTCCAGAAGTTCGATATCGCCCATTCTTCCCTTCCCTTTTGTTATTCTGGTCAGGATCTTCAGCATCTGCTTCACACCTTCGCGACAGGGAACACATTTACCGCACGATTCATCGGCAAGGAAACCGAGGAAGTACCGTGCAAAATCAACCATGCAGGTTTCTTCATCCAGAACGATCATTCCGCCGGAACCCATCATCGAACCGGCTTTGGTCAACTGGTCGAAGTCAACTTCCATATCGAGAAGACTCTCCGGCATACACCCGCCCGCCGGACCACCCGTCTGCACGGCTTTGTACTTCTTGCCTCCGGGAATGCCGCCACCTATCTTGTAGACGATATCCCGCAGGGTCACACCCATCGGCACTTCTACGAGACCGGTGTTGTTCACTTTGCCGACGAGTGAAAAGATTTTGGTGCCTTTGCTCCCCTCAGTGCCGATTGAAGTGAAGGAGGCGGCCCCTTTATTGATAACCAGAGGAATATTGGCCCATGTCTCCACGTTATTAATGTTGGTCGGCTTGCCCCATAATCCCCTGACAGCCGGATATGGCGGTCTGGATTTTGGTTCGCCTACTTTCCCCTCCAGAGACATGATGAGGGCTGTCTCCTCACCGCAGACAAATGCACCGGCACCTTTATGCACCTTGATGATGAAATCGAATCCTGAGCCGAGGATGTTTTTCCCCAGCAGACCGCGTTCCTCTGCCGTTCTGATGGCAGCAGTCACGTTCTCAACCGCCAGCGGATATTCCTGCCGAACATAAATATACCCTTCGTGGGCACCTATTGCATACGCGCCGATAAGCAAACCCTCAAGCACACAAAATGGGTTGCCTTCCATGAGGGAGCGATCCATATACGCCCCCGGGTCACCCTCATCGCAGTTGACGATGACATATTTTGTGTCACCCTTCGCATTACGGCAGGCCTCCCACTTGATACCGGCCGGAAAACCGCCGCCGCCGCGCCCGCGCAAACTGGCTGCCTTGACCTCATCAATAACCTCTTCCGGACTCATCCCGGTAAGCACCTTGGTCAGCGCCTGATATCCGCCGACGGCGAGGTAATCATCAAGGCTTTTCGGATCTATTTTGGTATTGGGGCCGAGAACCAGCCGCTGCTGATTCTTGTAGAAGGGGATATCCTCTTCGTTGGTTGCTTTTTCACCTGTAGTCGGGTCGACATAGGTCAGGCGCTCGACAATTGTGCCTCCCATCAGGGTCTGCGTGACAATCTCCGGAATATCTTCCGGTTGTACCTTCAGATAGCAGACCCCCTCGGGGTAAATGACAATAATGGGCCCCTGTTCACAAAAACCGTGGCAGCCGGTTTTCCTGAAATGCACGCTATCCTTCAGACCCTGTTTCTCCAGTTCCAGATCAAGAGCCGCCGCAACTTTTTTGCAGTGAGTCGCCTGGCAGGCTGAACCGGAGCAGAGCGTAATGCAGAGCTTATCGGGATCCCTTGTAGATACTATATCCTGCCGTAGTGCTTCCAGTTCGGCAGTGGTGTTTATCCGGGGCATATATGATTCCTTACTCGTAATTTTTAAACGTTTCTGCTACCTGGGCCGGAGTAATATTGCCATGATATTCACCGTCTACGACCATTACCGGCCCCAAGGCACAGCAGCCAATGCAGTTCACCGTTTCAAGGCTGTATTTTAAATCGACGTCCGTTTCACCAGGGCCGATGCCGATCTGCTCTGTTACTGAATCAAGAACACGCTGCGCGCCGCGAACATGACAGGCAGTACCCATGCAGACGTGAACTTCATGACGACCACGGGGAACCAGACTAAACGATTTATAGAACGTGGTAATGTGCTGTATCTGGCTCATCGGTACGTCCAGTCTGACGCTGACCCGTTCCAGAGCTTCCTTGGGAAGCCAGTGATTCTCACTCTGGATATCGAGCAGTATCTGAATGAGTGAACTGGCCTCACACTGGTGTTTGTCAATAATCTGATCGATCGTATCGGTAGTCATAGCACCTTCTTTCAATTGTTCTAGGCGACAGCGTAGCGCTTCATCTCTTCATCATACCTGACCAGTCCCTGTCGTGCCGAACTGTTCAGATACCGTGAAACTTCGGCCGGTTTTATCTGTAGCAAGTCAGATATCTCTCTGGTGGAAAGCGGATTTTTCGCAAGAAGAGTCGTAATCTGGCTTATTGCCAGTTTTTCGCCCACCAGTTCACGAATCAGGCCGATCACTTCCTCACTGCCGAAATAATTATCGTACTCCGCTTCTGTTTTAAAACGGACCCGCAACCGCTCCCGTTCAACCAGCTTGAGATAGGGGAGTATTTTTCTGACCGCCTGAAACTTGAGTTTCAGAACAGTCCGGTCTAATCCCTCACCAACGCCGATCGGGCCAAAACTTTTCAATTGTCTGCCAAAATCATTCATGACTTCGGCATAACGCATCCCTTCAGAGCCGGCGATCCATTCAAGCCGCAACCGTCCGGGGTTAACCCCTATCAGTTCAAGCACTTTTCTGGTCAGATGCATCATGCTCAGGGCATCGTAATTACCTTCGGTGACATAATGGCACTCACCGAGCCAGCAGCCGCCGACAAATACGCCGTCTGCGCCGCCTGCAAGCGCACGAAGGACAAATGCCATATCGACCCTGCCGGAGCACATGACACGGATAATCTTTGTTTCAGTAGAATATTGCAGTCTGGAAACTCCAGCCAGGTCCGCCGCGGCGTATGCTCACCACGTGCAGAGAAAGCCGACTACCCGTGGCTTGAACTCAAGTTCTGTACTCATTGCGTGATCTCCTTTCCAAGCCTGCAGTTCCGGCCTGATTACTCATCAAAATTTTATCTGGAATCATCCGGAACTGATGCATCAATCTGCGAAAAGATCTCATCATCTGTGTAGTGTTTTAATTTGATGGCAGCGGTCGGGCATTTGGCATTGCAGAGTCCGTCACCCTTGCAGAGAATTGCATTAACAATCGCCTTTTTGCCCTTCGGGGTATCGTGGAACTCTATGGCGCCGTAGGTACAGGCGGTGATACAGGCTCCGCACGAGATACAGTCATGTTCATCCACTTCACACACTGCGCCGGAGGCGGTGACCGTGTCGCCGGTGAGGAGATTAATGGTTCGTCCGGCGGCTCCGTAGGCCTGGCTGATGGTTTCCGACAGATGTTTCGGATAGTGGGCAAGCCCGCACAGGAACACGCCGTCAGCAGCAAAATCAACCGGCCTGAGTTTCACATGGGCTTCCTGAAAAAAGCCGTCCGGATTCGTTGCTACCTTGAAAAACTTGGCCATCTGCTGGGTTGATGCCGAAGGAATAATTGCCGCCGCCAGAACGAGCAGGTCGGCATCGATTGCGAGCAATTTACCGAGGATCGGATCCTTGACCGTTACCCTGATAATCGGCTGACCACCCTCCACTGCCTGTTCCGCTACCGGCTTGTCTGCCGGTTCATAGCGGATGAACTTGACATCTTTTTCTGAAGCTTCCCGGTAGTAATCCTCTTTGAATCCATAGGTCCGCATATCCCGGAACAGGACATAGATATCCATTCCGGGGTTGGTCTCTTTCAGTTTCAGGGCGTTCTTGATGGACTGGCTGCAGCAGACCCGGCTGCAGTAGTTCCTGTCAGTTTGTCGGCAGCCGACACACTGGATCATTACCAGGCTCTGGGCGTTTAGTACCTGCTCATCCTTTTTAGATATCCGGTCTTCCAGTTCGAGAGAAGTCATAACCCGGTCATCCTGTCCGTACAGGTATTCGACCGGTTTGTACTCATCGGCACCGGTGGCGATAATGGCAGCGCCATGGAGTATCTCTCTGGGTCTGCCCTCAGAAGTGACTTTGGTTACGAAATTCCCCACATACCCGGAAACGTCGGTGATGGTGGCATCAAGGTAGACGTGAATACCGGGGTGACGGTACACGTTGCGGACAAGATCGTCCAGAAACGGCTGAACATCAACACCATCAAGGGTGTAGTGGATCCGCCGCGCCATGCCTCCGAGGTCGCTTGTTTTTTCCAGCAGGTACACTTCAAAGCCGACATTGGCCATGTTCAGGGCGCTGGTCATGCCTGCGACGCCGCCGCCAATCACCAGAGCAACTTTGGTAACCGGCAGCTGAAATTCCTGCAACGGTTCCAGATGGCCGGCCCGCGCCACTGACATCCGGATGATGTCCTTGGCCTTCTGGGTGGCGCCTTCCTTGTCTTTGGAGTGGCACCAGGAGCAATGTTCCCTGATATTCGCAAATTCGAAGAAGTATTGATTGAGACCCGCCTCACGGCAGGTATCCCGGAACAGCGGCTCGTGAGTCCGGGGAGTACAGGCCGCCAGAACCACGCGGTTGAGCTTGTGTTCCACGATGGCATCCGCAATCAACTGGGCGTTCTCGGTGGAACAGGCGAACAGGTTCTCCTGGGAGTACACAACGTTGGGCAGGTTTCCGGCATACTCGGCGACGGAAGGAGTATCAACCACCCGGCCGATGTTGGCACCGCACAGGCACGTGACTACCCCGATTCTGAGTTCCTCTCCGGAAACATCCTTTTCGGGCGGGTAGACCCTTTCCCGGGACAAATCACCGCGGCGATAAGCCAGAAGATGACTGCAGAGAGCATCGGCCCCGCTGGCGGCAACAACAGATTCGGGAATATCCAGGGGGCCCGCGAACGCACCGCTGATAAAGATGCCCGGACGGGTGGTTTCAATCGGGTTCAGAGGGTTGGTTTTGCAGAAGCCGTGTCTGGTAAGTTCAATACCGAATATGGTCGCCAAACCCTGAACATCGGCGGGTGGATTCAGACCTACCGACAGAACCACCATCTCGAATTCCTCTTCCTTCACTCCGTCGTCAACCGTTGAATACCTGATGGTGACGTTTTTGCTCTCGGGAAGTTCTTTGCCGATGGCGACATAACTTCTGATGAACCTGACGTCAGGTAGGTTTTCCGCCCGTTGATAGAAACGTTCAAAGTCTTTGCCGAAGGCACGAATATCGTTGTGGAATATCGTGGCTTCTATCCCGGCGTCATGGTCTTTGGTCAGAATTACCTGCTTTTGCGTATATGAACAGCAGACAGCAGAACAGTAGCTGTTGCCGCCCGGGATGACCTGTCGGGAACCGACGCACTGGATCCAGGCGATCTTCCCCGGATGTTTCTTGTCGGAGGGACGACGTATCGTCCCTTCGTACGGCCCGGTCGAGCAGAGAATCCTTTCGTAATCGAGGCTGGTAACGACGTTTTCCATGATTCCGTATCCGAAATCGTTTCTCAGTTTCGGGTCAAAGGTCTCAAACCCCGGGGAGAGGACTATGGCACCAACTTCCACTTCAATGATCTCTTCTTCCTGATGCAGGTCTATGGCACCCGGCTTACAGACCCCTTCGCATATGGCACAGGAGCCGTCTTTGAGGTAAAGACAGGTTTCAGGGTCGATATAGGGGATGAGCGGGAGCGCCTGTGAGAAGTAAATATGGACCGCTTTGTTCGTAGACAGCTCCTGATTGTATTTGTCAGGAACCCTGACCGGGCAGTATTCCGCACAGATATTACACCCAGTGCACTTGCTCTCAACAACGTAACGCGGCTTTCGTTTCAGAGCAACCTTGAAGTTCCCCGGCTTGCCTTTCACGGTATCAACTTCAGTATAGGTCAGAATGGTGATATTTGGATGCCTGCTGCATTCATTGAACTTGGGAGATTCGATGCACATGGAACAGTCATTGGTGGGAAAGGTCTTGTCCAGTTGCGACATCTTGCCGCCGATGGCCGGAGACTTGTCAATCAGGTAGACCTTGAATCCCGAGTCGGCAAGGTCGAGAGAGGCCTGTATGCCGCTGATTCCGCCGCCGACGACCAACACATCTATAAGGTTTTTTTCAGTCATATCGTTTCCCTGTTCAGCTACATCAATTCCTGAATAATTTCCGTGATATCCTTAATTTCAAGAGTTGCATCCTCATCCAGCGACAACCTGCTGTCTTCAAAGTTCGTAATGCAATAGGGACAGGAGGTTACCAGCACTTCGGCCCCGACAGCGAGGGCCTGATCCAGCCGGAGGTCGGAAAACCTCTCACCTTTTTGAGTTTCCATCCAGATTCTGCCGCCACCGCCACCGCAGCAGAGACTGTTTTCCCGCGTGTCCGGCATCTCGACGAGCTCCAGGCCGGAGATACTTTTCAGCACTTCCCGTGGTTCGTCAAAAATACCGTTATGCCGTCCCGCGTAGCAGGGATCGTGGTAAGTAACTTTTTTTGCGTACTCCTTGGTAAGTGTGAGTCTCCCGTCGTTGATAAGCTCTGACAGATATGCAGAAATGTGCACCACTTCAAAGTGCGCCATAAATTCGGGGTACTCGTTTTTGAAGGTGTGGTAGCTATGCGGGGAGGACACAAGGATTTTTTTCACTCCGCTTTCGATAAAGGCCTTGATGTTTTCCTTAGCCAGGCGTTTAAAAAGATCCTCATTACCGGTCTTGCGGATGCTCTCGCCGCAGCAGTTCTCTTTGGAGCCCAGAATCCCGAATTTTACTCCGGCCTTGTTCAGGATGGCTGCAGTGGCAGCGGCAACCTTTTTCAATCTCGGAGCGTAACTCAGATAGCAGCAGGAGAAATAGAGGACTTCCATCCCCTCTTTGAACGGCTTTACCGACAGCCCTTCCGCCCAGTCAGCCCGCTTGCTCCGCTCTTCATTGAAAGGGTTTCCTTCGCCCATCAGGCCGACACTGACAGTACGGACCGGGGCAACAGGGGCGGGAAACACATCGTTTTCCGATGCTATCCTGCGCAGGGCCACCCCGGATTCTATCTGCTTGACCCCTCGGGGGCAGGCTTGAGGGCACTTGCCGCAGGTGGTGCAGCGCCACAGATCTTCACTTTCAATGTCAGTCAGCCCGAACGTGGCCTCCCGGATCAGCTTGCGCATACTGAAGTTTCTCACTCTGTTCCACGGGCAGACCGCATCGCATAATCCACACTGATAGCAGAATTTAAAGGCGTCTCCGCCCTGCTCTTTAATGACTTCAATAATCTCTTTGAAGGGAGCGACAGTTTCCATGTTTCAACCCTTCTTTGACAATCTGGCAATGGTATCCATCACCTTCTGCAATCCATGCCTGTTCACCAGCGATTCGAGACCGATCTCCATCTCACCGAGCTTCGGCTCCTCTTCACGTTCCTCTTCACGCTCTTCGTACGTCAGTGCTTTTGACAGACACCACTTGACACACATGGGTTCATCCTCACCATCACACATGTCGCACTTCAGGGGGAGTCCCGAGTCAGGCTCCTTAAACAGGCTCCGTGACGGGCATGAAGCCCGGCAGGTATCACACTCGCTGTATTCCCGGCCGTCAAGCACATACTTGTTTCTGCCGGTACATTCCGAGGGAGTGTACTCACCGGCGTACACCGGGAGATAGATGTCTTTTATCGGATCGCGAATCAGTCTGATCCGGGATCTCTCCGGATTATTGCTGCTATACTTCGGGGTGGCGTGAAAAGAGGAGCAGATCAGCTCACACGCACGGCAACCATTACATTTATCAACATCGATCTTGATTACCTTGATCTTTTTCTTAGCCTTACTCATAGCTCAAGATCCCTCTCTTTTCCAAATCTTCACTGACGTAATCCATACCTAATTCATGTAACGTCTCTTTCGTGGGGATACCCTGATTGTTCCACCCCTTGAATTTATAGTACGCATCAAGGAGCTGCTCTTCGAGTTCGGGAAACCGTTTTCGCCAATGGTCTTCAGGCGGCTTCTCGTCAGCCCTGCTCAGACCTCTCCGGATATTAAAAGCTCTCAGAAGAGTTCTACTCCTCTTGGCGGCCAGCGACAGTGCGGCTTCATCAAAGTCAAACCCGGTCGCAGCCGATATCAAAATCGGGTAGTTGTGAATATGATACGGGGGCTTCAGAGGAAATGAGGACAACCCGGCGCACATGCCGAGGGAGTCATCAATGTAGTGCATCTTCTCCTGCCAATCGACGATTTCGACGGACATATCAATTGTCGGGTAGTACGGATTCGATTTTTCCCCGCGGACTTCCCAGTCCAGAAGATACTGCTTGAATTTTTCATCAGGAACATGGACCCAGTCTTTGACAAACTCCTCCCGTTCCTCCATCGTCGGGAAAGGCGCCTGAGGGAACTGCCCTTCGATCTGGGTGATATTTGCCTTCTCACCAGTACAGTACATAAGGAAATAGACGGGATTCAGCATGCCGAGTTTAAGGGGCAGCTGCTCATGCTTCTTGATGTTGTTGTGGGCGTATGCGTCCGCACCCTTACCGATCTTCAGGGCCGCCCAGTGAGTGCCGTCGGCCAGAATGTCGCCGATTCCCTCACGCCGGACGATCCGGTCAAGCAGCCAGTAAAATTTCCCCTCGTTGTCATCCGGACATCCCGCAAAGTCGTCTTCGGACAAAATACCGGCTTCACGGAGTTCAAAAGCAAAGGCCATGATCTGCGGAGTCGAGAATCCGTCAACCCCGTACTCGGTCGCCCGCTGCGCGATTCTGAAGCCGAAATCAAGGTCATCAACAAAGGCGGCCATATTGTAGGTAAGCTTTGTGAAACATTTCATCATGTAGGTTGACATACCCGGGAGGGAGATTATCGCCCCACATTTCATCGGGCAGTTATAGCAGCTGATCAGGCGTGTCCGTGCAGTTTCCTGAGTCTCTTTCCACTTCTCTTCAACTTCTTTGGTCCAGAACTCTTTTCTCCGGGTGCGGGAGTTCCCCCAGGAGAAATTTTCAGTATGCCACTTCTCATCGGTATGCAGCATCTCCTGCGGTGACCCGAGTCCGGCCAGAATAGGCATAACACCCGGAACCGGCTTCTCTTCGCGATCACTGATATAGGCGAGGACCTCGTGGCACAGCTGCATATACTCAGCCGGCCGGGCGATGTTAATGTCTTTAGTGCCCCGGACAACAACCGCCTTAATCCGTTTATCTCCCATGACGGCGCCGATTCCCAGACGACTGGCACTTGAGCGTCCCTGTTCTATGGAGGCGGTAAAGACCCTGTTTTCTCCGGCCAGGCCGATAGCAGCCACCTGGGCGTACGGTTGCTTCAACTCCTGCCTGATAAGTTCCTGCGTTTCAACTGCGCCCTTGCCGGCCAAATGGGAGGCGTCACGAATTTCCACTTTATCATTGTTGATCCAGAGATACACCAGCGTGGGCGATTTGCCGCGAAAGATCACTTTGTCATACCCGGCATACTTCAATTCGGGTGCCCAGAAGCCCCCCATCATTGAATAAGCCATTAATTGTGTCTGGGGGGAAATGGTGGAAACAATTGTGCGATTGCAGCCGGGAGCAGGTGTGCCGACTAACAGTCCTGTTCCGAATATCAGGAGGTTTTCGGGAGAAAACGGTTCGACTTCAGGGGGGACCCTGTCCCAGAGTATTTTGGTATTCGTGGCGAGACCGCCCAGATACAGCTTGCTCAGCCCTGGATCAGTTGCAACTCTCTCAATACTTCCCCGGGTCAGATCGATCTCTAAATTAAATCCTGCTTCTGCGAATGCCATCTGTGCACCCCTTTACCCCTGCAATGAATGCTATTTATGTAATTAGGTACTACAATACCGATTAATATGTCAAGAAGAATTTCCCCGCCCGTTGGAGATGTTTTTGTCATTTGATTACAGGGGATAATTATATTTCTTGAAATATATTTTTTAAAGTGGTATTGAGGTACCGAATTATGTATCAGCACAAATAATCGTGCAATTACTGAAACTTTTGCTCTGCGGTTACCGTCATTTACACTTGGACTGATTATGAAAGAACAGATTTCCATCCGCAATGCCATTGCATCCGACCTTGAAGCTGTCATCTCTCTGGACCAGTGGGCTCCTCATGAAGAAAAACCGGACTACTGGAGCAGCGTATTTGATCACTATGTCCGTCGTGACAAAAGTGACCGGCTTTTTCTGGTCGCCGAATCCGGCAGCAGGGTCGTCGGTTTCATTATTGGAGAGGTACGCGCCTGGGAGTTCGGTTCGCCTCCGTGCGGGTGGGTTTTTGCCCTGGCAGTATGCCCGGAGTGTCGTCAGTCGGGGATTGGTCAACAGATGTTTGAAGAAATATCGAATCGCCTGAAACAGGCAGGAGTTTCGACGGTACGCACCATGGTCAACCGTGACGATAAGCTGACGCTGTCGTTTTTTCGCGGCCTTGGTTTATGCACCGGAAAGTACCTTGAACTTGAAAAACAGATTGATTAAACTCCCAGAGGCCAACAATGAAACTTAACAAGGCAAGTCTGTTCGCCCTCATTGCGGTACTGGAACTGGCGAGCGATACCGAAAAACAGCTGTCAACCACCGACATCGCTCAAAAACATGGCATATCCACCCATCACCTCGCAAAAGTCATGCGCAACCTCACCCATGCCGGTCTGGTGCAGGCGGTACGGGGCGCCGGAGGGGGCTACCGGTTTTCAGGGAATGTCAGGCGCACAACATTACTGGATGTTATTCAGCTGTTTGAGACGCTGGAGTCGGAACTTGATGTTCCGAACTGGGGCAATGACGGTGATCCGATCATCGGTGAACTGCAGAGCATTACCAGTGAGATAGACAATCTCACCAAGGCGGTTCTGGACACCATTACGCTTGCAACGGCATTGAAAAACACCCGGATCCGCGCTGAACTGATTGCTAATCAGGCGTAATCATGGAGTGTGGTTTTTCTCACCGGCAATTGTGACGTTGGGATGATTATCTTTTTCGAATGCATGAATGAACCGCCAACCAAGGTAACAAAGCTATAACCAGAGAATCTTTACCAGGTTTTCCACCTGCCTGAATTCCGGGTCACCTGTTACCAGCGTTGCATCATGCTCCATGGCGGACGCGACAGCAAAGGAGTCAGCGTATGACATGGCAAATCGTGCCTTCAATTCCGCTGCACGGAAAACCAGGTCGTTGGGCGCAGGCAGAATAATAATGCCAAGGCGGCTAATATTCATGACGACATCCAACTTGAATTGTTGGCCAAACCGCCTTTGGACAGTATAAATGACCTCTCCCATATTGATAACATTGAGCATGGCGCAGGCATTCCCGGTCCTTGCATCATCCAGAATGGCCTTTACCGTCTCATTGCCCGGTTCTTTCTGAATGAAACGAATCAGGGCAAAACTATCCAGCATGTAGTTACTCACGGGCCTTGTCCCGCTTTCTTTCTTCAAGCAAATCATCAGTAAGTGAAGGCTTTGAAGGCAGCATTCCCCATGCTGCGGCAACAGGATCAGCCACTATTGGCACAATACAAACGACATTTCCGTACTCCACAAAGCGCACCTCGCTACCGGGCTCGATATGATGTCGTTTCCTGATATCGCCTGGTATGAGAATCTGACCTTTTATTGTAACTTTTGATGCTTTTTCCATTGAGCGCCTCCAGGTAATACTTTTATTGCTAATTGTAATACCTTCGGTCAAAATCTTCAAGCCGAAAAATGTAATGGCGCTTCAAGCTCATTCCCAGATCCCCAGGATTCAAGCCACGCCATGACAACATCGTGAGAAACAGATTCTCCTGTCATGCAATATGCTTCCCATCTGGCTATGGTTTCCAATCGAAATTCATCTGCTTGCATGCTCATCTAATTACCTCTGAGACAGATTTCTCAATACATAATGTCCGGTTTTTTTTCCGCCAACCTTTTCTACCAACCCTGCGTCAATTAACGGCCGCAACAGATCCATCGCCCCTTGTCGGGACACATCAAGCTTTCCAGATGTCAAGTATAAGTCAAGTTTTATGTCAAGCGATTTAAAGCTGACCGGTGAAGGCTTGGTCGAGGAGTGATTTTTTTAGTGTGTTGAGGGCAGCGAGTTTCTGCTGGTAGATTCTATCGCTAAAACAGGAGAGGCGTTGGAGCTAAAGTTCAGCTCAACAGAGCTTTAAAATCCTCGCCGCATTACCGCCCATGATGTTTTCAACCCCGTCCGGGGGTATATCCAGCGCACGAATCGCATCCATATTGGCCTTGATCCGGGGTACTGCCGGCCAATCACTACCGAAGATGACCTTGTCAGTATTACGGGCCAGTTCGGGGAAATAGGTCAGCAGCTTTGATGGCGGGAGCCCGGAAAGTTCCATGTACACATTGGCGTGGAGACGTGAAAGAAAAAAAGCCCGGTCATACCAGAAACCACGGCCGGAATGGGCCATAACCAGGTTCAGGTTCGGAAAGTCAGATGCGATGTCGTCAAGATGAAGCGGATCGCCATATTTGAGACGGGAGCCCTTGAACACGGATGAGCCGGTGTGAATCAGAACCGGGATGCCCAGATCCTGCGCGGCATGATACAAAGGGTACATTCGGGGATCATTGAGATAGTAATGCTGATAGGTCGGGTAGAGCTTGACCCCGCGGAAACTTTCATCCTCCACCTTGCGGTGCAGTTCGCTGCCGAGGTCTGTATACAGATGGGGATTGAGGTCGCAGAAAGGGATCAGCCTGTTTCGTCCCCGGCAGAATTCACGTACCTGCTCGTTGGTGCAGACTCCGGTCGTGACATGGCTCAACTCCGCCAGGATACAGGCGTAATCAACCTCTTCAGCCGTCAGCAACTCTTCAAACTCCCCCGGATCATTATAGCGCTGAATATATTCTTCGTACCCCGCCGGGTGAGTCTTGCGTATCCATTCGGTCACCCAGGGCTGATGAAATGTGTACACCCCCAGGTGAACGTGAAAATCGATCCGCAGCTTTCGTTCCGGGATTTCAGGCAAGATCAGTCTCCATTTTTATACAAAAAAACATTTTAAACACAGAGCAACAGAGCAACAGAGAAAAAATGATGAACTCTGGTTAAATCCAAAAATAACTTTAACCATTGGGCTCTGCCTTATATTGCAGTAACTATTCTATTTCTCCGTTGCTCCGTTGCTCTGTGTTTCGAGATCTGTCGTTTTAGGCTAAATATATTGCCCGGCATCCACACGGATCACCTCACCGGTAATCATCCGCGCCGCATCAGACAGCAGGAACAGCACTGCATTGGCAATATCTTCCGGTGCCGCCATTTCCGGCAGCAGGCACTCGTTCCTGGCTTTTGCAAGAATCTCCTGCGGCAGAGCCAGCGCCATTTCAGTCAGTACCATACCGGGTGCCACGGCATTGACCGTAATTCCCTTCGGTCCCAGCTCGCGGGCCAGCGTCTTGGTCAGACCGATCAAACCGGCCTTGGAGGCGGAGTAGTTTGCCTGGCCGAATTTCCCGCGCATGCCGTTGATGGAGGTGATGTTGACGATCCGCCCGTATCCTGCTTCCCGCATGGCGGGCGCCAGCGCCCGCACAACATTAAAGGCACCGGTCAGATTCACGGAGAGCACCGACAGCCAGTCATCATCGGTCATCTTGGCCAGACTGCTGTCTCTGGTTATGCCGGCGTTATTGACCAGCAGGCTGATCCGCCCGGGCAATCCTGCCACCGCCGAATTGACACTGGCGGAATCGGCAATATCGACCTTGTGGAACTCGTACGACTCCGCTCCCTCACCGGCGGCGACATCAAAGACATGCACCGTGACGCCTTGCCCGATTAAGGCCCGGGTGATCGCCAGACCTATACCTCGTGCACCACCGGTAACGACCGCACTGCGTCCTTTAAAACCTGAAAAGCCGCTCATTGCCGCTCCTTGTGCTGATGTTTATCCAACTATCCGCGAACCACCGCTGTATTGTATTGGCTCAGCGTGAATAGGACTTTTGGTTCGTTTGTGATAAACCATCACGAACGGAGGAAAGTCCATGCGAAAGAAACGTCACAATTACACCCCGGAAGAGAAA
>VFJW01000105.1 GCA_009885845.1 Geobacter sp.
CAGACTGCTCGCAGCCGCGGCACCTGCAGCTGATGGGGCGTATTTTACTGTGATCGCCTGAGTTGCGCCGGGGGCAACTGTCAGCGGAAGAGCAGAAGTAAGAGGGCTTACAAGGCTGAAGTTGCTGCTGCCGGTGAGGCTCAAGGAGTTGATTGTGGCAGCGGTGATTCCGGTGTTAGTTACAACTACCATCTGATCGCTGTTAGTGCCAAGGGTAATATTACCAAAAGCCAGCGTTGTAACGTTAGGTGTTAGTGAAGCGGCAATGCCGGTGCCGGTAAGACCAACCGTGGTTGTCGTTCCGGCTACGCCTCCGGTGTTGGAGGTGATCGTCAGGGTGTCACTCTTCAAGCCAGCTGTTGCAGGCGTAAACTGAACAAGTACGTTGGCTGTCGCACCAGGAAGGATGGTGGCGGTGGCACCGGACAGGACTGAATAGCCGACAGCTCCGCCAACTGACATGTTAGTAATTGTGAGGACTGATGTACCGAAGTTAGATACCATCAACGATTGAGTGCCAGTGCTACCAAGTGCTATTGTGCCAAAACCAATATTAGATGGGTTAGCGCCTATTAGAGGCACTGCTATTCCGGTGCCGGTTAATGTGATGGTCGTAATCGTACCACCGTTGGCTGTTATCACAAGACTGCTAGCGGCAACTGCACCCGCAACTGTTGGTGCATACTTAACTGTTACCGTCTGTGTGGCGCCGGCAGCTACCGTCAGCGGAAGGGACGAGGTCAGGGGGCTTACAAGGCTGAAGTCGCTGCTGCCGGTGAGGCTCAAGGTGTTGATTGTGGCTGAAGTGCTGCCGCTGTTTGTTAGTACAACTGACAGCGTGCCGTTTGTGTTGACGGTGACGTTGCCAAAGGCAAGCGTGTTAAGGCTTGGGGTCAGTGATGCCGCTGCGCCGGTACCGGACAAACCCACTGTGGTGGTCGTACCCGCTGTGCCGCCGGTGTTTGAGGTGATCGTTAGAGTGTCCGTTTTGAGGCCCGATGTGCCAGGCAAGAACTGGATCAGGACATTGGCGCTGGCTCCGGGAAGGATCGTTGCAGTCGTACCGGAAAGGATTGAATAGCCAACGGCACCACCAAGAGTAATGTTGGTAATATCAAGAGAAGAATACCCCGTATTTGATACCGTCAAGGTTTGAATGCCACTACTGCCAAGTGCTATACTGCCAAAACTAATATTTGACGGGTTAACACCAATTACTGGCCGTCCTCCGCCAATTCCTTTTAGTTGAACCAACTTTGTTGCACCAGTAACGTTAGTGTAAATAGTGAATGAAGAATCAGAGTTTCCAACTTGCGTGGGATTAAACCTGACAATTAAAGTTTTTGACTGTGAAGTAGCAAGAGAAATTGGGAACGTTATCGGTAATCCTGTAGCAGAATCAAGTAGCGAAAATAATAAACTGTTTCCGGATATCGATGTAATATTTACAGTTGTCGATCCATCATTTGTTATTACCAATGGTAAATCTGCTGATGAATTAACCGATACAGTGCCAAAATCAAGTGGAGTTGGATTTACAGAAATATTCGTGCTGCCAGCAAACCCCTGAAGAATAATGTCGGGATTACCACCGTTTGATCTAATTTTAAATTTATCTGTCAATGAACCAGATGTTGCTCCAAATGTTAATTTTATAGTAACGCTTAGTTCTGTTCCAACGGCTAATTTAATAGGATATGTCGTTGTTGGCGATATCAGTGTGTATTCAGCAGCTGTATCAAAGGATAAGGAATCTATCTCTATTTCAGAATCTCCAACATTTTTAAGTTTAAACGTTTTCTGGGTTTGAGAGCCAGCCACCGCTTGTATTGTTCCAAAATCAAGACTGAGAGGGGACATGGTTGAGCCATCGCCATTCAAAACAGCAAGCGCAGGATTCCCTAGATCAAAGAGAATACCGTAGATATCCGCACCACTTACATTCATAAAGCGGGCATCCTTCCACATGGCAAGGAACACCTGATCCACCGAATTGTAGGCCATAACAGGAGTATATTGATTGCCTGTTGCAGTTGAAATTGCATAGTTCTGGCCACGAAGCGAGCCATCACCATCTACATACTGACCGTAGATATCGAGACCACTAGCGGTTTGGCTGTTACGGCCATCCTGCCAGGCAACAAAAAACCGTGAGTTGACGGTATCGTACGAAACGTATGGCGACGTCTGTTTGGATTGATCAAGACCGGTGGCAGTCGTTATAGCAAAATTGGAATTATATAAACCACCAGAGGATGTGATCAGCTGTCCATAAATTTTCTGATTCGTGAGACTGCCGGTTCTTAAGTCCTCCCAAGCCACCAGGAAACGTTTTGTAACCGGGTCAAACCCTATTGAAGGATTAACTGCATCCTCGCCCACTGTTACCGTTTGAATTGAAATTGGTGTTGAATATACAGAAACTCCACTGTCTTTTTTCTTAATGCCGTATATTCCTCTATGTTTCGAAATATCACTTGAATTGGTTGTAGCATTATATGTTAAATCGGCTGAATTATCTATTACAGCACCAGAAACAGCCATTGTTGCAGTTGCATCAATTTGCTTTTTCTTCTGAATTCCATCCCAGGTAATAAATGTTGTATCAGAAGTTGGATCTGTGGAAATATCCACACTTGAAATTTGATCAAAATACTCGAATTCAGTGGTTTGCGTAGATGGTGAAACCGATGAAAAACCAGTATTTGAAATAAGTCTTGCACCCATTGATTTATAGCCATTGGCAGGAACAGCATCTACATACTCGGTACCTAGTTCAGTAGGACCAACATCAATAGAATTGTCAGATGCCTTGATCGAAGCATAACCAATAAACTGAGTGTCCCCACCAAAAATCGTGTTAACTTCCTTGTTGTTAATTCCTTTAAATGGCTGATAATGTACAACTTTCTTCTGATCACGTGTTTCTATCCATACAACTTCAAATATTTTGCTTGATACATTGTATGAAACTCGAGGTTTTTGACGCGAAACGGTATTATACGGGGTGTCGACGCCGTTAAATTTAAAAATAGTTTCATGCTTAATTATAGTAGTTTGTGGCGCCGTTGCGGATGGATCAGCAAGACTGACTGCTATTTCGGAGGTGACGGAAGCAACGGTCGAGTCTTCAACTGCGAGTGGAGAAGTATCTATGGTATTAAACAAAATATATGGTGGTGCGGTATCTTGCCAGACGACAAATATTTTCTTTTGAGTCGCACTATACGCTGCTCTTGGCTGTGTTTTACTGGTGGTTGACTCACTAGACATCGCAAAGGCAGCACCGACAAAAGTGAATTTTTCCCCTCCAAAATCGTATTTAATAAAACGCCCCTTGATTTGCGGAGTACCTAAACTCCAATCTTCATAGCAGGTAAACCAAAGATTTTTTTCGGGAAGATATATCTGATGCGGGTTCTGCTGGTCTCCGGTCATGGCCGCTCCACCAGATGTAGCAGCACTAATCGGCGATTCCGAACCAATCAGCTTGGAAAGCGTCTTGCTCTTTACCGAAGAAGTCTGGGATCCTGTTCCATCACTCCCGCTACATCCCCATATAGTAAAAATGACAATTGCAAGCAGAGCAATAAGTGACGCATGCAGTTTTTTCATGGTAGAGCCCTCACAGATTCTTTTTGTGTCAGTTTTAAGTCTTTTCAACTAATGCCGAACAGTGTGTTCCATTTATTTCCTGACTGGCGCTGGTGTAGCAGGCACTGCCGGTGCAGGTGGTGCAAGAGTCTTCATGACTTCCTGAGTCAGGTTCAGCTTGTTTTCAGCTTTAAGTATACTGCCACTGACAACATAATCACCCTTGCGATCCGTATAATAAATAATCGGCTTGCCATCAATCTTGATAATCACTTCAACCAGGCCGGGGAAATAATCCAGTTCCTTGACGGACACGATTTGTGGTTCGATCGGCATTATCTTTTTAATAGAGGCCCTGATCTTTTCATCACTTGGCTTATTAGAAGAACAGCCACACAGGACACACAATAAAACAGCTGAAAACACTACACTCAATTTTTTCACGTTAACTTCCCTGATCTGAAATTTTATTTGTCAATATAATCATGTAACTGAAGCTGTAAAGACACTTCTGCAGTCGATTTCTTACTTGTAACTGTTTCAGTTACATCAAAAACAATCTTCACATAGTAGTTATACGTTGTACCGGTGCATGCAAGCGCGGACTGAAGAAGTTGTTTTTGATACGATGATACAATTTCCACCGGAAGTGTCGTTGAACCGCCATTCGCTATTATCGTGCCGATTGTTTGATATTTGGTAGCCATTGCCGGTGTAGCAGTATCAGATGACGAATAGGTAATTGTTGCCGTTTCAATTTTGACAGGCGACGCCATAGATCCGGTATTTGAATATGCCTTTGAAGAAATCGTCGCAGTAACGATGTCGGCAGAGGTAACAGGCAGACTCGGGGAGCAGGCCGTGGCTTTTGCCCCGGTAGAATCAACCCAGGTGGTAACATCCGAATTCACAAGCGTGTTATCCACTGTTGCAGTAACATAGGAAGTATTCAGCGACCCGTCCGTGTTCCCGCAACCATACAGGCAAAAACTCAACACGACACATAACAAGGATATTTTTTTCATCAGCTAACTCCCTCAGAGAGAATATTTGGCCGTTCGACTTCTGGCTGCGCAAAAACATCTCTACAGTTAATTACAAATTCAATATTGTTACTTAGTGAAACACCTCTTTACCTTCTAGGTATAATGTATCAGAACTCAGATCGGCTTCATTTTCCCATTCAATAAAATAAGAACAATTACGCACTCTCTTAAATAAATCCGGATCATTCAGTTCTATAAAAGCTTCACTTGAGAGGAGAGGCTTAACATCATAAAGCCTGATAGCTCCATCTGTAAAAGAAACTTTTAACTTCCAGTCTTCATAAGCTTTTACATCAGAAATGGTTCTCATTTTATTCAAGTCCCTTTATTCTGAATGTTTTTGAGCCTTCAACAGCAAGCACCCAATCTGCAAGCAATTCGTCGCGATGAATTTCTATCCATGCGTCAACAAGCTTTTTCTTTGCTGGTGGAAAGATGCCATCCAAAATTTCGCTATCTTCTATAGAGATCACAACAACTTTTCCTTGATATTCTACATGAATATGAGGGAGATGATGCTGTTGATTGTCTTTATAAAACATCCTGATTATTATCCCATAAAACATCGAAATGACAGGCATTTTGGGCTCCGAAACATCTATTAGGCAAAAACTTCCTTCAAATCAACAACCAAATCACCAAGCAATGAGACAGCTACCTTATCATCCCCAGCATATCGGTTGGCATTACCATACAACCCATCCTCCCCCAACGAGAACACCAACAGAGTTTGTTCGACCGGATGAATGATCCAGTACTCTTTCACCATAAAGCGCTGGTACAGGCCAAACTTTGTCTTAAGATCATGGGCTGCAGACTCTGCAGTCAATATTTCAACCAGTAGGTCAGGAACGCCCATACAACAGCGTTCCTCAAGGATTGTCCTGTCACAAATGACCATCAAATCAGGTTCAACTACAGTTGTTATCTCGTTATCCGGAACAGCTGGATTATCAACGAGACAAACATCAAAGGGAGCAATAAACACCTCGGTAGATTTACCGACAAAATAATTTCCAAATTGAGCGACAAGACCACCAGAAACACGCTGATGCAACGTTCCTGGAGAGCTGCTTAAAGGATAAACAACGCCGTCAATCAGTTCCCAGCGCTCATCATCTGGCCAGGTCAGATAATCTGCGTACGTCCAACGTTCATTATTCTCTTCAAGTGCACGCGGCATAATTTTCCCAGTTTCAATCAGTGTTGTCCGGTTTGGTTCTTGCTTACGTCGCATAGCGACAGATTGATGGTAGACGGGGAATTAATTCCCCGGAAATGGTAGACGATTTCACATCGTCACGTACGTGACGAATGAATATTTGATGTTTTCATCCGTGGGATAAATCCCACGGCTACCATAGAACGCCCCTAACGTGGCTTTATA
>VFJW01000160.1 GCA_009885845.1 Geobacter sp.
AGCTTGTTGCAGCTCATGGCGGTGAGATTGCCGTTAGAAGTCGCCCGGGAGAAGGGACCTCATTTCAGATAGTATTCCCGCAAACAGGGCAAAAAGGATGATCGGAAGTGTCACGAGCACATGATATGTCCGGACTTGTAGCTAATAATCTGTCCGGTTTCATAATGCACCAGGAGGTGCCCTATGAGACCGGCATTATGGCTACAGGAGACCAGACTGATGAGATTTCAAGAAGCCTACGGCGGTTGGCAAGATGACCGTCTGACACAGGAAGAGGCCGCCCTGATCCTCGGTGTAAGTGACCGCACCTTTCGCCGCTACATGGACCGTTTCGAGGAAAGCGGTCTTGATGGTCTTGCCGACAAGCGCCTTACTCAGACTTCCCACCGTCGTGCCCCGGTGGACGAAGTTATAGCACTTGTTGATCTTTACAGCAGCCGTCATCAGGGCTGGAATGCCCGGCACTTCCATGACTGGTACAGCAAGCATGGCGGAAGACGTGGCTACACCTGGGTAAAGAACCAGTTGCAAAAAGCAAAACTGATTCAGAAGTCAAAGCGTAAAGGAGTCCACCGTAAGCAACGCGAAGCATCGGCCCTTCCCGGCATGATGATCCATCAGGATGGCAGCACTCACGAGTGGGTATCGGGCCAGAAGTGGGATCTCATAAGCACCATGGATGATGCCACCAACGAACACTACTCCATGTTTTTCTGCGATGAAGAAGGCACCGTCAGCAGCTTTCTGGGAGTAAAAGAAACCATCGTCAAGCTGGGGCTCTTCAGCAGCTTTTACTCAGATCGCGGCAGCCACTACTGGCATACCCCTGAAGCAGGCGGCAAGGTTGATAAAAACAACCCGACCCAGTTTGGCAGAGCCATGGCCCATCTTGGTATCAGCATGATTGCCGCATATTCTCCGGAAGCCAGAGGCAGGTCAGAACGTGCTTTTGAAACTCATCAGGGCCGTTTGCCCAACGAGTTGGCCCTGATGGGTATAACCACTATGGAAGGTGCCAACCGGTATTTGAGAGAAAACTATCTGCCGGAATTCAACCGCAAGTTTGCGCATCCTGCAAGAGAAGAAGGCACAGCATTCATGAAATACATCGGTCCGCCGCTTGATGACATTCTCTGTGAACATTATGAAAGAACAGTGCAGCGCGATAACTGTGTGAAGTTTGAGAACCTGGTGCTACAAATTTCCAAGAACGAGTACCGCTGTAACTACATCAAGGCGAAGGTCATGGTACATTGTCACCTTGACGGAACTATCTCAATATTTCACGGCCCCAGAAAGCTGGCAGACTACGACAACAAAGGGCAACAGATTCAAAACATGGCTCAAAAGGCAGCGTAACTGTCCGCCGCTCGCCACTGAGAAAGCAACTCCAGGCTACGCCCTCCGCTGCTTTCTCATAAACTTCCAAAAGCGGACAATTCATTAGCTACAAAACCGGACAAGTCTATTTGCTCTTTACATTATTAACGTTGCTTGTTGTCTTCATGGA
>VFJW01000090.1 GCA_009885845.1 Geobacter sp.
ACTTCCGGAAGAAGGTCCTCCGGAAGATCGCAACGTGGCACGGTGAAGACCTTTTCCTTGTCATACACGCCAAAAGCATCAACAGCGGCAATTTTAACGATTTTTTTCTCGCCGGGTGTCATACCGACTATAGCAGCGTCAATTTGAGGGAACAGTATTTCCTCTCCCAGAACGAAGGTCATCGGGCCGCTTTCATGGCCGCCGCACCCGCACCCTTCGTCATCACAACTGCCGTCATCGCAGCATCCTTCATCATCACATTCCGTGTCTTCCAGTGTTGAATCGAATATCGTTCCGTCATCCAGTGTCCCGGTAAAGTTGATTGTTACGGTATTGCCTTTTTCTGCCTGTGCCATTTGTTACCTCTCGTTTCTTATAAGTAATATCGTGCGACGAAGTAAAATACGGGAGATTTAGCCCTTCGTCCAGAAAAATTTGCAGCTGACAAGATTTTATTACTTATGCTCGAAGAATTATTAAAACCTGGTGTATTAACCGTAATAAATGCTAGGATCAGGGCTATACTAGCATTAAACTCAATTTTAAAGAGGGAGTGTCTATGAGCGTGCTCAAAGAGTTTAAGGAGTTTGCTGTTAAGGGAAATGTGGTTGATATGGCAATAGGTATAATTATCGGTGCGGCATTTGGTAAAATCATATCATCTCTTGTCAGTGATGTGATTATGCCGCCCATCGGCGTTATTTTAGGAGGAGTTGATTTTTCAAATCTGGCGATTGTCGTTAAAGATGCCATAGACAAAAAACCGCCAGTACTGATCAGCTACGGGAAATTTTTGCAGACGGTCATTGATTTTGCAATTATTGCCTTTGCAATGTTTATGGCGGTAAAAGGAATGAATTCTCTAAAGAAAAAGGAAGAAGCTGTTTCTGTTGCGCCGGCAGCGCCACCCAATCAAGAGGTGTTACTTGCGGAAATCAGGGATTTGCTCAAGGATAAAATTGTTCGTTAATACTAAAAGTATTGCAAAGCATATTACTTCTGACCTGTGAGCATGCTATTACAGATACACAGATACAAAAAGGGGCATGCCGTACGGCATGCCCCTTTTTGTATCGATGCTTAATGGCACTAATCTACCGATTTGCGTAGAAAAGTCGGAATATCATACTGATCTTCATCATCTTCAACAAAAGAGACCGGTGGGCGGATTCTTGTGACATTCTCGGTTTTTTCTCGATCGCGCTGGAACGTCGGCCGATCGAGAGAAGCAGAGTTGACAATATGTTTATCTGCCAATGAAAGACTGTTTTTTCGGAAGTCACGCCCTTTTTCCACATCAAAACGGTCACCAAAACCGGTTGCAATGACGGTCACCTTGATATTGTCACCCATACTGTCATCCTGAACAACTCCGATTTTTATATTGGCTTCCTCATGAACTTTCTCGTGGACAATCCGGTTGACGGTGTTGTAATCGTCCATAGTCATTGAGACAGAACCGGTGATGTTGACTAACACGCCTTTGGCTCCCGAGATGTCATTGTCTTCAAGTAACGGGCTGGAAATGGCATTGTTTACCGCGTCAGCTGCACGATTATCGCCACTTCCCATACCAATGCCCATCATGGCCATACCGCGGACACTCATAACGGTTTTGACATCGGCAAAGTCGAGGTTCATCAAACCGGTAGATCCGATCAGTTCGGAAATACCCTGTACTGCCTGGCGAAGCACGTCATCTGATGGCTTGAAGGCGTCAAAAAGGGACATGTTCTTACTGGCCTGACTGATAAGACGATCATTTGGTATGATAATCAGTGAATCAACATGCTTCTTCAGGTCGGCGATGCCCTGTTCAGCGAGTACCGCCCGGGCTTTCCCCTCATACGTGAACGGCTTGGTGACTACTCCGACAGTCAGAACGCCGGTTTCGCGGGCAGCCTGGGCAATAACAGGTGCCGCACCGGTGCCGGTGCCCCCCCCCATGCCGGCGGCAATGAACACCAGATCTGCGCCTTTTATTGCCTCTACCAACTGTCCCTTGTTTTCAAGAGCCGCCGCCATGCCGACCTCAGGTTTTGAACCGGCACCGAGTCCTTTGGTCAACTCACGCCCGAGCTGCAGTTTGACCGGGGCTTTTGAGGTTCGCAGGGCTTGGGCATCTGTGTTGGCAACGATAAAATCCACTTTATGTATTGTACTGGATATCATGGTGTTGACGGCATTTCCGCCCCCACCCCCGACTCCGATTACTTTAATAACGGCGCTCTGTTCTATGGTCTCATCAAATTCAAACATGCGGTTCCCCCTCTATATGTCATTACGTAAATTCAATTATGAGCGCCCGAAATGTAACCTCATTTTAACCAAGAATCAAAGGAAAAAATAATATAAT
>VFJW01000026.1 GCA_009885845.1 Geobacter sp.
AGAGAATGTTCAGGTGTGAGATTGTTTCGAGTGCGGAGCCTTTTTTTATCAGTATGCCGCGTTCAAGCGCAATGCCGCTGCCGACCATGATGGCGGTCGGGGTTGCAAGTCCCATGGCGCAGGGGCAGGCAATGACCAGTACAGCGATCGCAAAACGGAAGGCGGTCAGGAAGTCGCTGGACAAAGCAACGTACCAGATGACAAATGTGGCTGCCGACAGCACCATTACTATCGGCACGAACCAGGCCGATACGGTGTCGGCAAATTTTTGAATCGGAGCCTTGTCCCCCTGTGCTTCGCGAACCATCTTGATGATCTGTGACAGCAGAGTCGCCTCGCCGATTCGTGTTGCCCGGATCCGCATGACGCCGTTTGTGCTGACAGTTGCTCCGGAAACTGAATCTCCCGGTTTTTTCAACACGGGCAGTGATTCACCCGTAACCATGCTCTCATTAACAGCACCTCCCCCCTCAAGTACTTCACCGTCGACCGGTATAATGTCGCCGGCCCGGACCAGCACTACATCGCCGACCCTGATAACAGAGGCAGGGACCTCCTTTTCTCCATCTTCAGTGACCAGGAGTGCTTTGTCTGCCTGCAGGTGGAGCAGCTTTTTAAGCGCTTCGCCTGCTTTGCCGCGAGCACGGGCTTCAAGATATTTTCCGAGGCGGATAAACGCTATCAACATTGCCGAGGTTTCGAAAAAAACTTCTCGATGCGATCCAAGCAGCCCGAAGTAGGCAGCCAGTGAATAAAAATAAGCGGCAGAAGTGCCCAGTGCTACCAGAACATCCATGTTGGTACTGCGGTTTTTTAGAGCGCTCCAGGCGCCGCGATAAAAGATCAGGCCGGCCGAAAACTGAACCGCCGTTGCGAGGAGCAGATTGAGTTGCATTACGGCATGATTGGAATGAAGTCCCATAGTCAACATGATTGGAAGTGAAGCGAACAGGGAAAAGACAAACCAGTTTCGTTGAGAGTGCAGGTCGTCATTGTACGCAGTTTCAGTGCTGTGCAGTTCTACCGGAGTGTAACCGGCTGCGTGGACGATACTGAAGATGTCGGTGGTGTTGAGCAGCAGCGGATCAAACCGGACGAAGCCGGTTTCAACCGCCAGATTGACGATGGCAGTGGAAACAGCAGTGTTTTCGAGCAGTTTTTTTTCGAGGGTGTTTACGCAGGAAGCGCAGTGCAGTCCTCGTACGCCAAAAGTTAATTCACCGGCCGGTTCCGGGGCGTTTGTACGGTACGTATCTGATATGGGAAAGGTTTCTTTGGCCACTAATTTATTATCTCTGTTTGAAATCGCCATGTACGAAATGTCCCCAGGTAATTTTGATGGCCGAGGCAATGGGAAGTGCCAGAAGAATTCCCCAGAATCCGAGTGTTTCGCCAAGTGCCATGACCATAATGATGGTCACTAACGGGTTAAGATTCATCGATTTTTTGAATACCAGCGGTTTTATGACATATCCCTCAACAAAGTATATCAGTAAAAATGCAACCGTAACCTGACTCAGCATGGCAGTTGACTGGAATTTAAACCAGGCAAAAAAGAGTGCAGGAAGAGTTGCAATGATGACACCAATGAACGGCAGGATTGAGGCAGCACCAGCAAAAACGCCGCAGACGATTGGAAGAGGTATTTCGAGCACATAGAGGGTGATGGTTGCAAGCAGCGCGACAATAATTGAAACTATGACCTGACCGCGAAGATACCCGCCGATACTGCTGTCCACTTCATGTGCAATGCCAATAATCAGAGTTCGCCAGTTATCAGGCAGCCACGAAATAACGGTGTCAATAACCGTTTGCTTATAGTAGAGCATAAAGAAAACAAGAATCGGTGACAGTACTATGTTGAAGAGATTGAAAAAAATACGGGTTCCGAAGTTGTAGGCCATGAATCCGGTTTTTTCTGCAGCAGCGTCGATATTTCCAGATGCTTTGTCTATCAGCCACTCGATTTCGTCAGAACCATAACGGTCAGGAAGCCGGCTTTTCCACTCCAGGGCAACCTGTTTAAGTTTGGTGATATAGGTCGGTAGATCGATGATAAAAGCGTTC
Organism: Geobacter sp.; assembly: GCA_009885845.1. Lineage (GTDB taxonomy): Bacteria > Desulfobacterota > Desulfuromonadia > Geobacterales > Pseudopelobacteraceae > JACRCG01. The sequence goes on from VFJW01000026.1 coordinate 2,068, forward strand.
CAGTTGATGGTGATGGCCGGGAGGATAAAAGCCAGGAAAAAAACGGTCAGAATACTCAGTATCGCATACAGAAGCCCCAGAGCGTAGAGTCGTTTCATGCCTCGCCTCTCGGTACTTACAAGAAGCGGGTCAAGAAGATAGGCGATGACCCATGAGAGCAGAAAACACGATATTGTGTGCTGCAAAGCGTAGCCGGCAGCTGCCAGCAGGCAAAAAAGCAGTATCGTCGCAATTAATCTGCCATAATCGTTGCGCGGCGAATGAGTGTGGCTTGTGTGCTCCATCTTTACTCCTGAACGTGCTTCAGGTTCTGAAGCAGAGCTTCGGCTGTGAACAGGTTATTTTCTTCCATCCAGGTTTTCAGGCGCCTGGAAAGAAACTGATCTTTTAATAGCGCAAACCGCTCTTCATCATGAGGGAAGAATGAGAGGATGTCATCAATTCTCCCGTACGGTTTTTTTCCGGTAAGTATTGTATTTAGAAGATTTTTTAATACAGAATCGGACGTCTGGGTTGCAAATTCTGAAGCAATCTGTCGTTCGCTGCGATAGTCAAACGAAGGGATTTCCAGGAATCTCTCGCCATTGTTTTGAAGCTGCTGTCTGACTTCGTTGTTATCAATTGTCGATGGAATGAAAAATATTTCTCCGGTCAGCCGGTCGAGATAGTATGCTTTGTCAGGTTGCCCGCTGGTAAATGCACCGAGCAGATCCTCCCAGGAAATTTCAACACTGTGAACCGTTGCCATGCATTTCTCCTTGATACAAATTCTGAATAACGTTCTTCTTGTTGACTTTTTATTACCGATCGAAGCACAATCCGCTCCATGCGATCCATTTTTATAGCCGATGCCCATCTCATGTCTCCGGACGACAGTAACTACCGCCTGTTGCTTCGTTTTCTGCAGAAGCTTGAGGGGGAGGTAGATACCCTCTACATTATGGGAGACCTGTTCGATTTCTGGCTGGGGTTCCCGTCACACCCTTTAACACAATACGATGCTGTGATTGATGCCCTGGAACGTCTGGTTGAGCGCGGCTGCCGACTGGTCTATTTTGAAGGAAACCATGATTTCCATCTTGGCACGGTTTTTTCGCAGCGTCTGAAGGCCGAAATTCATTCCGGACCTGCCATAGAATGCATACAAGGCAAGCGGCTGTATCTGTGCCACGGTGACCAGATCAATAAGGAAGATTGTTACTACCGCCTGTTGCGATTTCTTCTCCGTACTCGCTTCGTGGCTGCCAGCATCAGACTTTTTCCCCCGTTGTGGGCGGAGAACATCAGAGAACGTCTGCAGAAACGGAGCCAAGCCGGTTATAGTGCAAAAACAACACGCTGGGACTACCGCCGGATTATTCTGGATTTTGCGCGGCATCTCCCGGAACAGGGGTGTGACGGACTGATCACCGGTCACTTCCATCTTGCCCTGTATGAAAAAGATCCGGGAACAAGCTGTACGATCCTGTCGCTTGGTGACTGGATGGAACAGTTCACCTACGGTGAAATTCTGGATGGAGAATTGCGGTTAATGACCTTCACCGAACAGTAATCACCCGCCGCATCTACTTCCTGAAAAACTCCTGCAGTGCCTGTTCTCCAACGTGTGACGCTTTGATCTTCCATTTGTCAGGATTTATAACCAGAGCAACCAACGCGATACGAGGGTTCTGTATCGGCGCGAAGGCTGCAAACCATGAGTAATGACCCTTGGGGTCGGTGCCGTTGATAGACCCTGTTTTGGCAGCTATTGAGACATCGAGCATGGGACGGCCGCGACGGTCATGAAATGCTTTACGGGAGGTGCCGGTCAGGACGGTACTTGAAAGCATTCGAGTGAGCGACGCCGATGTTTCCGGTGTAACCAGGCGGCGTAATTCACGTGGGGTAAACGTCTCTTTTTCAATCCCCTGCCCATCGACGATACTGCCGGTCAAGCCTGGAATCATCATTTTCCCGCCATTGGCAATTGCCGACATGATCACTGCAGCGTGAAGTGGCGAAATTTTAACGTCACGATCCAGTCCTGCACCCATTAACCTCAAGCCATGATTATTGACCGGTTCTGCAGCCTGACTCGGTTTTGCCGGGATGCCAGGCAGCAGCTCCTGGTTGAACCCGAAACGGGAAATAGACTCCATAACGGCCGGTTTGCCGGCAAGATCGCTCGCCACACGGCCATAAACCGGATTAATTGATTTGCCCATGGCGTACGTGACATCCATACGATTATTTCTGCCGCGAGGGCTTGCATCCCAGTAGCGCGGATTTTCTGAATAGGAGTTGCCACGGAATTCGATCACGGATTCTGGCGTGATCTTATGGTTTTCAAGCGCTGCGGAGGCAGTTATGATCTTGAACAATGAGGCCATTGGATACAGCTCGTACACAGAGCGTTTCGCCCAGTCAGGATCAATGGATGAGTAGGCGGTCATGCCAAGAATGCGCCCGGAAGTCGGTTCAATAGCGACAAAAACACCATACGGAACCTGATTTTTCGCCAGATATTCATAGACCCTTCTCTGAAGGCCGCCCTGAATGGTATAGATGTGCTGCAGTCCTTCTGAGGTTCGGACAGATAAACGGGAACCATTAACGTCTGCCGTTGCAAGCAGGTCGCTGGCGGTCTCGAAGCGACTAAGCGAAACAGGTGGTCTGGCCGCTTCAGCCGGTTTTACAGAGACTTCGGTGAAAGATGCAATCCAGGAGCGGGCATGCAAGCGGACTGGTTCTGCCTGGCGTAGTGCCAGAATTCCGAGCGGTACAAGTGCCAGTACAATGGCTATGAATAACAGTGCAAGCTTCAGGTGGCGACGACGCTTCCCCGTTGGAGGGAGCAGTCTGGACCGGACAGGCTGATCAGTCGTTTTCATGCGCCTGTTCCCGGATCCGCCACCAAACAGACCTGATCCGCCGCTGGTTTTTTTTTGAGATAAATTTTTGAGATCCTGCATATATGTCCCAAAATATGAGTTATTACCGGACTATATCGTCAAGTGTCTGCGGTTGTCAATGAACCAGGTGTTGAAGATTAGCACCCGTTTGTCATCTAAGGCGGTTCCGGAAACCAAAACGAATTTATGCGGTTAATAAACGCGATAAGCAGGCCATAATGATGATGATCGAATAACAGGGATATGCGTGGCAGATGAGCAAGATCCGGTTCATCGCTCTCTTCCGGGAAAGCCTCGCAACAGCGGATCTTATCGCCTTCTTTAATAAGCCCGGGAAACTCTGTCGTTAGTGTCGTGATCTGTCCGGGCGAAAGTGATTTTTGCAAACGGATGACCAGCCGATTTTCAATAAAACGGAGCGAATGGTAGGTACTATAGAAGGTATTGATTACTTTGAGTGCTTCCTGTTCGTTTTTTGTGACAGTAAAGAGAGAGAAATCCTCTCCCGATATAAACCCTTTTACCAGAAGACTTTCTTTTATAAAACTAATGAATCGCTCCCAGTAACCGTCCTGGTCATCCATGAGAACCAGTGGTTTAGGAGAAGTTTTTCCGGTCTGTATCAGTGTGAAAACTTCCATTGCTTCGTCAAGTGTTCCAAATCCTCCCGGGAAAACAACTATTGCATCGGTCTCTTTTACAAAAGCAACCTTGCGATTGAAAAAGTATTTATACGTCACTAATCGTGGATTCCGGTACATGACTGGATTAGGTCTCTGCTCGAACGGGAGTCGAATATTTACGGCAAATGAGTTTTCACTTCCCGCACCCTCGTTGCCGGCCTGCATAATGCCGGGTCCTCCGCCGGTAATAACCATGTAGTTGTTTTCTGCAAGGCTGTGACTGAAGCGAACACATTTCTTATACATTTCATCCGTTTCTTTGGTGCGGGCCGAGCCAAAGATGGTAACTTTCTTGCGATGTCGGTAGGGACCAAAAACCTTCGCCGTATAGCGCATTTCGCGAAGAGTGCGGTTGATCAGTTTCAGATCGGCCAGATAGTCAACATCCTGACCGATCTTAAGAGTTGCAAGTATCATCTCTTTTATTATACTAGGATGGTAAACGCCCCCCGACTCTTCAACCAACCGGTCAATAATCCGGTCTATTGGTTCGTTGCTTTTTGAAAAACTCAACTCCATATTGCAGGCCTTCTGAAGTGGTATTGACGCTATTTTTGGAAGACGCAGGGTATCACACTCTACGTTGTAAAGCAAACTGCGGATTGATTCCGCAATCACAACAGGCGCATCGAATAAACTTGAAAGCAGACGGCAGGTTTGCTATAAAGCAGGATATTTTTTCTCTTAATCTTAGTAAAGAAACTATTTTCGACGGGCAGGGAGACATGGCATGTCCAATCCAACGCTGGTCATGTACGAAGAGGAATTCCAGGAAGTCAATGAAGTTATTGAACGTTTGCTGAAGGAAGCCAACGCCAAGGTGATTTTCCTGGTAGATAAAAATGGGCAACTTATCTCCGGTGTAGGAGAAACGGAACGATTTGATACAACGTCGCTCGCTTCTCTGACTGCCGGAAATATTGCAGCCACAGGTGGTTTGGCTAAACTTATCGGCGAAAAGGAATTTTCGATTCTCTTCCACGAAGGTGAGAAGGATAATCTGCATATTTCCATTGTTGGCGGCAGGGTTATTCTCGTTGTTCTGTTTGATAACCGCTCTTCTCTCGGTCTTGTCCGCCTGCGTGTGAAAAAATCATCGGAGGAGCTTTCGGCTATTTTTGAAAAACTGATGAAAAAATCGGAAGAACGTGAAAAACGGGGTTCTTCTGACTTTCCTTTCGCTGAAATTACTGACGACGACATCGATAATCTTTTCAGCTGAAACTAATTAAATGGAATGTGCAGGTTTCTGCCACCTGTTTTTTGAATCCAGAACTGGCGAGAAAATTTCTTACTTATTAATTAATAACGGGGAAAGCCAAAGATGTCCTTCATCAACTATGCTTCTCGCGAAATAAATTGTAAAATTGTCTATTATGGTCCTGGTTTGTGCGGAAAAACGACGAATCTACAATATGTTTATCAAAAGACCGCAGCGGATGCCAAAGGTAAGATGATCAGCCTTGCGACTGAGACAGAGCGCACACTGTTTTTTGATTTTCTGCCACTTTCGTTGGGTGAAATACGCGGATTCAAGACACGTTTTCATCTTTACACTGTTCCGGGGCAGGTTTTTTACGACGCGTCCAGAAAACTGATTTTGAAGGGTGTTGACGGCGTAGTTTTTGTCGCCGATTCGCAGGAAGAGAGAATAGACGCGAACATTGAGTCGCTTGAAAATCTGAGGAACAATCTCAAGGAACAAGGCTACGATCTGGATAAACTGCCGTATATTATGCAGTATAACAAGCGGGATTTGCCGGGTGCCATGACAGTTGAGGAATTACGGAGCGAATTGAATCCTACCAATGTCCCTGAATTTGAGGCGTGTGCTACGACGGGCGAGGGAGTTTTTGAAACACTGAAAGCAGTAGCCAAGCTGATTCTTATTGATCTGAAAAAGGGGAAATAGGTTTTTTACCGAGATTCTTTGGGCTTGATTTAATTAAGAGTTCGTGGTACGTTTCTCGCCTCGCCGTTTCGGAAGAATGTACTGTACACACGGAGAGATGGCCGAGTAGGTCGAAGGCGCTCGCCTGCTAAGCGAGTATACTGGGAAACCGGTATCCAGGGTTCGAATCCCTGTCTCTCCGCCACTATTACATCGGATACTGCATTGATTTCTGCTCGAATTGTACAGCTATTTTTATGCACATCCTTTTCAGCATCTATTCTGAGCGCTTGTCAGGAGCGCGTCGAAAAACCGCATGACAACCTTAAGCCAAGTACTTCCCACCGGACGGTGAAAGAAAAAAAGGTTGTTGTCCCTCCTGATGTTTCGCGCCGCTGGGCGGCTGTCAAGCTTGCTGTGATCGATAAAACCCGCGGAACAGAAAATATTTACGTTATTCCCATCGGTTCCCCCATAACTATCCCCTCCTCTGAACTCACGATTTTCGTGGAAGCTTTTCTCCCCGCATTCATAATGGAAGGCACAACTATCACATCTTCTTCAATTGAACTGGTAAACCCGGGCGCAAAAGTTCGTATCAGTGAAAACGACACGTCAATATTTCAGGGGTGGCTCTTCTCTAAATTTCCGAATACGCATGCGGTGACGCACCCTAAATATGGGTTCAGTCTGATTGGTGTTGTGTCGGTGCCCAAGTAATCGTGTTTGAACTCTATATCAAACGGGAATACCCTCTCGCGCCAGTTGGTCACATCGTTCATTTTCAACATGTCCGGTATGCCCTTTAACCCATTTCCACTGTACTGAATGCACCTTTGACAGGGAAAGTAGCTGTTCCCACAGATCTTTGTTGACGACCGGTTCCTTCTTGCTGTTACGCCACTCTTTGCGTTGCCACCCTTCAATCCATTCCGTCATCCCCTTAACCAGATATTGAGAATCTGTCGTGATCAAGACGTTGCAGGGTCGCTTTAACTGGCGAAGGGCTTCAATGGCTGCGGTCATTTCCATCCGATTGTTAGTAGTTTCTCTGGTTCCTCCGCTCAGCTCTTTCTTCTGCCCACCGTAGCGAAGAATAGCTCCATAGCCGCCCGGCCCCGGATTGCCACTGCAGGCGCCATCGCAAAAAATTTCCACGATCTGGTTGTCACTTGTTTTCACATGTAACCCCTTCTTCGGACAGCAAAGCAGCAATTGCCTGCATAACACGATCAACAATAAGCAAGTGGGTTTCTTTGCGGTCTTCCAATAAAAATAGATCATTGAAATCAAGAGCTGCCCCGAAAATCACCGCTGCGTTTTGCCGAATTTCAGGAAACTTCCAATGGTTCAATCCTGTCAACGCTGTTGGAATGACGGTCGGTCGAGTGTCGTAGATGATTTTCCCGACACCGCGGTTGCCGGCCCCCAATTTTCCGTCTTTATTGCGTGTCCCCTCCGGGAACAGCATTACTTTCTGGTTCAGCAGCAGATCGTTCAAAAAGCGGCCAGCCCTGACGTCCCGTTTGCGTCTGACAGGAAAAGCACCCCATGACGAGTAGATTAACCGCTGAAATGTTTTTTCAAACAGCTCCTCTTTAGCCGGTGCCCAGAGCATCTGTAATGGATTATATCTGATAACAGCCCACGGCAGAAAAATTGTGTCGAATGCAGATATATGATTGGAGGCAATCAGGACCGGACCGCAGTGAGGGATATTGTTGCTCCCCTTGATGACAAATCTGTTCAGGAAAGACGCATAGATTCCTACGACATACACGGAAAAAGTCACCCAGAAGCGCTGGAGAAGATGTGCCTTCACAATACTCCCTTACATAATGGTACGCCTTTATGAACCTGCTGAGCTTATAGCATAATTGAGCGTTTCAGGCAACACCGGACCGGTTGGTGGAATTAATAGATTGAAAACAACTATGATGTAGTATAGGTACGTAGATTGAGACCTTGTGATGCCGTACGGGAGAGTGATTCAGATGCAGAGTAATCGGATTCGGGGACCATCACAACATGCTTGAGTTTGCCGTAAGTGAAGAGAAAAACCGCTGGCTGCGGATGAAAATGGTTGAAGCAGGGGTGTGCGAAGAGGACCTGGAAGAGACATTTGTCAGATCTTCAGGTAATGGAGGGCAGCATGTCAACAAGACCTCCAGTTGCGTCCAGTTGAAACACAAACCCACCGGCATTTCGGCCACCTGTATGCGGGAGAGAAGTCAATCCGTTAACCGCTTTCTGGCCCGGCGGAATTTGCTTGAACGTATTGAAGCCGCCTCTGGAGTGATTACCCCGGAAATGAAGCGGATTGAAAAACTGCGCAAGCAGAAAAGCCGTCGCAGGAGAAGAGCGTCCGCCCAATCTGTCACACCAGGTGACTGACTCATGAGGTTCGTGTAGTGCGAATTAAAGCTCACCCCTATCTGCTCCTGACTTTGACCGCTCTATTCTGGGCCGGAAACTTTGTTATCGGGCGGGCCATAAAGAGCGCCATTCCACCCATAAGCCTTGCTTTCTGGCGCTGGACGCTGGCCCTTGTCATTCTTGTCCCGTTCTCAATCCCCCATATTCGCACTGAATTGCCACTGCTCAGAAAGCACTGGCGTATACTGACAGTCTACGGCGTGCTTGGGGTCTCATGCTTCAACACTTTTGTCTATATAGGCCTTCATTCCACAACCGCCACAAATGCGCTGCTCCTGAATTCGGTTATTCCCATACTGATCGTGCTGTTTTCGCGCCTGCTGGCCGCCACTCCAGTCACGTCACGCCAGACGTTTGGTATTGCCGTTTCTCTGACCGGGGTGCTGACCATTATCTGCCGTGCCAATCTGGATGTTATCCTGACACTGCAGATCAACAGAGGTGACATCTGGATTCTTATGGCCGTTATTTGCTGGGCGTTTTATACCTTTCTGCTGCGGCATCGCCCTTCAGGTATTAACCCCTTAAGCTTTCTGACGTCGATTGTTGTCATAGGTCTCATGCCACTTTCGATACTGTACGCCTGGGAGTACTACCAGGGGGGGCGTATTATTCTCGATTCTGCAAACATCGGCAGCATTCTGTATGTTGCCCTGTTTCCCTCTGTGTTGGCTTTTATCTTCTGGAACCAGTCGGTTACCGAAATCGGCCCAAACAGGGCCGGCCTTTTTCTGTATCTGATGCCGGTGTTCGGGGCAATTCTGTCTGCTGTTTTTCTGGGTGAATCGATTCAGGCTTTCCACCTGGTCGGAATGGCACTGATTTTTTCCGGTATACATGTAACCACCAGGACAGGTGAAGCTGAAAAGTGCTGATTCAGCGCATATGCATTGATACTCTGTTATACAATTGACATCATATTGTGTGTTGAGTTATACCATTGGCTATATTTACTCGGTCGGTTTAAACGGTGAATGATCCATAAAATCAATATCCTGGAGGTAGTACGTGAAACGATCTGCTTTGGTGACACTGTTTTTGACGCTCTTTGCAGGCACCGTGTGTGCCGAGAATGTAACCTCACCGATTCCTATCGGTATCGGGGTAGCGCAAACCAGTAACGTGGCGCTGCTGGGTGAGGAAGAGGTGGTTGGAGCAAAAATAGCCGAAAAATACTTCAACGCACATGGCGGCATTAACGGCACCCCTTTCAAACTGATTTTTCAGGATACCGGAGGTGATGAGGCCGGGGCGATCAATTCTTTCCAGACTTTGATCAATCGTGACAAGGTAGTCGGCATTGTCGGTCCGACTCTCTCTCAGCAAGCCTTCAGTGCCGACCCCATCGCTAACCGGGCAAAAGTGCCGGTCATCGGCCCTTCCAATACTGCCAAAGGGATCCCCCAGATAGGAGAATACGTAGGCAGAGTCTCGGCTCCGGTTGCCATTGTGGCTCCAAATGCTCTCAAACAGGCGCTTAAAGAACATCCCGGTATAAAAAAAGTAGCCGTATTGTACGCTCAGAATGATGCGTTCAACACCTCGGAGTCGGGGACGTTTCAGGAGACTGTCAAGAAAATGGGGCTGCAGATAGCCACGTTGCAAAAATTCCAGACAACCGATACTGATTTCACTTCACAAGTTACTGCGGTGCTTGGAGCCAATGTTGATCTTGCAATTGTCTCAGGCCTTTCCGCTGATGGCGGCAATCTGGTCAAGCAGCTGCGGCAGCTCGGCTATAAAGGTCCTATAATCGGCGGTAACGGCCTTAATACGGTCAATATTTTCCCGGTTTGCGGACAGTATTGCGACGGCATCCTTATCGCACAGGCCTACAGTCCTTCGGCGGATCCAAAGAATGCAATAAACGCCGCCATGGCAGCGGAATACCGCGCTAAATACAAAAGAGAACCCCCTCAGTTCACCGCACAGACGTTTACTGCGGTACAGGTCTTTGTCGAGGCGCTTCGTAAAGTGGAAACGGTCACCAAGAAAAAGATTACACAGCTTGATCTGGCCAAGGTGCGAGAAGAATTGAACAAACAGATTCGCACCGGTTCCTATATGACTCCGCTTGGCAAGATCAGCCTTGACCAGGAAGGAGAAATTCATCAGGAGAACTTTTATGTAGCAAAAATTAAAATGGATGCTAACGGCAAGACCGGTTCATACATTTACGTGAAATAAGAGCGACGCAGGATTCAGGTTAAGGTTGAGGTTGAGGGGGACAAAGGCCTGTTCCTTCTTGACCTCGACCTGTTTTAGCGTCAGAGGGACATCTGCTTTAATGACTACAGCACAATTTCTCCAGAATCTGCTCAACGGTATCAGCATCGGAAGTGTGTATGCCATCTTTGCTCTCGGCTACACGCTGGTTTTTTCGATCCTCGGTATAATCAACTTTGCCCACGGAGCGATATTTACCCTGGGTGCCTACTTCACCTATACGCTAGCAGTTGGGCAGTTCGGCATCAACGGGCTGTTGTCCGGTCTCAATCTGGATCTGCAGGTCCCGTTTGCTCTGTCGCTTCTCATCGGGGCAGTTCTTGCCGGTTTGGTTGGAGTGTTGCTCGAACGCCTCGCCTTCAAGCCATTACGCACACGGGGAGCCGACTCGTTGCTGGCACTGGTAAGCAGCCTCGGTGTCGCACTGGTTATCGTTAACGCCATCCAGTATCTGGTCGGGGCGGAAATCTATACGTTCCCTTCCCAGGTGTACGGCGATATCAAGCCGGCCATAATGTTCGAGATTTCGGGACAACCGGTGGTGGTCAGAACGGTTCAGGTAATCATTTTTGCTGTTTGTATGGTTATTCTTGCACTGCTCGGTTATGTCATCAGTTTTACCCGTATCGGCAAGGCGCTGCAGGCCGTAGCTGAAAATCAGACAACCGCGAGTCTGCTCGGAATCAGTGTCGACAGAATAATTCTCGTCACTTTTTTCATGTCCGGTTTTTTGGGAGGACTTGCAGGTACTCTGGTAGGAACCAGTTTCGGAATCGCCGGACCGTATTTCGGGGTAACCTATGGATTAAAGGGGCTGGCTGTTATTGTCCTGGGCGGGTTGGGGAGCATTCCCGGCGCTGTCCTGGGGGGGATTGTCATCGGACTGGCAGAGGCTTTTGTGCCGCCGGACTACAGTGCCTACAAGGAAGCGGTTGCGTTTGCCTTCCTTTTTATTGTGCTTCTGGTACGTCCACAGGGACTGCTCGGGCGCTCATTGATCCAGAAAGTGTAAGATAATGAACGATTTTTTGCAAAACAATGGATTTCTTATTGTGACCATGGTACAGCAGGCGCTGCTGGCCATGAGTCTCTATTACCCGCTGATGTGCGGCCAGTTAAGTCTTGCCAGCCCCGGATTTTATGCGTTGGGAGGGTATGTCGCAGCGATTATCGGCACTATTGAATATTTTGCCCCCTGGCGCGACTCCCTCGGATGGGTAATTTTCCCTCTTGAATGGCTTGCTGCCGGAATTATCAGCGGAATTCTGGCGCTGCTGGTCGGTATCCCTGCGCTGCGGCTGCGTGGTATTTATCTGGCGCTGGCCACAATTGCATTTGTTGAAATATTACGTGTGATTTGTCTCAATCTCACAATCACCGGCGGCGCCATCGGAATTTTCGGTGTGCCGCAGCTGTTTGAGAGTCGATGGAGCTATATCTGGACATTCGGTCCACTATTAATCCTGATGCTTTTATTCAGTTATCGGCTTGATTGTTCACGGGTGGGGAGGGCCTTCAAGGCAATCCGGGAGGATGAGCTGGCAGCGGATGCCATGGGAATTAATCCGACCCGTTACAAGGTGCTGGCGTTTGTCATCGGTGCCATGTTGGCGGGTGTGGTCGGTGCCATGAGCGCCCCGTTTCTCAATACCTGGAATGCTCGCCAAGGAACTTTTGATGCTTCAATTGCCTATCTTGCATACGTTCTCATCGGCGGCAGCCGTTCCATGTGGGGACCGCTTCTGGGCGGAGCACTGCTGGCAGCACTTCCGGAAATACTCCGTCCGCTGAAGGATTCACGTTTGATTATCAACGGGCTGGTGCTGGTTTTTGCCAGTATCTATATGCCTCAGGGGATTGCCGGGGCACTTGGTAAGCTCAGAGATAACGTCGGGCGTTCGTTTGGCTTTTTTCGAGGTGGAAAATGACGGTACTATTGGAAGCACACCAGCTCTCAAGATACTTTGGCGGCTTGAAGGCGGTCAATAACGTATCGTTTCAGGTTAATGATGGAGAGATTTTCGGATTGATCGGACCGAATGGTGCCGGCAAAACCACTCTGTTCAATCTTATGACCGGCCTGACTCCGGTGAGCGGCGGCACGCTGCACTATCGGGGCGAAAGGCTGACCGGACTTCCCCCGTATCGTATTGCCGGAATGGGGATCGGGCGCACATTTCAGAATATTCGTCTCTTCAAGGGCCTGAGTGCTCTGGAGAATGTGAAGGTCTCCCAGCACGTAACCACCAAAAGCGGACTGTGGGGGGGTGTTTTTTGTACTCCGGCGAGTCGCGCAGAGGAAAAAAGAGTAGATGAAAAAGCCTGGGAGCTTTTGCATCTGATAGGTCTGGCAGACCGGGCAACGGAGCTCGCTGCAAATTTTTCCTACGGCGATCAGCGTCGTCTGGAAATCGGCCGTGCTCTGGCTCTTGAACCACAGGTTCTGCTGCTGGACGAGCCGGCAGCCGGTATGAACGCTGCTGAAAAACGCGGCTTGACTGCGTTTGTCCGGGAAATACGGAAGGAATTCAAGCTTACGATTCTTCTCATAGAGCACCATGTACCGCTGGTTATGAACCTCTGTGACCGGATAGCGGTACTCAATTTCGGAGAGTTGATTGCGGTCGGCAATCCGGCCGATGTACAAAAAGACCCTGCCGTGATTGAAGCCTATCTGGGGGCGGAGTAGATGGCATTACTGGAACTGAAAAACCTCAGTATCAACTATGGTGCCATCCAGGCGGTGCGGTGTCTTGATCTGGAAGTGAACACCGGGGAAGTGGTGACGCTGATCGGGGCCAATGGTGCCGGTAAATCGACAACGCTCCGTGCTGTTTCGCGCCTGTTGAAGGTTCGCGAAGGAAGTATCCATTTTGACGGCAGGGAGATTACCCGCCAGGCGCCTGATGCGGTTGTCAGAATGGGAATTGCCCAAAGTCCCGAAGGGCGGCAGGTGCTGGCCCGGCAGAGCGTTCTCGATAACCTCGAACTGGGAGCCTATGTCCGGAAAGACAGGGCCGGAATAAAAAGCGATATTGCCAAAATGTTTCAGCTGTTTCCTCGACTTGAAGAACGGAAACAGCAGTCGGCAGGTACGTTGTCGGGTGGCGAACAGCAGATGCTTGCCATTGCCCGGGCGATGATGAGCCGCCCTAAGCTTCTAATGCTCGACGAACCGAGTCTTGGACTGGCTCCGCTGATTGTGCTGGAAATATTCTCCATAATCCGCAACCTGAATGCGGAAGGTACGACTATTTTACTGGTTGAACAGAACGCCAAGCTGGCTATGCAGCATTCCCACCGTACCTATGTTCTCGAAGCGGGACAGATCACCTTCTCCGGTTTGTCTCACGAGCTGCTATTAGATGAGCGTGTCCTGCAAGCCTACCTCGGTGGTTGAGCAGAGATGATCAGAGTTAGTGCGCCTCACTCCAGTTTGCCCCGTAACTGATATCCACTTTCAGGGGAACCCTTGTTTCAACCGCATGCTCCATCTCTTCCTTCACAAGCAGCTCCATCTTCAACAACTCCTGTTCCGGTACTTCAAAAACCAGCTCGTCATGTACCTGCATTATCAGACGGCTTTGCAGCTGTTCTTCCCGAAGGCGCGAATCAACCCGGATCATGGCCGCTTTGATGATATCTGCTGCCGAACCCTGGATCGGGTAATTGATGGCGTTGCGCCTTGCAAATGCCAATATGTTGCCGTTTGAACTGTGGATGTCCGGGATAGGGAGGCGCCGGCCCAGGATCGTGGTGACGAAGCCGGACTCCTCTGCCTGGCGTATGCAGGAATCAAGGTAGGCCATGGCGCCGTTGTGACGTTCGCGGTAGGCAGCGATAAACTCATCGGCGGTCTTTCTGGCAATACCGAGCTGCTTTGCAAGGCTGAATGCTCCCTGGCCATAGATAATTCCGAAATTGATTGTTTTGGCCTGACGGCGCATCTCAGGGGTGACCATCTCAGGGAACAGGCCGAAGACCTCGGCGGCTGTGCGGGTGTGGATATCTTCGTCGTTGGCGAAAGCATGGCAGAAAACTTTGTCGCCGGATACATGCGCCAGCACACGCAGTTCGATCTGGGAATAATCGGCTGATAGAATGACGTGCCCCGACGGGGCAATAAAAGCGTGGCGAATGAGTCTCCCTTCTTCGCTCCGGATCGGTATATTCTGCAGGTTAGGATCGGACGATGACAGGCGTCCGGTGTTGGTCACGGTCTGATTATAGGAGGTATGCACCCGCCCCGTGCGGGGATTGACAAGGCGTGGCAGGGCATCGCTATAAGTTGACTTGAGCTTGGCGACTCCGCGGTAGTCAAGGATCAACCGGACGATCTCATGCTCATCTGCCAGTGCAGTCAGAACTTCATTGTCGGTTGACCAACCAGTTTTTCCTTTGGTTTTTTTACCAGTCTGCAGGCCCATTCGCTCAAAGAGCACCTCGCCCATCTGTTTGGGGGAGTTGAGGTTAAAGCGCAGACCGGCCAGTCCGAATACCTGCTCTTCAAGCGAGGACATACGGCCGGCAAATTCTGTAGAGAGTCCTGCCAGAAGGTTGGAATCCAGAAGCACTCCGTGATTTTCCATGGCGGCCAGAATCTGAACCAGTGGCATCTCAACGGTATAAAACAAGTCTTCAAGCTGGTTAGCTGCAAGCTGAGGTTTGAACCTCCGGTACAGGAGCCAGGTTGCATCGGCGTCCTCAGCGGCATAGCGTGCCGCAGTATCGATCTCAATTTCGGAGAAATTTTTCTGGGTTTTACCGCTGCCGGTGACGTCAGCGTAGCTGATCATGCGGTGGTTGAGATGCTCCTGGGAAAGGGCGTCCAGGCCGTGGCTCTGCCGTGACGGATTGAGAACATAGGACGCCAGCATGGTGTCAAACCGGATACCGGCCAGGCGGATGTCGTTATTAGCCAGCACCTGCATGTCAAACTTGATATTTTGCCCGATCTTGCGGAGCGTATGGTCCTCAAGTAACGGCTTCAGGCGGTTCAATACCATTGTGCGGGGCAGCTGTCCTTCGGCAGGTATATCTCCGTCAGCATCTCCTCCTTGAACGGGGAGGGGATTGTATGCGAACAGTGTCCCAACCTCTCCCGTGCGGGAGGCTGTGACTGGGTGTGGTTTTGTAACATGCCCGACCGGGATGTAATATGCCTCGTGATCCCGGAATGAGAATGATAGTCCCACGATCTCGGCTATTCGAGGGTCAAGGCTGGTGGTCTCCAGATCGAATGCGAACACCCCTGCCTGCTTCAGGCCAATCACAAGAGCCTCAAGCCCCTCAGTTGTTGTAACGGTGTGATAATGCTCGCTGCTGAGGGTTGACTTTCCGGTCAGTTCCTTGATCAGTGAGGTGAATCCGAACCTCTTGAAGAAGGCATTCAGGGTTTCCTGGTCCGGTTCGCGCGCAGTAAGCGTTTCAAGCTCAACTTCCAGGGGCACATTAATTTCTATAGTCGCAAGGCGCCGTGACAACAGTGCCTGATCACGGAACTCCCGCAATCTCTCGCCATTTTTCCCTTTGACTTCATCAACCCGTGCCAGCAACAGATCAAGTGATCCGAACTCCTGAATCAGTTTCGTTGCGGTTTTTTCTCCAATACCCGGTACGCCGGGGATATTGTCGGAGGAATCACCTGCCAGCCCTAAAATGTCAATTACCTGTTCCGGGCCGACACCAAAGCGCTCGATCACGTCATTAATTCCGGATTCTTTTCCTTTCATGGTATCCAGCAGAGTGACCCGTTCAGTTACAATCTGCATCAGATCCTTGTCGCCGGTGACCACCACGACTTTCCCGCCCTGACTGGCAAAACGACCTGCCAGAGCACCAATGATGTCATCGGCCTCATATCCCTGTAGTTCCAGTGTTGGAATGTTAAAAGCTCTGACAACTTCTCGAATAGGTTCCATCTGCATCCGCAGGTCATCCGGCATCGCAGCACGGTTTGCTTTGTATTGCGGGTACATTTCCGTGCGGAAAGTTGTCCGTCCGGCATCGAAAACGACAGCAATATGCTGCGGATCATAATCCTTCAGCAGTTTGAGCAGCATTTGTATGAAACCGTAAATGGCATTGGTAGGATGCCCGCTCGGTGATGAGAGGTGTCGAATAGCGAAGTAGGCCCGGTATATATAGGAAGAACCGTCAACCAGATAGAGTGTTTCCCTGTGGCTCACGATTTATCCTCCTCGCAGCGGGATTCCTGCGTGAAAAGCACAAAAGCCATGGCAGGGCGTTTACTCGATTCGCGCATGGCGAACTGCAGCCCATCAAAGTTCCACCCTTTGGAGCTCCAGAGGTTGAGTGTTTCTTCTATTGCATCTTCGGTGACCGTTCCGATTTCAACAACTTTGTAAATCAGCATGATTACGTCCTTTTGTAACGTTCCACTGATGAGCCGTATAACCCGATTGAGGATTCATAAAAAAAAGGCGGCTCGAAAGCCGCCCTGAAATTGTCTGTAAGGAGCGAATTATTTCTGGAAACCAAGTTTTGCGGAAATTTCATCCCCTGCTTTCAGTACCAGAGGGATCAATTCGTTTTTAATCCTTTCATCAGAGAAGCGCATTGAAGGTCCTGAAATACTGACAGCTCCGATAATGCGGCGGGTGTAGTCACGAATCGGAGCACTGACACATTTAACGCCGGTGTCCAGTTCTTCATTGTCGAAAGCGTACCCCTGCTCGGCAATCTGTTTCAGTTGTTTTTTTAAGGTTTCACGGTCGGTTATAGTATTTGGAGTATAGCTTTTGAGCTCTTTCGAGGGGAGATACGCCTCAAGCTCCTCATCGCTCATAAAGGCTACCTGTACCTTGCCAGCCGCTGTGCAGTAGGCCGGAAGCCTTGAACCAACCCGTGGGACAACCCTGACGGTCATTGCTGTTTCAACAACATCAAGATAGACAATGTTGAAATCTTTTAGTATTGATACATAGGTTGTTTCATTGCAGCTTGCGACCAGCGCTTCAAGAACCGGTTTTGACTGCCTGAGCAACCCCATCTGCTTGATGAAAGTCTGCCCGAGTTCAAGAGTTTTCAGGCCGAGACGATAGTTTTCCGTCACTTTGTTCTGTTCAATGTAGCTTCGGGATTCGAGTGTCGCAAGCAATCTGAAGACATTATTTTTATGAAGTTTCAAGCGTTTGCTCAGTTCAGTAACACCCAGTTCGTCAACCTCGCCATGAAACTGCTCTAAAAGATCGAGGGCATGAGATACTGCTTGTATTAGATATTCCGACTTTTCTTTTTTTGCCATGAGAGCGATCCTTTTAATGAGTTGGAGTATAGGAAGTGAAGTGCAACATATCAAAATACCGTCGTTAATTAAAAAATAGGTTGAATGAAACTCTTTTGGAGCAATTATTCGAAATGTTAGAATATTGTTTTACAATTGTCAAGTGTGAAAAATTGCTTTATATTTAAATCTCACCAGAGGTTTCACTAACCTTCCGGAACGTGCGGTTATAAAACAGATATGAGGGGCCAATGCTGAACCTTTGTAAAAAAATACTTGTTGCCATTGATGGCTCCCCTGTATCCGACAAGGCGGCAGAAGAGGCCGTACGACTTGCGGCCGGCAATCAGAGTCAATTTAAAAGCAGAATTTTTGCATTACTCGTATTGCCAAATGCTCCGAATTCAACCTACACTGATTTTGTGCCGACGGCCCCGATGACTGAAACAAATAAATGGGATGAACTCCGTGAAAAAATATTTTATGTCGTTGAAAAATGTGCTGTTGAACACAATATCCCGCTGGAAATGATAATTGAATATGGTGACCCTGCTGATACCATTATCCGGCTTGCCAGGCGCGAAGAAATTGATGTAATTGTTATCGGCAGTTCAGGTAAGGGCTTTATCCAGCGACGCATCAAAGGGAGCATTTCTCATAAAGTAGCCAGTAATGCCTCTTGTTCGGTTTTTATAGTGAGAGGTTAACTCAGGAAGGTTTTTATGTTCTGTTTTATTACCCGATTATGTGTATCAACAATTATTCTCCTGTTGCCGTTGTCAGCCTTTGCTGCGGAATCATTTCGCGTGCCTATTCTTCTGTACCACCGGTTCGGGGCCACAGTGGCAGATGGCATGACGATTACGACCCCGGTCTTTGAAGCTCAGATGAAATATCTTCATGATAACGGTTACAAGGTAATTCCGCTACGGCAGCTTGTTGATTATTATCAGGGAAAGGCCCCGGCCCCGGGTCCCAAGTCGGTCGTAATCGCTGAAGATGATGCTCACAAGTCTGTTTACAGTGATATGTTGCCGATTATCAAAAAGTATCGCTACCCGGTGACCATTTTTGCGTATCCATCAGCAATCTCCAACGCAAAATATGCCATGACCTGGGAACAGATGCGAGAACTTACAAAAACCGGACTCTTTACCGTTCAGTCGCATACCTATTGGCATCCAAACTTTAAGCAGGAACGGAAAAAACTGAGTAAGGCCGCTCTGGACTCACTTGTTATGACGCAGTTGAAAAAATCGAAGGCCCGGCTTGAAACGGAGCTGGGAGTGAAGGTAGATATGCTGGCCTGGCCGTTCGGTATATATGATGATTATTTGATCGATAAGGCTACTGAAGCAGGCTATGGTGCCACATTCACTATTGAGCGACGCCATGCGACGGCATCTGATTCTGTGTTGAAGCTGCCCCGCTACCTTTTGGTTAATGCCGACAGTGGTAAAGCTTTTGTGCAGCTCCTCGAAGGGAACGCAATCAAGCGAAATATAGCCTATTAATGTCTGATGCAGCTCAGCAAAAGCACCTCTGTTCAGATTGTACCTGCTGTCAGTGGTGTTCTGATGATCGATGCCGTCTCTGTCTGAAACACTCAAGCTGTCGTCGCAAGTTATCAATTGCGGAACAGATCGCTTTGTATGATTCACTGAATTGTGCCGATTCTGAAACAATAAAGCTGTAACTATAGATGGTTATGAAATATACGGAGCTTGAGGATATGCTGCTATTTCGAGAAATAGTGTTATATTTTCAAGCGTTAGAATATTTCTCTTGGAATAAAGCGCAGTAATATGGTAAAAAAAATGAGACACTAAAAATTCAGGAGGTCGCAGGTGAAAAAAACAGCATTAGTAGTTCTCAGTATTGCCGCTCTCGCTCTTGCCGGATGCAAAGACAAACCAAAGACTGAAGCCCCAGCCCCGGCTCCACAGGCAGCTATGCCTGGCGCCGCAGTTCCAGGTGCAACTGCACCGGGTGGTGATCCACACGCTGGCATGAAGGCGCAGGAAATTCCTGCCGGAGCAGGTAAAAAAGCCACGGTTACTCAGACCATGAACTCAGGCGGTTACACATATGTGGAAGCGGCTGACGAAAAAGGTGTGAAAGCCTGGTTGGCGCTGCCTGAAATCAAAGTTGCCAAAGGCGACAAGATTGAGTATCCTGAAACTCCGCCTCTGGCCAACTTCCAGAGTAAAACTCTGAACAAAACCTTTGAAAAGATATCCTTCATCCCTGGTATCAGGATTGTGAAGTAATTTTCAGAGCGTAGAACCCGGACGGGGCCTTTAACTTGGCCCCGTTTTTTTTTGTGATGATTGTGCTGTTTTCGAGGGACAATGTTCCGGAATGATCTGTAGCACTCTGGCGTAGCACTCGTTCCCTTTTTTGATCCTGCCGAGCGTTGTATGCAAATCGCCGAGTAGAAACCACCCCCACGGATTCCCGGGTTGCAGGATTGTGATTTCCCGCAATTCTTTCTCAGCGTTATCGCAATCACCCCTTTGACGATACCATTCCCCTGCGATTACATTTGTAGTAAAACAGAATCCAAGACGCTCCTTCTGCCTGTTGAATCGTTCAGGATCATTCTGCGGATTCTTTGCCAATGCCTTCAAAAGTCGCGTAGACGAATGGTCTGTTCTTGGCGCTGCGTAAATGGCGGCTTGGTGTGTGTCAGTAAAAACTCCGGGGGAAACTTTGCCGGTTGCCACGGCATCTTTATACAGTTTCGTGCCCGGGTAATAGGCAAGAGGAGATACATAGCCGTCATCCGGCTGAATGTGTCTGACAAGCTCTATCGTTTGTCGAATGTCTTCGCTGGTCTCTCCGGGAACATTACTGATCAGGTAAATTGAAAGATTTATGCCGACCTCCCTGATGGTAGTACAGGCATCCTCAATCCGGGATGGAGTTATTTTCTTACCTAGTTGTCGGAGGATGCGCGGCGAACCGGACTCAACGCCGAGTTGAATGCATTCGCAACCGGCGCGTTTCATTTCAATCACCAATTCTTCGTCAATAGCAGTGACTCGGGACTGACAGTTCCAAAGAATGTTAACCTCATGTTTCTGTAATAATGAGCAGAATTCCAGTACTCTCTTGCGATCGGCCGTAAACGTGTCATCACGAATAGAAAAATAGATGAGGCCGAATTTCTGTTGAAGATACCGGATCTCTTCAACGATTGCTGCAGGCGAACGGAAACGGACTTTTTTCCCCCAGAAATCGGGTGAACTGCAGAAATAGCAGGTAGATGGACAACCTCGGGTTGTGACTATAAATTCGGATTGCAATTCAATATCCAGACCGATTGTCGTGTCAAAATAGTGCGCCGGCAGCGGCAGACGATCAAGGTCTTCGAGGCTTTTTCGAGGAGGAGTGACGATAACTGTGCCGTTACAACGGAAAGCCATCCCGTCCACGCTATGCCATTCTGTATTTGAAGATATCCGTGCAACCAGTTCCAGCAGCGTCAGTTCTGCTTCACCACGAATCACAGCATCCACTGGTGAATCTTCGATAAGAATGTCTTCATAGCTGAAGGTCGCGTGCCCGCCACCCATCACAATCGTGCTATCAGGGAGGAGGTCACGGCATACGCGGGCAAGTTCGAGAGAAATGTGTCTATTGTGGGTCCATTGTGAAATGCCGATGACATCGGGCTCGTGATTCAGTAATTCCTGTTTGATACGGGAGGTCGGCCACGCAGAAAAATTAGCCAGAATCGAATCATATCCTGCTTCACGTAAACAGGCGTGCAGGTAGCACAACCCGGTGGGCACGAGATTTATGTAGGGATCTTTGCGATGTGTTAATCCGGATTGGTAGGCGAGCAGGATTTTCATGGCGAAAAAAAATCCGGGTCAGTCGACCCGGATGTAATAAGTATGCAACATGCGTGACAGGCATTATTTTGCAAGGTTGAACGACACTCCAAGAATATCATTTTTCAAAATATCACCATCATTTTCCTCTTCAACGCCAAGCAGTAATTCGCTGAAATTAATGGAGTCAGAAGCCGTATTTGTCATACGCCGCGCACCAAGATAGCGTGACAGGTAGTAAGGGGTATCCATAGATGAAATGACGACGCGATGTTCCCGAGAAGAAGCATGAATCATTTTCCGGTCGCCAAGATAAATGCCGACATGCGAAGGGAAGCGGGCGTAGGTTTGAAAGAAAACCAGGTCCCCTTTTTTCAGATCACCACGTACGACCTCATTGCCGACATAAAACTGCTCCCGGGCGGTACGGGGAAGCTTGACGCTCTGCTCCCGGAATACCTGTTGAGTGAAGCTCGAACAGTCCAGAGCGTTGCGACTGCTGCCGCCGAAGCGGTAACGGGCTCCCAGAAAACTGTAGGCGCTTTTTTTAAGGCTGCTAATGGCCTGATTTGTTTCTAGAGTTTTTGCAAGGTCAATCGGTCGATCCGACTCAAGGTCGGTCAATTCTGCGAGTGTATCAGTCAGTTCCTGCTCATTCAAGAGGTCTTTATTGATAAGCTGCAGTCTGTTGGTGCCTGCGGTGCGGGAAGTTGTTTCGGCTGCTACCAGCATCAGAACCTGGCCAACCTTGATTTTCGTCCCTTTTATCCCGTTCAGGTGTTTGATCTCAGCTATTTTAACGCTGGTCTTTTTTGCGATTTTGGGTAGGGTGTCACCTTTTAAGACTTTATAGGTATCCTGACGACTTGAAACGGCGGCTTTCTTCTGTTGGGGTGCGGCATGTGAAGGCACAATAAGTCGAGCTCCCTTTGTGACATGGGAAGATGTCAGGCTGTTCACCGCTTTAAGCTCATCCACAGAAACATGATATTTCCTGGCAATTGACTGCAACGACTCGTTTTTTCGTACTATATGGGATTTTGAGGCAAGAACAAGCTGAGGTAATGCCAGGAGTATGAAGCAGATCGCAGCAGCGATACGAATATGGGGCATGCTCCCTCCAGATTTGTTTTAAATTGGTTAAAGAAGGGTTCGTTTATATAACAGGTAAATTGAAAAGTCAATCTTTGATGCCTTCAGGTTATTAAAATGCTCCGGGTTGAGAGTTTATCAGCCTCCTAACGCTGACTTCTGGTTCGGGTGGAAAGTGTAATTGTTACCGGAGTATCTCGAAGTAAAGTTATCTGTTTGTCTGGCAAACGCAGATTTTTAAGATAAGTTTTTCCTTCTTTCATCCGGATGGCGTCGATGTCTTCTGTTCCTACTGATGTAATCTGTGTAACCTGACTGGCGGGCCCCTCAATTTCGACCGAACCTGGATCGCTGATGACGTTCAAAGAAGATTGTCCAGCCGGTAGTCTGCCTTTAAGAGTTGGTTTTACCGGCACGCTCTTGCGCAGTTTCTTTTCAGCTGAGACACGGATGCTGGACGGAGAAACTGACGACACTCTCATGCCGGACGGAGCGGTTATGTTGGCATGTTTGACTCTCAGCGTGGTGATTCCATCGGTTACTCCCGCAGCATCAATTTCGGCGGTCAGGTCGAGTCTCGAAGGTGGAGGAGTAAGGCTTGACATGGTTTTTGTCTGGACAGTGACCTCTTCCGGGATTATGCGGAGCAGCACAATATTGTCAGGAATGCCGTGAAGTCGTACCGGTGCTGTTGCCGTTGAAATATGTCCCTGGCGGGTTGTTATCAGCCCCCAGAAAATGCAAACTCCAAGCAGAAGAGCGATCTTAGGGAACAGATTGGAAAAAACGCGCTGTCGCAGAGTGATACGGGGACTTTCAGTCTCACTTCTCAGTAGATCGTCCAGGGCCATAATAAGTTCTGTAGGGGAGTTCATGCGCTGAAAGTTTCCTGATGTTACCAGAGAAATTTCACCACGTTCCTCTGATATTACAACTATAACAGCATCGCTTCGTTCCGATAATCCGAGGGCGGCCCGATGACGGGTGCCCAGATGCTGTGGTATCTCAGTACTTACAGAGAGGGGGAGGTGACAGGCCGCTTTTTCAATTCTGCCGTTATTGATAAGAGCCGCTCCATCGTGAAACGGAGCACCATCAAAAAAGATTGATTCCAGCATTTGCGGGGAAATTTCACTATTAATCACTATTCCGTTGGTCATCAGATCCTGCAGAGACTCGTTGCCTTGAAATACAATCAAGGCTCCGGTCCTCCTGGCTGCCATGCGAAATAGCGTCTCGGCAATGTCCTGAAATTGACTGTGTTGTGTATCCTCACGGCTATCAAGAATATGGCGTAAAAGGCTGAAGCGATAAAGTGCCTGCCTGATTTCTGTTTGGAATACAACAATAATAAGGATTATGAGAACAGTGCCAAGCTCCTGCAGCACCCAACTCGTCATATACAGATCAAGGAAACGGGTTGAAAAATAGATGAGAGTCACCACTCCCAGTCCGAGAAGCACCTGAATAGCACGCGTCCCGCGAAACCAGGAATACATCTGGTACAGCAGAAAAGTCATAATCAGTATGTCTGCAATATCCTGAATGCGAATGTTCGGTATCACTTGAGAGGCGGCTCCTGCAGTATGGAAAAATTTCGTTTTTTCTGGTTAATTGCGGCAGAAATGTGCTACAAAACCGCACCGTTTATATAGCACTTAAATCAGGTAAAAGGTAGAGGAAACGAATGTTCAGGCTTTCTGATAAAGGGGAGAAGATCCAGCAGATGTTCGGGGCAATAGCTCCCCGCTATGATTTTCTTAACCGCTTATTGAGCTTTGGTATTGATCGCCGCTGGCGGACAAAAGCTGTGCGGCTGCTTAAATACCGTGAGGGATCCCGTATCCTCGATGTTGCCACCGGAACCGGTGATGTGGCTCTGGAAATTGCCCTTCGGACACCGGATTCGGTCAAAATCACCGGAGCTGACTTTTGCCGGGAGATGATTGAGCTCGGCGTTGTGAAGGTCGCCGCATCGCCATTCGCCGGCAGAATTGATCTTAAGGTCGCCCCTTGTGAGGATCTGCCGTTTGCCAATGATACGTTTGATTCGATTACCATCGCCTTCGGCATCAGAAATGTTGTCGACAGAAAGCTGGGGCTCGCTGAAATGTGGCGGGTGCTCCGCCCGGGCGGTCGGATGATTATACTCGAGTTCTCCACGCCCCGTTCGCTGCTGTTCAGACAACTGTACTATTTCTATTTCCGTCGTCTGCTGCCGGTTGTCGGGGGATTGTTTTCACGGTACAATGCGTACAAGTACCTGCCTGACTCCGTGCTGGAATTCCCATCACAGGAAGAGTTCTCGCTTATGATTGGGGAGGCTGGTTTTCGCAACCTCCACCTTCACGAACTTACGTTTGGTATTGCCACGATCTACGTCGGTGAAAAAGAGTAAAATCAGCAAGGGTTTACAATTCGTCCGCATTATTTCCCGCAGCATTTTTTGTATTTCATGCTGCTTCCACAGAGGCACGGATCATTGCGGCCGATCCTGGTTACTGACAGCGGTTTTTGACGAACCATCTTCCCCTCGGTAAAATACCAACTGCCATCCTGCCGCTTGAACAGGCCCGCTTCATGATGTTCACGACCGGCACCTTTCTCGGTGAAGCGGGCAATGAATTCTACTTCGCCGACTGAATCGCCAACCCCGCCCTTGTTTGTGCTGATTATTTCAAGCCCCTGCCATTCGGCTGTTTCTGCCCACTCTTTCGTGCCGGCGTGATCGTATCCCAGGCGCTGTTCTGGATGGGTGCTCTCAAAAATGAAATCCATCTCGGCAAAAACATAGGCAGAATATCGGGCGCGCATGAGTTGTTCTGCCGTCTGAGCCGGCTGGCCGCCGGTAATAATAGGCTCGCAACAGTCAGAGTAGGAATTCCCGCTTCCGCATGGGCATATAGTCATTGGTTTGATTCTCCTTGATGGTTATAGTGGCTGCTCTGTTGACATATTTATAGCTCCTTTGTCAAATAGTAATTCAAAATAGAGCTTGTCTGAAAATTTATTTCCCTGTATGTATAGCAGTTGCAAAAAAGTGATCGGGAATGGGGATATATGAAAATATCGACCAAGGAATTGCTGCAGCCTCCTTTGTCAGCTCATGAGACACGGTGGGCAAGCGAAATTGTTGATAAGCTGCCTGATGACGTTGATTTGACGTTTGAGGAGTCGAAAATTCTGACCAGGATTTCGATCAGGGAGTGGCCGGCTTCACTTGTACTCAAGGTAAAGGATGTCATCGATACTGAAGATTTTCTGATTGATGACTCGGAATAAGCGGGTTTATCCTGAATCCGGGGAACCATGCAAATCGAAGGAGTTCTGTTTGAAATGCCTGCATAGCACATATATCACACTGGCGCTTTTTTTTACTTTATTCACTCTGGTATCCTGTACAGACAGCAATAAGGCTCAGAAAGAAGCCGGAGAGCTGGCCGCGAAAGCGGCTTTTTCGGCAACTACCACTGCCACAAGAAAGGCTGCAGCTTTTGCGGCTCAGACCAGCGCCGCCCGTAAATCTGCCCCCAAAATAAAATATAATGCCGGAGAAAGTCCTGAGTATGCCGCTCAATGCGGCTGGCCCGTCACATGTCCTCCCCAGTTGCCCGGATCGATTCTGCCGTCAAAGCGAATTGTTGCTTACTATGGCAATCCGCTTTCAAAGAAAATGGGAGCACTTGGAGAATTTCCCAAAGATGAGATGCTGCAGCGCCTGAAAGGTGAAGTGGCAAAATGGCAGGCGGCTGATCCGGCCACACCGGTGCAGCCGGCACTGCATCTGATTGCAGTAGTTGCACAGGGCGCGCCGGGTAAAGATGGCAAGTACCGCATGATTATGCCGGACAAAATTG
Source organism: Geobacter sp. (assembly GCA_009885845.1). Classification (GTDB taxonomy): domain Bacteria; phylum Desulfobacterota; class Desulfuromonadia; order Geobacterales; family Pseudopelobacteraceae; genus JACRCG01. The sequence continues at coordinate 28,232 of VFJW01000026.1, forward strand.
TCAATCAGGTCTATGGCTGGGCAAAAGAAGCCGGTGCGGTCATGTTCATCGATATACAGACCGGGCATGATGATATTCGCGCGGTACTGCCCCGTTTCGAGTGGATTCTGAAAAACCCGGATGTTCACCTTGGGATCGATCCTGAGTTCAACCTGATAAAAAGCGGAAAAAAACCGGGGAAGAAAATTGGCACCTATGATGCTGCCGATATCAACTACGTTTCAGGATATCTTCAGGAGTTGGTCAAAAAGAATAATATTCCTCCCAAGGTGTTTACGGTACACCGGTTTACCCGCAATGGCGTCACGAATTCCAAAAGCATCGTACTGCGTCCCGAAGTGCAGATTGTTATGCATATGGATGGTTGGGGTGCTCCCTGGCTGAAGCGGGATTCGTACAAGGATTATGTTGTTGCCGAGCCGGTGCAGTACACCGGATTCAAGATCTTTTATCATAATGATTCGAAAAAAGGAGATCCGCTCCTGACCCCGCAGGAAGTGCTCAAGTTGAATCCGAAGCCGCTTTATATCCAATATCAATAGTCGGCCTGATCCGGCATGCTGCTGATATTTCCACCCCTAGCAAAAGCGTGTGAGCCTCCGGCCGGCATTGCCCGCCTGGCTGCAGCATTGAAGTCTCACGGCCTTCCCTGTCGAACCCTGGATGCCAATCTTGAAGGGCAGCTCTGGCTGCTTGAGCAGCCGTTAACGGCCTCTGACACCTGGAGTCGTCGGGCTTCCAAGGGACGGGTTCGGAACCTGACCGCCCTGCGTGACTTTTCCACCTACCAGAATCCTGATCGATATCGTCGTGCAGTCAGCGATCTCAACCGCATTCTGTCCGTCTCTGCTGCTCAAAACGGCGTCGTGATCGGGCTGGCCGATTACCAGCATGCGATACTCTCGCCATTACGCAGTGCCGACCTTATTACGGCGTCACAACAGCCGGAGCAGAATCCGTTTTCCCCCTATTTCAGTCGACGTATTCCGGAGTTTATCGACGGAATCGGCACCGTCGGATTTTCACTTAACTATCTCAGCCAGGCACTCTGTACCTTCGCCATGATCGGATTTGTCAGGAAGCGGTTTCCTGCCCTGAGAATCGTTCTTGGTGGTGGTCTGGTAACCTCCTGGATGCGGCGTCCCGGTTGGAGTAATCCTTTCAGTGGACTGGTAGATGATCTGGTCTCCGGGCCGGGAGAAGATCAACTGCTGGCTCTCCTGGGAAGTAATGCGGTCTCGAAGCAGCTTATACGGCCTGATTATTCATCTTTGCCACTGAAAGAGTATCTTTCGCCCGGCCTGATTCTCCCGTACAGCGCTGGTAGCGGCTGTTACTGGAATCGCTGCTCGTTCTGTCCGGAGCGTGCTGAAGGGAACGAATATCGGCCGTTACCTGTCTCACAGGTACTATCAGACCTGAAGCTTCTGACCGAACAAACCGCGCCGTGCCTGATTCATCTGCTGGACAATGCCATCAGCCCGTCACTGCTGCATGCCCTTGCTGAACATCCTCCGGGTGCTCCCTGGTACGGTTTTGCCCGAATAGACGAACATTTGGCCGACCCGGAATTATGCCGGGCTTTAAAACGCTCCGGCTGCGTGATGCTCAAGCTTGGCCTGGAGTCGGGAGACCAGAGTGTGCTTGATCGGATGAATAAGGGAATCAATCCTGGTTTGGCTTCACGGGTACTGAATAACCTTAAGAATGCTGGAATCCGGGTCTATTGTTACCTGCTATTTGGAACTCCTGGAGAGACTGAGGCGGCGGCATTCCGGACACTTGAATTTGTTGCCAGTCACCACCAGGCGATAACTTTTCTCAACCTGGCCCTGTTCAATATGCCGCTCTATGGTGATGAGTCCCGGGAATATGGAAGTAAGCTGTTCTACGAGTGTGATCTTTCGCTTTACACCGCATTCCGCCATCCTGATTCCTGGGATCGTAATCAGGTTCGGCGTTTTCTGGAGAATGAGTTTAAGCGCCATCCCGCAATAACAGCCATAGTCAGGAACGATCCGCCGCAGTTCAGCTCCAATCACGCGGCACTACTTAGTGGTATACAGTAAATATCACCTTAACTTTTTACAGTTATATGTGTTATAAGTGCCAGCGGATCAATTGTGGGAGATGACATGGAGATTTTTGGCGGTTTCATGGTAATGATGAGCATTATCGGTCTTTTTCTGGCGGTTGTCTGGCTGATCATGCCTTTTGTCGTCTTTGCTATCAAAGGGAAACAAGATCGGACGCTTGAGGTTCTGGAAGCGATAGAAAAACGTCTGGCGGCCATCGAAATCAGTATTCGGCCGGTTGTTCCGGAACAGCAACCGGTCGACCCGGACGGTTCACTATTTACCTCGTCTAAATCATCTGCTGAACATCCAATTGAACATACAAAATCGCTGACTGAGCCTGATGCAGAGAAAAACAGTCCGGAAGCGTCACCTGCTGCGTAGGGCCTGGAGGATATAAAAGATGTTGCTACAAGGAAAAAAGGTCGTAATATTCGGTGTTGCAAACGATAAGAGTATCGCCTGGGCGATTGCCCGGCTTTTTCATGAGCAAGGCGCTGAACTGGCGATAACATACGCCGGAGAGGCCTTTGAGAAGCGGGTCCGCCCTTTGGCGGAGTCTCTGGATGCCGTAGCAATTCTTCCCTGTAATGTCACCAGTGACGATGAGATAGATGCAGTATTCAGTGAGCTCGGCAAGGTTTGGGATGGTGTTGATATCATCATCCATGCGGTCGCTTTTGCAAACAAGGAAGAGCTGAAAGGGACGATTTTACACACTACACGGGAAGGTTTTGCCACTGCTATGGACATCAGTGTCTACTCCCTCCTGGCAATTATGAAAGCTGCTCACCCGATGATGCAGGGGAGAGGGGGGTCTGCTCTGACTCTCAGTTACTACGGCGCTATGAAAGTGTTCCCGAGTTACAACGTCATGGGAGTTGCCAAAGCAGCGCTTGAATCCTCTGTGCGATATCTGTCTGAGGCGCTTGGTCCTGAAGGTATCCGGGTAAACGCCATCTCCGCCGGTCCGATTCGAACCCTTGCTGCTGCGGGGGTAAACGGTTTCCACACTATCCTCAACCATGTTGAGTCAAAAGCCCCGCTCAGACGAACCATCACCCAGGAAGATGTTGCCAACTCGGCACTCTATCTCTGCAGCGACATGGCCGCAGGTGTCAGCGGCGAGATTCATTACGTTGACGGCGGCTACAATATAATCGGATTATAATTCCGGAGTCATCCTATTAAAGAAGTATTCGGTAATCTTGCAGGCTTGAAATCAAGCCAGATCCAGTCTCTGGAGCGCCTGTACCGCAGGCGGATACCGGTAGCTGAATTCTGCTCCCTTGATCTGGCTGCCCGCCTCGTCGAACTTTCAAGCGACCTCCGTCGCCAGATCGCCATCCTCGTCAACCGCGCCGGCAGTGTCGAATACGTCATCGTCGGCGATGAGAAAGGGGTGGTGATCCCCGAACTGCGCGATTACCCGCTCGGGAAAAGGGTCATGCGCGGCCTGCGCCTTATTCATACTCACCTGAAAAACGAGCCGGTTTCTGAAGACGATCTGACCGATCTTTCCCTGTTGCGTTTTGACCTGCTCGCCGCCCTGCTGTACACCCCCGGTAAAATACAGATACATGCCCAGCTTGCCTGGCTGGCCCCTGACCAAAGGGGGGCAGGCACGGCCCTCGACCCGATTCTACCCCTCGAACGAATAGAGCTTGACTGCGTTCACGTCATTCCGGAGCTGGAAGCCGATCTGGAAAAAGCGGCCCGGACTGCACCAAAAACCAAGGATGCCCTTGAACGGGCTATTCTGATCTCCGTCACAACCTCCGGCACCCGTCAGGAAGCGGAAGATTCGATGGACGAACTGCGTGAACTGGCACGCACTGACCAGGTGGAAGCACTTGACGAATTCATTCAGCGTCCGAAAACGCTTAATCCCCGCACTTTGATGGGGGAGGGGATGATGCGTGATGTGGTCATTCGGGCAATGCAGCGGGGTGCCAGTATGCTGGTATTCGATCAGGAGCTTACTCCGGCCCAGATTCGCAGTATTACCGCAATGACGGAGCTGAAAGTTATCGACCGGAGCCAGCTCATACTTGATATTTTTGCCCGGCGTGCGAAAACGCTTGACGGCAAAGTGCAGGTTGAGCTGGCGCAACTCAAATATCTTCTGCCGCGTCTCTCCGGTAGAGGTGTGCAAATGTCACGTCTGATGGGAGGGATCGGCGGGCGAGGGCCGGGTGAAACAAAGCTGGAGACTGACCGGCGCCGTGTCCGTGACCGGATCACGAGCCTGGAGCGCGAACTGAAGGAACTTTCCCAGGGACGCGACCAGCGACGTAAACAGCGGGTCAAGGCGGGGGTGCCGATCATTTCGATCGTCGGCTACACCAATGCCGGCAAGTCGACTCTGCTGAATGCCCTGACCAAAAGTGACGTCTTTACGGAAGACCTGCTCTTTGCAACACTGGACACATCGACCCGCCGTCTCCGCTTCCCTCGTGAACGGGAGGTAATTATCACCGATACGGTCGGTTTTATCCGTTCCCTGCCGAAATCTCTGCTGGGAGCTTTCAAGGCAACACTGGAGGAGATGCGCGATGCTGACCTGCTGCTGCATGTTGTGGATGCATCTCACCCACGTTTTGAGGATCAGATCACCCAGGTGCGGGCTATTTTAGCGGAATTGGATCTGGGGGATAAGCAGGAACTACTGGTGTTCAACAAGTCGGATCTGCTGACTGATATGAAAAAGAAGGATCCGGTGAGATTCCTCAAGGTTCGTCAGTCAGCAAGAACCCAGAACAGTGTCACAGTGTCGGCCCGTGACCGCAAGAGTCTGGGCGGGTTGATGGATGAGCTGCAGAGACGGTTCTGGCCTGTCACATCCCCGTTGCCTGAAAGTATATGACATGCAGCTGTTCATGGATTGAACGGCACTCAAATCTTCCGGATAGCCTCTTTTAGCATGCTCAGCTTGTACGGCTTCTGGATAAATCCGGCCAGACCCTTACCGGCAAATTTTATGGAAACTTCATGCTCACTGTAGCCGCTTGATATCATAACCTTCACATCGGGCTTGAGCTGCTTCAATTCGCGGAAGCACTGCTCACCATCCATGTGCGGCATGGTCAGGTCGAGGATGACGAAGGCTATATCGGGATTCCGCTTGAAAGCGGCAACGGCTTCTCTGCCGTCATCGGCGGTTATGACCGTGAAACCCAGTTCCTTAAGCATCTCTGAGCCGATACCACGCACGGTTTCTTCGTCATCCACCAGCAGCACTTTCCCTGAGCCTTGCCAGTTATCCGCCTGATCATGACCATTGAAGAGTTCCACCGGACGGTCGGAGGCGGGCAACAGGATTTTAAAAGTGGTCCCCCTGTTTAGCTCGCTGTAAACCTTGATTGCGCCTTTATGGCCACGGACAATGCCGAGTACCGCGGCCATGCCGAGACCCCGCCCGGTGAATTTGGTGGTAAAGAACGGGTCAAACAGTTTGGTCATGGTTGCCTTGTCCATTCCGCAGCCGCTATCGGCAATCTCCAGGAAGACATAAAGCCCTGCGGATATGTTTTCATCCAGCCAGACATCCTTCAGGTAATTCCTGTCGCAGTCCATGCAGCCGGTGGTGATGGCAATGACGCCGCTCTTGTCGCCGATCGCTTCGGATGCGTTGATGACCAGATTCATGATGATCTGCCTCATCTGGGTGGCATCGGCTTCGACAGAGGGTGTCGGTTTGGTGAGATTAAAACGGAGCACCGCCTTCTTCGAAATTGAAACCTCCAGCATATGGAGCATCTCTTCCACAAGTCTGCTCATGTCCAGAGGCTCGACCACAAATTTTCCTTTGCCGGAATAGGCCAGCATCTGCTTGGCCAGGTCGGCAGCCCGTGCGGAAGCTTCTTCGATGCGTTTCAAATTATCGACAGCAGGCGATTCAGGGTTGAGGCGTATCAACGCCAGATCAGCGTTGCCCATAATAACCATCAGCAGGTTGTTGAAGTCATGGGCAATGCCGCCGGCGAGTACACCAAGGCTCTCCAGTTTCTGCGCATGGAGCAGCTGCTTCTCAAAATCGATGCGGTCTTCCACGGCTCGCTTGAATTCGGTGACGTCCCGGGCCAGAAAGAAGAGACATTTCTGGCCCTGAACGATTATGGGGAGCAGATACATCAAGGCGTTCCGCTGTTCCCCCGTTTTTGTGGTCATCATGAACTCAAACTCGTCCAGACGTCCATTTTCCTGCATGATGACCACTGCTTTCGCGCGGGCTTCAGGACTCCAAACGCCAAGGTCAAGAGATGATTTGCCGAGAGCCTCTTCTCTGCTCCACCCGGTCCAGCGTTCAAAACCATCGTTGACCTCTATAAAACAGCCGTCAGCCATAAGGGTTATGCCGACAATGTCAGGCATCAGGTTGAATATAGTGGAGAATTTCTGTTCAGAAAGCTGCAGTCCACGCTCCACCCGTTTACGTTCAGTGATGTTGCGCCACGTGTTGTGGAGCATGGTCTGCCCTTTAATGGTGATCGGCATGAGAGATACTTCGACGATGAATTCGCCCCCTTCGGCATTGACGCAGGTCCAGTCGAAGCGATGCAATCCCTTGCTGTAGGCCAGCGAAATCATCTCCAGTGCCGCTTCATCAGAGCGCCGCCCGTCGGGCTGAAACTCCGGAGAGATCCGGGCAGGTGATAGTAGAAGAAACTGCTCACTGGTCATCTTGAGAAGATCAAGTGCAGCCTGGTTGCATTTCACGAAGACACCTGTGCTGTCAATCAGGAGGATGGCATCGGAGGAGTCCTCAAACAGTTTCCTGAACGTGGCCTCACTTTGCCGCAGCGCATCTTCAATCTGTTTCCGCTCGGTGATGTCGATGGTAAAACCGGCCAAGAGAGTGTTCCCCTCCTGCGTCAGCGGGAATTTGACAGTGGTATAACTGCGTCCGTTCAGCTCCTCATCAATTTTCAGCAGATCACCTTTTGCAACGACATTCCGGTCGTCAGCGGATATCTTTGCGGCGAATTCCGGTGGAAACAGCTCTTCCATGGTCTTGCCGATCATATCCGACCCTTTGATACCAACCATCTCCTGAAAATTGTCACTGGCCTGCAGTACGCGACTACCGGTTGGTGTCACCTCCTTGATGAAGACATATATCGGTGAGTGACGCATGAACAGAGAAAAAACTTCATTGGTTTTCAGCAGTACCGCCTCCGCTTTTTTACGATCAGTGATCTCCAGAAAAGCGGCAACAAAATGATCCGGTTTGTATTGATAGCCGACACAGTCGTACCAGCGGTCGTTTAATTCGAGGTACTGTTCAAAGCGAATGCTTTCCCCGGTTCTGGCGACTTTGCCAAAAGTGCCGATCCAGTCGAAAGGATCGTTTTCAATGCCGGGGAAAGCCTGTGTAACGGTTTTGTCTCGAGGGTCAACGCCGGTCAGTTCAAGATATTTGTCGTTGACATCGAGGAAGAGGTAATCAACCGCTTTGCCGGAGTTGTCATAGATCATACGGTGGTACGCAACACCGATCGGGCCGTTATCAAACAGAGCCTGAAATTTCCACTCCGATTCTTCCAGTGCGAGTTCTACTTGTCTGCGTCTATTTTCCGTCTGTTTCTTGTCGGAAATATCTCTGATGAAGGAAAAAATTGAACCACCCTGCGCAGGCGAATAATTGGCACTGACCTCAATATCAATGACGTTACCGTTCTTGTGCCGGTGTTTGGTCTCAAACCGCAATGACCCTTTCTGAATGATTAATTCAAAACGTTTGGCGACATCATCTTTGCTGTCGATAGCATCGATAAAGGAAATATCCAGATTGAGAAGTTCGTCACGGGAGTAGCCGACGGTCTGGCAGTAACTGTCATTGGTTTCAAGAATGTTGCCGCCGAGGTCCACAAACAGGAAGCCGTCAATGGAGGTAGAGATGATTGAGTGAAAATCATCCGGAGTTACGCAGCTGCGACGTTCGGTATTCATAGGTTATTCTCCCAGTACAAAATGTAAAACCGGCGCACGGAAAACACCGCAACGCCGGTTTGAATGGGCATCAACAAGAACAATTGGTGGCAGAGAAAACCGTCAGGAGGTGTTCTCTCTGTCTGCGCAATTTTATTGCCATTGGAGATCCTTCCGGAACTCATTTTTTTGTTGGGAACTATACAGTAATTTTTGCTGAGTACAACGGTAAATCTACTCGACAAAACGACTTTTTGTCATGTCGATTCGTTTACTTGAACAAGCTATTCAAACTGTTTTTTGAACTCCTCCATCAATCGCCGCAGATCAGCAACCTCATCATGCAGTGCCGTCACATCCGTCTCCAATTTTACAATACGCTCATTTTCTGCCGCGACCCGTTGTCGGGCGGCCTCCGGTCGCGCTTCTGAGACCTCTTCAGCACACTCCGGGATTGCAGAAAAAAGCTGGGCATAACGCCCTTCTTTCCGCCCCGGTTGACGGGGCATCAGGGTAATCAGCGGTGTTTCCCGCACCATTAACTCCTGAAGCACCTCTTCGACTGCCGCCAGATCACCAAACGGATGCATCCGCTCTCCGCGGGTGCGTAACTCGCCAACCGTCTGAGGGCCTCGAACCAGCAGTTCACATATGATCGACTGTTCAGACGGCATCAAGCCAAGTTTTTCAGCCATCAGATGGCGATACTTCGGCACACGGCCGCCATCAGCCGAGAGTACCACCAGCTGTTTGAAACGGAGTGAGTCGAGGGCTCGCACGACCTCCTCCTCAGCCAGAGTCATGGCTGGATCACGGTTTGACTTCTGGTTGCAGGCGTTGGTGAGAGAATTAAGTGACAGCGGATAATTCTCCGGCGTTGTCAGCTCCTTTTCTATCAGGCTGCCAAGAACCCGCACCTCAATGTCATTAAGCGTTATATCCACGTGGTCACTCCATCCGCCAATCAATGAAAAGTCGGCATCTTTTCCTGAAACAGAACATAAGGGCTGACGATCAGCATGGCGAACTTTTTATGAATGTCCTCTTCCCACAAGCGGATTTTTGAGTCGGAGGGCTTGCCGATCATGCCGTTTTCAACCAAC